>CAJLBJ010000007.1 GCA_905204935.1 uncultured Lactobacillus sp.
CAAGTATACGATGATTTTATATATTTTATCTGTATACTTAGAAGGCATTATAGCCCCATGTGATTTCAGGGGTTTTTTATTCTTTTAAGTTTCCACAAAAATAAAAAAACTTCGCGGTTAAGGGGAAAACCGCGAAGAAAAAAGAGTAGTCTTTCCTATAAAGATAAGCACTTTTAGTATGTTTACTTTTTATAGAGAAAAAAAGTTATGAAACTTGTTTTGCTATTGGGTATGCTTATATACTAATGCTTACCTGTGAAAAAAATATGACTATCTTATACAGATTTAATTAAAAAAATATGTTTTCTTTCTTAAAAATTTGCGCTTTTTTTGAACAAAAAGGCAGTTGCATACAACAACTACCTTTAAAATCACTTATTTCCCTTCTTCTAAAGCTTGCTTTGCTAAGGCAAAATCACCTAAAGTTGCCGAACCATTGTTAGCAACTTTTGGCATCACGATATATTCAGCCAAATCACCGACTTCGACATAGTCATTTAACATTTCGCTAAATTGCGCGCGAACTTTTTGCAAGAATGTCTCGCTAGACACCCCACCACCGATAATAACTTTATCTGGGCGCACGGTTAAAGTCGCTTGCATCACGGCTTGGGCCACATAATAGGCCACGATATCCCAAGTTGGGTTATCAAACGGTACATCTTGGCCGGCAATCCCTAAACGCGCCTTAAAACTTGGGCCAGCTGCCACGCCTTCTAAACAATCACCATGATATGGGCAAACACCTTTGAAATCTAAGTCTTCTGGATGACGTTTTACCAAGACATGGCCCATTTCTGGATGACCCTTCGCGCCTACTAGCTTGCCATCGATCACGATTCCAGCCCCGATTCCAGTTCCGACTGTGTAATATACTAATGAACTTAATTCTTGACCGGCATCCTTGTAAGCAACGTATTCACCATAAGCCGAACCATTTACATCAGTTGTCCATGCCATTGGTACATCTAGGGTCTTCTTTAATGTTCCTAAGAAATCAGCATCATGCCAACCTGGCTTTGGTGTAGTTGTCACATAGCCGTACTTAGGCGAGTCCTTGCGAATTTCAATCGGACCAAATGATGCAATCCCGATTGCCTTTAAATCAGGAAATTGTGCAAAAAATTCACTTGTCTTAGCTAATGTTTCTTCAGGTGTAGTCGTTGGAAATTGGACCATTTCTTTTACTTGATAATTTTCATCACCGACCGCACAGACAAATTTTGTCCCGCCGGCTTCAACACTTCCTAAAAGCATCTTATATTACCTCCATCACAAACAAATTATGTTTGTTTTAAGTTTATCTAACTACATTAAATTATGCAATTTTTCACGCAAAAAAACTAGTCCTATCTGGAAAATCGTCTAAAAAGATGCATATCGTCAATATATCAGGTTACCTTCTTAATAAAAATTTTAAAGATTAATTTAAAGACATTAGTGAAAAAAGTCACATTGTGCACAATTTAAAATTTTTTCAGCATATTAATTTCAATTATTATCAGTTATTTAACATATATATACAATATGTGCAAGATGCAACAATGTTTACAACGTTAAACAAACAGAGTAACATTCATTGTGTAAGCGTTACAGTAAAGAAATGATTTGTTTGTCGGTTTTTTGTCATATAGTTAAAAAATTGCTTATTGTAGCAATAACTGATTTAGGAGGCTTTATAGATGAGTAGAATAGATTTTGATAAATTAAACGCAGCCCCTGAGATCGAACCTATCCGTGTTTTAGATGAAACCGGAAAAGTGGTTGATCAAGAGTTGGCTGCTTTATTGAGCGATGAAGAGTTAGTAGAACTCTTCAAACAAATGGTTTGGTCACGTGTTTTAAACGAACGTTCAACCAAACTTAACCGCCAAGGTCGTTTGGGCTTTTTTGCTCCAACAGCTGGCGAAGAAGCAAGCCAAATTGCTTCTAACTTTGCAATGGAAAAAGAAGATTTCTTATTGCCCGCTTACCGTGATATTCCACAATTAGTTCAACACGGTTTACCACTTTATCAAGCATTCTTGTGGTCAAAAGGTCATGCTTTGGGAAACAAGTATCCTGAAGGTTTACAAGCTTTACCACCACAAATCATCATTGGCGCACAATATGTACAAGCTGCCGGTGTTGCTTTAGGTCTTAAGAGAAATCAAAAACCTAATGTCGCTTACACATACACCGGAGATGGTGGTACTTCTGAAGGTGATTTTTACGAAGGAATGAACTTTGCCGGCGCATTCAAAGCACCTGCTATCTTCTTTGTTCAAAACAACGGTTACGCTATTTCTGTGCCACGTGCTTTGCAAACAGCTGCACCTACTTTAGCACAAAAAGCTGTTGCTGCCGGAATCCCTGGCGTTCAAGTAGATGGTATGGATGCTTTAGCCGTTTATGCGGTTACTAAATCTGCTCGTGATTGGAGCGTTGCTGGCAACGGCCCTGTTTTAATCGAAACATTAACCTATCGCTATGGTCCACATACATTATCCGGTGATGATCCAAAACGTTACCGGACTTCTGCTGAAGAAGGCGATTGGCAACAAAAAGATCCATTGATCAGAATGCGTAAATACTTGCTTGAAAAAGGTCTTTGGACATCTGAATTAGAACAAAGTTGGGAAGAAGAATTCAACGAACAAATCAACGAAGCAATCAAAGAAACTGAAGCAGCTCCTGTTCAAAAGATCAGTGAATTCTTAGAAAACACATTTATCGATACACCGCAAACCTTACAAGATCAAATTGCGGTTTTCAAGGCAAAGGAGGCTAAATAAAATGGCAAAAATCACAATGATTAAGGCTATTACAGAAGCCATGGACCAAGAATTAAAGAACAACGACAAAGTATTAATCTTTGGTGAAGACGTTGGACGTAACGGTGGAGTTTTCCGTGCAACCGATGGCTTGCAAGACATTCACGGTAAAGACCGCGTTTTTGATACTCCACTAGCTGAATCTGGTATTGGTGGTTTAGCCTTTGGTTTAGCTTTACAAGGTTTCCGCCCTATCTGTGAAATCCAATTCTTTGGTTTTGTATTTGAAGTTATGGATCAAATTGCTGGTCAAATCTCACGGACTCACTACCGTATGAGTAAGAGCCGTAAAATGCCAGTGACAATCCGTGCACCATTTGGTGGTGGTGTGCATACTCCTGAACTTCACTCTGATAGTTTAGAAGGTTTGATGGCACAAACACCAGGAATTCGTGTTGTGATCCCAAGTGGTCCATACGATGCTAAAGGTTTATTACTTTCTGCGATTCGTTCAGATGATCCCGTTGTCTTCTTGGAACATATGAAACTTTATCGCTCTGTCAAAGAAGAAGTGCCTGAAGAAATGTACACTATCCCGTTAGACAAAGCAGATGTTAAACGTGAAGGTAAAGATTTGACTATCATTTCTTATGGCTACATGGTTCAAGAAAGCTTAAAAGCTGCTGATGCTTTAGCTAAAGAAGGTATCGATGTTGAAGTTGTTGACTTACGAACAGTTTCACCAATTGATGAAGAAACAATCCTCGCTTCTGTTCAAAAAACTGGACGTGTTGTCTTGGTACAAGAAGCACAACAACAAGCTGGTGTTTCTAGCCAAGTAGCTACAATCATTGCTGAAAAAGGCATTATGTCTTTAGAAGCACCAATCGGTCGTGTTTATGCGCCAGATACACCATATCCATTTGGTGAAGCAGAACATGCATGGTTACCAAATAAAAACGATATTATCGCTAAGGTCAAAGAAATCGTGAACTACTAATTGGAGGTAAAAATTAATGAGTAGATATCAATTTAAATTACCCGATATCGGTGAAGGTATCGCCGAAGGAACAATCGGTGAATGGCACGTTAAGCCAGGCGACGAAGTCCAAGTTGACGGCGAATTAGTACAAATTGAAAATGATAAATCAGTAGAAGAATTACCATCTCCTGTGGCTGGTAAAGTTATTAAAATCTTAGTGGCTGAAGGTGAAACGGCCGAAGTTGGCGATCCTTTGATCGAACTTGAAGTTGCTGAAGGTTTGGGTAATGTTGATGAAAGCCAAGAAGAAGCACCTGCTCAAGAAGCTAATGCTGAAGTTAAGCCACAAGAAACAACCCCTGCCACACCAGCAATCGCAGCTACAAATGCACCTAGCGTTCAAGACCACAGCTTACCTGTTTTAGCTATGCCTGTAGTCCGCGCTTATGCACGTGAGAAAGGTGTTGATTTGACTCAAGTTAAGGGTACAGGTAACCACGGCCAAATTTTACGTAGTGATATCGATCAATTCTTAACTCAAGGTAGTGCTCCAATCGTTGTTAGTGAAGAACAAGAAGTTAAACAACCAGCTAAAGCACCACAAGTTATTGCCGATGCAGCTTGGCCACAACATGCTGAAAAAATGTCAGCTGTTCGTTACGCAACCGCTAAATCAGTGGCACGCTCAGTTCAAGAAATCCCACACGTTCATGTCTTTGATGAAGTTGTCGTGGATAAATTATGGGAACATCGTGCAAAATACAAAGAATTGGCTTTACAAAAAGATGTCCGCCTAACCTTCTTGGCTTACATCGTCAAAGCCGTTGCTGTTGTGCTTAAAGAATTCCCAATCTTTAACTCAGTTGTTGATATGGACAACAAGCAAATGATCTTTAATGACTTCATCAATGTTGGTATCGCAACCGATACTGAACGTGGTTTGTTTATGCCAAACATCAAGCATGCAGATCAAATGAGTTTATTTGGCATCGCAAAACAAATCACAGAAAACACAGCCAAGGCTAAAGAAGGTAAATTAACAGTTGAAGATATGAAACATGCAAGCATTTCTTTAACTAACATCGGTTCTGTTGGTGGTGGATTCTTTACACCAATCATTAACTGGCCAGAAGTTGCCATCTTAGGTATTGGTCGCATCACCAAGGAAGCAGTTGTTCAAGGCGATGAAGTCATGGCTGCTAGAGTCTTGAAACTTTCCTTGGCCTTTGACCACCGTGTGATTGACGGTGCAACTGCTCAAAAGGCACTTAACCGCTTGAAAGAATTACTTGGCGAACCAGAATTGCTATTAATGGAGGGATAAGAATGGTTGTTGGAGATTTCGCAATCGAACTAGATACAGTTGTCATCGGGGCGGGCCCTGGTGGTTATGTTGCTGCAATTCATGCAGCTGAATTAGGTCAAAAAGTTACTGTGATTGAACGTGAATACATTGGCGGTGTCTGCTTAAACGTTGGTTGTATTCCATCTAAGGCTTTAATTGAAGCCGCACACCGTTACCAAAATGCAATGAATTCCCAAGACATGGGTTTGCGTGTAACCGCAGCTAACCTTGATTTTTCAAAGACCCAAGAATGGAAACAAAAAGTTGTTTCTCAATTAACCGGTGGTGTTGCTGGTTTATTTAAGAAACACAAAATCGATGTTATTTGGGGTAATGCTTACCTTAAAGACGAAAACACATTGCGTGTCTTAGATAGCGAAGACAACGCACAAACTTATACTTTCAACAACTTGATTATCGCAACTGGTAGTCATCCAATTGAAATTCCTAATTTTAAATTCGAAGGACGTGTGCTTGATTCAACTGGCGCTTTAGCTTTAACAGAAGTTCCTAAACGTTTAGTTGTAATCGGTGGGGGCTACATCGGTTCTGAATTGGCTTCTGCTTACGCTAACTTAGGTGCACACGTTTCTATCTTAGAAGGCTCTGATTCAATCTTAGCTAACTATGAAAAAGACTTGGTGAAAGTTGTTGAACATCACTTTAGCAAACAAGGTGTAGATATTTACACTAATGCTTTTGCTAAGAATTCTGAACAAACAAAAGATTCCGTAATCATCACCGCTAACGTCAATGGTAAAGATATGGAAATCGAAGCTGATTACTGCATCGTTTCCGTTGGTCGTCGCCCTAACACACGCGACATGGGCTTAGAACAAATTGGTGTTAAAATTGATGAACGTGGCTTAATCGAAGTTGATGCTCAAAGCCGTACAAGTGTACCAAACATCTATGCAATTGGTGATGTGGTTCCTGGCTTTGCCTTAGCACACAAAGCTAGCTACGAAGGTAAAGTTGCTGCCGAAGCAATCGCAGGTAAGCCAACAATTGTTGATTACCATGCAATGCCTGCTGTTTGCTATACAGACACTTCGATTGCAACAACTGGTTTAACCTTTGCGGAAGCTAAAGAACAAGGCTTAGACGTTAAAAAAGCACAATTCCCATTTGCAGCTAATGGTCGTGCAATCTCAATGGGTGCAACAAATGGTTTTGTACGCTTAGTCTTTATCAAAGACTCTAACATTTTAGTCGGAGCTCAAATCGTTGGGGCACACTCTTCTGACTTGATCAGTGAATTGACCTTAGCTATTGAAGCCGGTGCAACCGTTGATGACGTTGCCTTAACTATCCATCCACATCCATCAATCAGTGAAGCTGTCATGGATGCTGCTGATGTTGGTTTAGGGTTCCCAACAAACATCTAAGGGGTGAATTAGATGCAATATCTAGCAATGCAAACCAATGATATTCGCACAAACTTAGCAACTGAACAATATTTGCTCAACTCTGGTAAAATCAAACCACCTTTCATGTTGTTTTATATCGAAAAACCTTGCATCATCGTAGGGCGTAACCAAAACACCATGGAAGAAATCGATCCGATTTACTGCCAAGAAAACGGCGTAACAGTTACTCGCCGTCTTTCTGGTGGGGGTGCAGTCTATCAAGATTTAGGCAATCTATGCTATAGCTTTGTCGTTCCTGCTGAAAAACAACAATTCGGTGATTTTTCAAGTATCTTGCAACCAATCGTCGATGTATTACACGACATGGGCGCAACTGGTGCGCAAGTTAACGGACGCAACGATATTATCATTGATAATAAAAAATTCTCCGGCAATGCAATGTATACCAAAAATGGGATTAGCTTTTGCCATGGAACCTTGATGTTTGACGTTGATACAAGTGCAGTTGCTAGTGCCTTGCGTGTTCCTCGAGATAAGATTGAATCAAAAGGTATCAAGTCTGTGCGCTCACGTGTTACTAACATCAAACCTTATCTAAAACCAGCATACCAAGATTTGGATGCTTTTGGATTTAGAGATGAATTAATTAAAAAACTTCTCAAAGTCGATACACTAGAACAAGCCCAAGCTTTTGCTTTTAATCTAGATGAAACCGACAAAAAAGAAATTGAAAAGATTACCCAAGAACTTTATAGCAATTGGGATTGGGTCTATGGTAAATCCCCTGAATTTAGTGTGCAACGGCGCCAAAAATTCGTAGGTGGAACCATCGATGCTCGTTACGTCGTTGAAAACGGCAAGATTACTGTCGCTAAAATCTATGGTGATTTCTTCGGTGCTAAAGCCGTCAACGACCTTGAAACAGCCTTAATCAGCGTAGTTTATGATGCTGATACCATTGCTAAAGCTTTAGCTGATTTTGATTTAAGTGCTTACTTTAGTGGTATTGAGCCTAATGATGTTATTGATCTGTTAAGCAAACAAAAATAAATCATTTCTGTAACCATCTAACCTAACCAGACTTGCTTAACAGTAAAATAAAAATTCCTTCCCAATTTACGGGAAATAAAAACCATCCGTCAAGACGGATGGTTTTTTTGTATAAAAATAGATGCTAGCTGTTAACCAGTAGCATCTATCCAAAGATTATTAATCTAAATCAGACCCGTTTGAAGCAATGACTTTTTTGTACCAATAAAATGAATCTTTCTTAATCCGTTTTAGGCTACCATTACCAAGATCGTCACGATCAACATAAACAAAGCCATAGCGTTTCTTCATTTCACCGGTCCCATTTGAGACAAGGTCGATGCAACCCCACATTGCATACCCCATCAAATCGACACCATCTAAATTAACGGCATCATCCATCGATTTAATAGCGGCGCGTAAATATTTAATGCGGTAATCATCATGCACGCTACCGTCTGCTTCGAGCTTATCATCCCAGCCTAAACCATTTTCAACAATCCATAATGGCTTATGGTATCTATCCCACAAGGTATTTAACGCTAACCGTAAACAATGTGGATCCGTTGCCCAACCCCAGGCATTGGTTTCAAGATATGGATTCTTTACGCCGGCCATCCCTAAGTTGCCATCTGCTTTAGCGGCTTGTTGATGCGTCGTCACAACTGCCGAACTATAACAAGAAAAACTCAAGAAATCAGCGGAATATTTAGCCAACAATTCATAATCTTCTGGCGTATCGTCTAACTTGATGCCAGCACGTTCATAGTATTTCAAGCGATATTCTGGATAATACCCACCCGTTTGCACATCAGAATAAAAGAACGTCTTTTGTTGTTCTTCCATGATGGCAATTTGATCAGCTGGATCACAAGTGTAAGCATAAATTGGTGCATAAGCTAACATTTGGCCAACACGCATTGCAGGATCAATTTCATGAGCGGCTTTGACAGCTAAGGCACTAGCTACAAATTGATTATGTGCTCCTTGTGCTCGATTTTGCGGTGTTGGATCAAGTAAACCACCACCCATGTATGGCGCGTGATCCATTGCGTTAATTTCATTAAATGTCAACCAATATTTTACTTTACCTTTATAACGCGTAAAAACTGTTTTAGCATAGTTTTCAAAGATTGTAATCATCTTACGATCAATCCAACCACCATACTTATTAATCAAGGCAAGCGGTGTCTCATAATGCGATAATGTTACCAATGGCTCAATTCCATACTTAGCACATTCATCAAAAACCTTATCATAAAAAGCTAGCCCAGCTTCGTTTGGTGTTTGGTCATCACCGTTTGGAAAAATTCGTGCCCAGTTCATCGATAAGCGAAAGACCTTAAAGCCCATTTCAGCCATTAACTTGATATCTTCTTGATAATGATGATAAAAATCTGTTGCAGTATGACTTGGATAGTAATAACCATCAACCAAAGCAGGTTTTGCGCCTTGAGGGACACTAAACTCCTTTCCCCAAACCAATGGTGAAAACCCAGTCTGTCCATTTTTATCAATCCACGTTACCTTACGTGGTTCAGTTGCTGAACCATTTGTTAAAACATCGATTGCATTTAATCCTTTGCCATCTTCTTGATAGCCACCTTCATATTGGTTAGCAGCAGTTGCGCCACCCCATAAAAAATCTTTACCTAAAGTCATCTTAACCTAGCCTACCTTTATCTAAAAATTAACCTTATGCTGTTGGATCATAAATATCTAATAATGTAAAACTTTTCGTAGTTGAATCATATAAATATTTAAAAATACAACAATTAGGGATACGTCCAAAACGTTCAAAAACAATCTCTGGATCCCCCCATTTAGCTAAAAACGACATCGAAGATCCTGCATGTGAGACAACTAAAACAGTTTGATTGTTTGGATCTTGCATAATATCAGTTAGCGTTTCAACCATACGTTTTTGTACTTGACTACGCGTCTCACCACCATAAGGTACAAAAAATTCTTCTAATTGGTCCCGCTTGGGATTTAAGTATTCATGTTCACCTTCAAACGCGCCAAAAAAGGCCTCTTTTAGACCTTTTAAGCGTGTATATAAGGTAGCGCTCTAACTAATTCAAGTGTGTCACTACAACGCTCAGAAGTCGAGCAATAAGCGGCGCCAAAATCAACATCTGCTAAAAATGCACCAGCCTTTTTAGCCTGTTGGATTCCTTCTTTAGTTAAAGGTGAATCACATCATCCCTGAATTTTACACATTTTATTGAAAAGTGTTTCGGCATGGCGCATTAAGTATAACGTCTTTTCCAAAAACCACACATTCTTTCTTAAAATGTTTTTGATAAAAAAGGGCCGCCCTTTGTGATTGCTCATAAAGGTGCGTCCCTCCTAATATTTTTAAATTATTTCTTTAAATCAGCCAATTTTTCGTAAACATCAACGAAATCAGCAGCTAGATCACAAAATGTAATAGCAGTCATCAAGTGATCTTGAGAATGAACAGTCAACAATGTAACGTTGGCATGGTTTCCTTGTGCTTCTTGTGTCAACATCCCAGTTTGTGTATTATGAGCTTCCACAAGTGCTTTTTGTGCTTCATCTAATTTTTGGTGTGCTAATTCAAAGTTACCTTCTTTAGCAGCCTTGATTGCTTCTACACCAAAAGACTTAGCATTACCTGCATTCATGATTAAGCCCATTGTAATCATTAATTGTTCTTCTTCTGACACTTGGTTTTTTACTTCTTCTGACATCCCTAATTCTCCTTTGCGATCCTAATTAAAAAAACTATTCGCCCATCATTTCGTATGCTTGACCTAAAACTTTTTCACCATTCATCATACCGTATGCTTGCATATCGATAACAGCCAATGGAATATTCTTACCTTCAAGTTTCTTCTTGAAGTCTGCTTCCATGTAACGAACTTGAGGTCCAAGTAACACGCAGTTGATGTTCTTTGTTGCTAATTCGTTATCAGCTTCAGAAGCGGATACCGCAAAAATTTCAACATCCTTATTTTGTGCTTCAGCAGCCTTTTGCATCTTTGCAACCAACATACTTGTACTCATACCTGCAGCGCAGCATAACATAATTGTCTTTTCAGCCATAATAAATTACCTCCATAATTCACCAAATCATTAAGCGATTTCATTTCGCTCCGCTTGAATGATTAAGCGTTTTCGATTACAATATAGTTATATCATATTGGTACAAATTTTACAAGTACCTTTAAAACAATTAAGGAGGACAAATTTATGGTTTTGAAGTATCAAGAGATCGCACGTGATATTGCAACCAAAATCTTTAACCATACTTTTGTAGAAAAACTCCCGAGTGAAGCAGAATTGATGAAAATGTATCTTGTTAGTCGCAACACTATTAGAAGTGCCATCAATGTCTTACACAACCAAGGAATTATCAGCCGTATTCAAGGTAGTGGCTACTTTGTCAGTACACCTTTACACAGCGGTCAAAATCTGATGAACTTGGCTAACAAAGTCGGGATGAATGCTTTTCATAAAGACTATCCTGTAGTCTCAACAATTTTAAAGCTCGAAACAAAAGTTGCTGGAAATAAAATTGCTAAGTTTTTAAAATGCGATCCTAGTAGTTCTATTTATTACATCAAACGTTTGCGCAAAATCAAAGATGAACTCTTTAGCCTAGAGCGTGCCTATTATCTGCGCGAAGTTGTACCGTACTTACCAGAAGAGGCTTGTCAAAATTCGATTTTTGCTTTTATTACCGAAAATTATAACGTTGAAATCAAAACAGCTGACGAATACATTTCGTTGCATCGGTTGACCAAAGACGAAGCAACTTTAGCTAATCTACCAGAAAATAGCCCTACTTTACGTATCGAAGAGTTAAATTATCTAAAAAATGAACAACCTTTTAATTACTCAACTAGTGATTACTTCCAAGAAGACTTAACTTTGTATTATCACATCAGTAATTACTTGCACTAAAAAACCCCGTCAATCTTATGATTTGACGGGATTTTTTAGCTAATTATTTTATTTCAACATTTTTCCAAGTGTAAGTACCACCAGAAGAGTTGATGATTAAACCTTTAACATTTGAGCGTACCAACATTGCTTGTTTAGATTAATACAACGGTACGATTCCTTGTTGTTCATTTAGTAGATCTGATGCTGCTATTAAATCTTGCCAACGTTTAGCAGGATCATTAACGTCTTGTTGCCGTGATGCTTCAATTAATTGATCGTATTGACTGTTTTTGTAACGGCCATAGTTATTGGTGTTGTCGCTTGTAAACAAATCAAGATAGGTAATCGGATCAGCAAAATCTGCTCCCCAACTAGAAACCGTGATATCATAATCACCAGCTTCAGCCCGATCTAGTGCTGTTTTTAACGGTACGCTGCTAACATTAACCGTTAAGTTTGGCAATGTTTGTTCAAGTGAACTTTGCAAATATTCACCAACTTTTTTAGCCGTATCCGTGTCTTGAATCAATAAGGTAATTGACACCTTATCTAAACCTAATTCGCTTAGTCCTGTTTGCCATAATTTTTTAGCGTTCTTCTTATTAAAACTCATCCCTTTATTACTAATGGCTTTAGTAAAATCAACACCATCTTGTTGGACTAAACTTTTAGCAACCACCGTATCAATAGCTTGTGCACTACCACCTAAAACCTCGTTGGCCAATTGTTTTTTATTGATAGCAGCTGCGATTGCTTGCCGAATATTTTGATTTTTAAACAATGCCTTGTCTTGGTTAAAATCAATATAATACGTTTGGGATTGTTTACCTACCGTATAACCAGGATCTTTGGTTAAATGTTGTGCTTGTTCAGAACTAAGAGGTGTCATATCTAATTGCTTGTCTTGATACATGTTATAAGATGTTGATGTTGTCTTGTTAACCTTAAAATTAACTGCTTGTAGCTTAACATCTTTTTTATCCCAATAAGCATTATTTTTGACCAATTTCCATGTCAGACTAGAACCACTCCAGCCTTTTAGAACAAATGGACCATTATAAACTATGTATTTGGCTGCTGTACCATACTTTTTACCATATTTTTGTACTGCATCTTGGTTTTGGGGATAAAATGATGGAAAACCTAGCAATAATTTAAAGTAAGGAATATTTTTTTCTAAGGTAATTTCTAATGATGCTTTCCAGTCGCCTTAATTCCAAGTTCTTATGGTTCTTTTTGTCCTTCCATAATAATTCTTTATTCCATTATAAGTAGCAATACTGCGAACCAGTCTTAGGATCAACCGTACGTTGCCAACCATAAACAAAATCTTGTGCAGTTACAGTTTGCCCATTTGACCACTTAGTATTTTTCTTCAAATCAACCTTATATGTCAAACCATCATCGCTTACACTGACCTTTTGTGCCAAAGCAGGTTTAACCTGATTATTTTTTGTATAACGATACAAACCTTCCATACTGTTGTTGATAATGTCAAAACTAGTCGAATCAATCGCCAAAGATGAATTAATCGTCGTCAATTCAGCCCCAGAACTCCAATTTAAGACTTGTTTAGCTTTTTGATCTGCTTGTGCCTTACCGCAGCCTCCTAATACAAAGGCTAACCCACAAAGAACAAGACTTGACTTTAATATTTTTTGAATTTTCATAACCTGACGCTCTCTTTTCTTCTATTTTTATTCATTATAACAAAAGATATTTTTTATCAAGTTTTTTTGCATAAAAATTTATAAAATAAGCATATTTTGTGTAAAAAAATCGGATATCCCACCGAATATCCGATTTTTTATTATTTAATTTGGACATGTTTCCACGTAAATGTCACCCCAGAAGAATCAATGATCAACCCTTTAACGTTTTGACGCAACAACATTGCTTGATTTTCTTGATAAAGTGGCACAATCCCTTGTTGTTCATTTAAAACATCTGAAGCATCGACTAAATCTTGCCAACGCTTGTTTGGATCATTAACATCTTGTGTCTTAGATGCTGTAATCAATTGATCATATTGAGCGTTACTCCACTTACCATAGTTGTAAGAATTACCACTGGTAAACATATCTAAAAAGGTAATTGGATCAGCAAAATCAGCTACCCAACTAGAAACAGTAATATCATAGTCACCTTTATCAGAACGATCTAGTGCCGTTTTTAATGGTACATTGCTTACATTTACGCTCAAACCAGGTAAAGCTTGTTCAAGTGCACTTTGTAAATATTCACTTACCTTTTGAGCAGTATCCGTATCACGATTGAGTAAAGTCAACGAAACCTTAGTCAAACCTAGCTCTTGTAGACCTTCTTTCCAGAGTTCTTGTGCTTTTTTCTTGTCGTATTGCATTCCTTTATTAGTGATAGCTTTGGCAAAATCAACACCTTGGTTTTGAGCTAAACCGTTAGCCACTACCGTATCAACCGGCAATGATCCATTACCTAAAATTTCGGTAGCTAGTTGCTTTTTATTAATAGCCGCTGCAATCGCTTGCCGAATCTTTTGATTTTGGAAGATTTTTTTGGTTTGATTAAATTCTAAATAGGTTGTCTGTGATTGCTTATTGATTGTGTAAGCTGGATCGTTTTTCAATTGTTTAGCTTGTTCAAAACTCAAATTTGTTACATCTAATTGCTTGTCTTGATACATGTTATAAGACGTATTAGTTGTTTTGTTAACCTTAAAATTAATCGTTTGTAGCTTCACAGCTTTTTTATCCCAGTAAGTTTTATTCTTAACCATCTTCCAACTTAAGTTTGAGCCGGTCCAATCTTTAACAATAAATGGGCCATTATAGACCATGTATTTAGACGCCGTACCGTACTTTTTACCATATTTTTCTACGGCTGCTTGTTGTTGTGGATAAAATGATGGAAAACCAAGCAATAGCTTAAAATAAGGAATATCTTTTTCTAAAGTAATAACCAATTGATATTTACCTACTGCCTTGATTCCCAAAGTATCTGGACTCTTTTGTCCTTCCATGATTGCGGTAGCATTTTGAATTCCTTCAAATAAATAGCTATACTGCGAACCTGTTTTAGGATCAACCGTGCGTTGCCAGCCATAAACAAAGTCTTTAGCAAGTACTGGTTGCCCATTTGACCATTTAGTATTCTTTTTTAAATCAATTGTATAAGTTAAGCCATCATCACTAACCGTCATCTTTTGAGCCAAAGCTGGTTCAACCTTATTATTTTTCGTGTAACGATACAAACCTTCTTGACTATTGTTAATGATGTCAAAACTTACTGCATCAACAGCCGTAGAAGGATCGATTGTCGTTAATTCTCCGGATTCACTCCAATTAAGAACTTGTTTAGTTTGTCCTGTTTCTTTTTGTTGGCCACAGCCTCCCAACACAAGCATCAGTCCAGCCAAACTCATACCAAAAATTAAAATTTTATGCATTTTCATAGCTTTATTACCACTCTTTTTTAGATTTTTATTCATTATAACGGTTAAAGAGGCTAAACGCAAGTTGTTTTTGAATATTTTTTCAAAAAACAGCAATAAAGCTAGTATTTGTTGTATAATTAACTAAACAAATCATGAAATACGGGGGAAATTTATGAAACCATATTTGCATAAAGTTCAATATTATGAAACCGACCGTATGGGAATTACCCATCATTCCAACTATGTCCGCTGGCTTGAAGAAGCACGCGTTGCCTTTTTAGAAGATATCGGTTGGAGCTATGCAACACTCGAACAAAATGGCGTCATCTCGCCAGTTGTTAGCGTTGAATGCAAGTATCTTAAATCTACAACATTTGACGATACAATTTCGATCAGTGTTACAGTTAAAGAATTTAAAGGCGTCAAATTAATCTTAGACTATCAACTCATCAATACTAAGACTAATGAAATTGTATGCCAAGCACAATCTGCTCATTGCTTTACCACCAAAGATGGGAAGCTTTTACGTTTAACCAATTCTCATCCTCAATTTGCACAATGTCTTAAAGATCGCTGTACAAATCAAAAATTCATATGAGTTTTAAAAAAGTACTTGCATTCAACAATATATTTTGTTATGATATCTCTTGTTGATATGATAACAATTTGGGTGGTTAGCTCAGCTGGCAGAGCAACGGACTCTTAATCCGTGGGTCCAGGGTTCGATCCCCTGACCACCCATCATTGACTCGCTTTGGCGGGTCTTTTTTATCTTAAAAATAAACCAATAAAAGAGTCGTGAAATAACAAAAACATGTTTTTTCACGACTCTTTTTATATAACTAATTGTCATCTTACCAAACAAATAAACCAACAGTTGCAGCTGATAATAAGGAAACTAAAATTCCTGAAACAAGCATCAACAACACATTTTTAGCGATTAATTCGTTCTTTTCTTTGTCAACTAAGCCTTTAAATGCCCCAATAATCATCCCAACAGTTGAGAAGTTAGCAAATGAAGTTACAAAGACTGTTAAACATGCACGATAGTGTTCACTAAAGGCTGCTGTTGTGATTGTCTTAGTTACTTCACCCATAACGACAAATTCATTGGTTACCAATTTTTGACCCATATATTGTGCAAATTCAAATGCATCATGTACAGGTAAGCCCATTAACCAAGCAAATGGGAACATGATAACCCCTAAAATATTTTCTAGGCTCAAGACTGGTGAAATCAAACCTAACAATTGATCAATCATCGCTGCTAAAGCAACAAAGGCAATAACATTAGCTGTGATAATCAAGATTAAGCGTCCTGCCCCTAAGATAGAATCACCTAAAAATGAGAAGAATGGCTCACGTTCACCTTTTTCATTGACTTGGTTTGCCATTGTAGCAACCGTGTCTTCTTCTTTTGATAATTTAACAGGATTTAACATCGCAGTCACGATTAAAGCATTAATCACGTTCAATGGAATCGCCGTTAAAATATAACGCGCAGGCATCATTTGTGTATAAGCCCCCACGATTGAAGCAGTGATACAGCTCATAGACATCATCGCTAACGTCAAGTTACGTGCTGGACTCATTTGCTTTAATTGCAAACTAGAAACAGCCAATGCTTCTGTATTACCCAAAAACATCATTTCCACAGCGAAAAATGATTCAAATTTTGGTTGACGTGTTAACTTAGATAAACCAAAGCCGATCCATTTGATGATAAATGGTAAGACACCGATGTAAGTTAAAATATCAAACAACGGTACAATTAAAAGAATTGGCATCAAAACAGAAATTACAAAGTCCATGCTCTTGACATTAACCATGCTTGGCAAAGCAAAAGCAATCCCTTTATAAGAGATTTCCACCAATTCATTGAAACCAGCTGCCGCTCCATCGACAATGATGCGCCCAATAGAAAAACTTGTCAAAAACCATGCTAAAAACATGTTAAAGACAACCATAATAATAATTGCACGCCAGTCAATCTTCTTACGGTCACGTGAAAATAACCATCCAATACCTAAGAAAATCAACAAACCTATAATATTAATTGCTAAATACACAAAAATTCCCCTTTCTAGATTTAATTGATATTCAGCTTATTCAAGTATAGCTACTTCAACCGCATTTGTAAACAAAACCCGAACATTATCTTCTTAAATTCAACATACAAACAATTCAATTATGATAACGCTTGCATTTTTAGAAGAAAGCAGTATAATAGTAAATGTAAAGGGGTTACAAAATCCTACGGGTAGTCAAAAGAGGTGACTACAAGGTATCAACAAGGATATCTAATTAATAGTGAAACGACTATATTCGCCACAGTCAGAGAATATAGCTTGAAGAGAAATGATAGGATTTATCAACTCCTTGCTTGAATAACCAAAGCTAGTAAGACGTGTTAACGTATCGCCTTATAATGTAAAAGAAGATCGTGAAAGTTATTTGCGGTGATGTAAGGTTGACATGGCTTACTAGTTTTTTTATGCCAAAAAGACGTGCGCTTTGCACGTCTTTTCTTTTTCATGTGTCACAATGATAACACACTTATTTTGCTGATGTGCTAATTGTTCAAACAATGCCATAACCTCATAAGTATTTTGTTCATCGAGATTTCCAGTCGGCTCATCTGCAACCACTATCGGTGCATCACAACACATTGCACGTGCAATCGCTACTCGCTGTTGTTGTCCTCCTGATAATAATTTGACGTTTTTTAGTGCTAATTGCTCATCGATTCCGATTTTAGCCAACATTGCTAAAGCATACTCTTTGTCTTTGGCATGCTTTGAGCGCGTAATCTGTAAGATGGCCAACACGTTATCCAAAGCCGACATATACTCCAAAAGATTATACGATTGAAAAACAATCGAGACATATTGATTACGATAGTTATTTAAACCGATTTTTTCTAAAGTCTTTCCTTGATAACAGATACATCCTTTTTTGGGGCGATCTAATCCTGCTAATAAAGCCAACAACGTCGTCTTCCCAGTTCCGCTACTCCCTACAATCACATATGATTTTCCTGCCACAAATTTTAACGTAACATCTTGATATAAAGGATTGTTACAATCATCATACCAATAGCTTACTTCTTCAACTGTTAACATTTTTTCACCCCTTATCCTACTAAAATCTTCTTAGGTTGCATCCGTAAGATACCTATTGCACCTAAAATAATTGCTAAAAAGACAATGACTGCACTGACTAAGCTTAACTTAAGCAAGAAAATCACATCAACTTTAACTGCCAATTGGATTCTTTCTTGCTTGATTGGTATCTTTTTTAAGCGTATCTCCTACTTTTAAATCATTTTGTTTAGCTAGTTGTTGTTCGATTACGACATTATTACTGTTTTGGTCGTCACTTGTTAATTCGCGTCCAGAAATGATTTTATTGCTTCCATCAAAAAATGACATTACCAAATTCAACTCCAAAACATCACTGAGTGAAACTTGATTGCTATCTTGTCGCTCACCCATTGCACCACTTGGCCGTTGCATTACCGACATCGAATTCGTTGTTTCGATAACATCAAATGATCTAGCTGTTGCCGGCGTTAAATTAGTCAAATTATAACTTTTCACCAATGAATTACGTGTAGTTTTTTGCGCCGTCTTGACACTGACTTGTGCTAAATTTAGCTTAGGTTTACTAGACTCTTGTTTTTGCTTCGTTTCTTCTTGACGTTGCTGATCTAATTTAGCGAACGCTTTTCAGCGATCGGCTTGTAGAGTCACCGTTGCTCCTGCTTGTTTTTTTTTTGCCTCATCAACTGCACTTTTAGCAACACTTTGAATCAAGATTCATGCCAATACAAACAACAAGATTACAGTCAAAATACTTCCCAATAAAAATGAGCGTCCCTTTTTAGCACGTAGACTTAAAAAAGCCCGTTTTAAATAATTCATATCTAACCTCCAGTTTTTTGCTGATTAATAGTTAGCTTATCCGATAAATATGAATAATTTGATACTAAAATACTTTATTTTTAAGAATATTTAGCTAAATTAATTAGCTAAAGTTCCTGAATAATTCTTAAATTTTTATTAAATACATTATTTTAAATGGTTTTTTATGGTGAAAATTTGTTAATTTTATAGTTAGATAAATACGTATAAACAAAGGAGTGATTAGCCAATGGAAATGGACGCAGACCCGCATTTATCATGGAGTCTAGTCAAAGATGATGTTTTATATTCCCTAATTGAATAACAAGTTTTTTCTTATCGATAAAACATTGCTTATGTAATTCAAGGAGGAAATTTTTTTAAATGGAACATTATCAAACCAAAATAGCAGATTTAGCTCAAGAGTACCCCAACCAGTCGTTTGAACAAGGCTTAAGCGACCAGCAAGCCCAACAACGCTTGGCTCAAAATGGGCCCAATAAACTGGAAACTAAAACTACCCCTAAATGGATCTTGTTTGTACGCCAGTTTAATAACATGATTACTTATATTTTGCTGCTTGCGATGATTTTAACGTTAACAATGGGGCATCATACCGATGCAATCGTTATCGCATTAGTTGTCATCATCAATGCCATTATCGGTTATTACCAAGAAGCCAATGCTGCTGATGCATTAAGTAAGATTCAACAAATGCTTGCCACCAAAGCTACCGTCTATCGCCAAGATCGACGCTTAGACATCCCAGCCACTGATTTAGTCGTTGGTGACGTGGTGTATTTAGAAGCCGGCGATAGCGTACCGGCCGACTTACGCTTGGTAACAACCGCTAATTTGCGGATTCAAGAATCTGCTTTAACAGGCGAAAGCGATGCAGTAACCAAGACAACCGCAGAACTCTTAGCCGATAAAGTACCTTTAGCCGAACAAACTAACATGGCCTTTACTTCAACAGCTGTAGCCAACGGTTCTGGTTTAGGAGTGGTCGTTGCTGTGGGCAAAGACACCCAGATTGGTCAGATTTCAACAGCTATAGCTGAAACCAAACCTAAATTAACCCCGCTAATGCGCGAAATCAATGGCTTAGGTAAAGGCGTTTCGATTGCTGTTTTGATTGCGGCTGCCTGCTTATTTGTTCTTGGCTTAATCTTTGACACATATTCCGTTTCCGTTTTGGCTTTGGCCGTGGTAACGATGATTGTGGGTTCCGTGCCTGAAGGATTGCCAGCCACAACTTCGGTTATCTTGGCATTAGGGGTTTCTGACATGGCTAAAAATAAGAAAACCATTATCAAATCTCTACCAGCCGTTGAAACACTTGGCGCTGTCGATGTGATTGCGACCGATAAAACCGGAACACTAACTAAAAACGAGATGACCATGACCGACATCTACACTAAAAAAGACCACCTTACACTTAGTGGTACTGGTTATGAGCCACAAGGTGATTTGTTGGCTGATGGTCACAAAACAACTGCTAATCAAACAGTGCAAACGCTCTTACTTTCAGGATACATTGCCAACGATACCGAACTAGTCCAAGAAAATGGTCAGTTTGACATCAACGGTGAACCGACTGATGGAGCCTTTTTGACAGCTTATCACAAAGTTTTTGCAACGATGAGCGAACCCGAATATGAAACAATCGACATGTTGCCGTTTGATTCCGATTATCGCTATATCGCGCGCTTGGTCAAATTACCAAATCAAACTAAGCCTCAGCTCTTTATCAAAGGTTCTCCTGATAAGTTATTTACGATGGCTAAAAACGATCCAACATTTGATGAAAAATATTGGCAACAAAAAGTCGCAGAACTTTCATCTTGTGGCAAACGGGTAGTGGCCGTGGGACAAAAGACCTTAACCTCCCATGAAACAACCATTAGTCACGACCTACTTAACACAGGCATCGATTTTCTAGGAATCGTTGGTATCATCGATCCACCTAGAACCGAGGTCATCGAAACTTTAAAGACGATGAATCAAGCACACGTCGAAGTCAAGATGATTACAGGTGACTCGCCACTCACAGCCAGTGCAATTGGTAAACAACTTGGGTTAGCCCCTGACATTAAGGCTATTACCGGGGCGCAATGGGACACTTTGACCCCCGAACAAAAACGTAAAGCCGCCGTTGAAAACCAAATCTTTGCACGAACAACACCGAAAAACAAGCTCGAGATCGTTAAAGCTTTGCAACAAAGCGGTAAAGTAACCGCCATGACCGGTGATGGTGTCAACGATGCGCCCGCCCTCAAGGCTGCTGACATTGGAGTTGCGATGGGAATCAAAGGAACCGACGTAGCTCGTGATGCGGCCGATATGGTCTTGACCGATGATAATTTTGCGACTCTAGGCCAAGCGATCAAGGAAGGCCGCCGTATCTATGACAACATTAAAAAAAGCATCTTGTTTTTACTACCAACATCTTTTGCAGAAGGCTTAATTATCTTCTTTTCGATTATGTTTAATCAACCAATGCCTCTGCAAGCTACTCAGATGCTATGGATTAACATGGTTTCAGCAATTACGATTCAGTTTGCGTTTATCTTTGAACCTGCCGAAGCTGGCATCATGCAGCGCCGGCCACGTAAAACCAATCAAGCAATGATGAATCGACATGATGTAATTCAGATGGCTTATGTTTCAGTCTTAATGGCTGTTAGTGCCCTTTTTTCTTATGAATGGCTCCAAAGCCTAGGCGCCGATGCCAAAACCGCTAGCACGATGATGTTAAATATTATTATCATCAGTAAAATTTTTTACTTGTTTAATATCCGTACGCCTAAATTGGCTTTTTCAAAAGAATTTTTCGGCAACAAAAAAGCCTTCTATGTCATCTTTGTAATGTTGTTATTGCAACTAATCCTGACATATGTACCATTTATGCAAGAAGTCTTTTACACGGAACCTTTGACTTTAAACGAATGGTTAGCTGCAATTTTATGCGGTATGTTTGTTTTAGTAATCACTGAAATTGACAAGTTCATTCGTCTAAAAAAACAAGCTTAATCCAAAAAAGCCCCAAAGTAGCATTGCGCTAGTTTAGGGCTTTTTGTCTAGCTAAGTTTGCTTTTTTCTCTTAAGGAAAAGTGCTATGATTAAGATAACTTTTACAGGAGGATAATCGCATGCCAAATATCATGACTTGTCGCCAAACACTCGCTGTTACTAGCCATCGCATCTTAGCTAGTGATTTAAATGAACACGAAACCGTCTATGGTGGTCGCTTATTAGAGATGTTAGATGGGACTGCATCAATCTCAGCAAGTCGCCTAGCTCGCAGCCAAGTAGTCACTGCATCGATGGATCAAACAAACTTTATTGCACCATTTGAATTAAACGATTCATTTTGCATCGAAACTTATGTCAGCGGTATCGGCAAACGTTCAATCGAAGTCTTTGCCAAAATCATCGGTGAACATCTTAAAAGTGGTGAACGTTTTATCGGACTGACCGCCTTTTTAACCTTTGTGGCCGAAGAAGAAATAACCTTTACTACCCTTGAAGCGCAGTCAGCCGAAGAAAAGTTTGTTTGCCAAGGTTATCAACAACGCCAACAAGTCCGGATGCAAAATTTGCATCGACAACAACAATTTAATCGCCAACTTAGTTTGAAACATCCGTGGGACTTATAATTTTTTAGGAGTGCTAATCTTACTAGCATTCCTATTTTTTAATAACAAAAAAGGATTGCTTTTTTGCATCAAACAGAAAAGCAATCCTTTTTAATTATTTTATCCAATCAATAGAAATCAGTTTATTTAACAACCATTCCTGGTTTCCAGGTTAGATATCCTTTGTAATCATCAACATGCAAGAGTTTTTGCGCATTTTCGATACGCTCGGTTGTTGGTGGTTCCACACCTTCTAAGCGATACTTGATGCCCATTTCTTTGTACTTGCGCACACCCATCGTATGGTATGGCAAGACTTCGACTTTTTGCACGTTTTTTAAAGTCTTGATGAAATCACTGGTTTGTTCTAGATACATATCGATATCGGTAATTCCTGGCACCAATACTTGGCGAATCCAAACAGGCTTACCAATATCAGAAAGATACGTACACATATCTAAGATATTTTCGTTTGGGAATCCCGTCAATTTTTGATGTTCAGCCGAATTGATATGCTTAATATCAACTAACAAAATATCGGTCACTTCTAAAAGTTCATTGAACTTGCTAAACCATGGATCACGACGTGTAAATGGCTTACCACACGTATCTAAACAAGTACTGATGCCTAGCTTCTTGCATTTTTTGAACAATTCTAAGGCAAAATCAACTTGTAATAAAACTTCACCACCAGACAAGGTAATCCCACCTTGTTCACCCCAGAAACTTTGATATGACAAGGCCTTTTCTAAAACCTCATCTGTCGTCATCTTTGTACCGACATTTAGCTTCCATGTATCGGGATTATGACAAAACTTACAACGCATGTGACAACCTTGCATAAACACGACAAATCTAATCCCAGGGCCATCAACGGCGCCAAATGTCTCAAACGAATGAATATAACCTTCGACTTGACCATCTCTCATTGGAACCGGATTTAATAGATGTGACTCTGCTTGCGTACTCATAATTCTTAGGCCTCCCAAACTTCCCTTATTGTACTATCACTATAACACATTACATGGAAGTATGGAATGTTCTTGAGATAACGTCATCTTGTTGTTCTTTAGTCAAATCAGCAAAGTATACGCAGTAACCCGAAACACGAATTGTCAATGTTGGGTATTTTTCTGGATGAGCTTGAGCATCTAACAATGTTTCACGATTGAAGACATTGATATTTAAATGATGACCTTCATTTCTCATATAACCACTAATCATGTTTACCAAAGTATCAACTTGTGATTCTTCGTCATGACCAAGTGTTGTTGGTGTTACAGCGAAGGTATTTGAAATACCATCTGTTGCGTATTTGTATGGTAATTTAGATACTGAAAGCAATGATGCCAAAGCACCGCTTGTATCTGCGCCATAAGCTGGGTTAGCACCTGGTGCAAATGGTTCACCAGCTTTACGTCCGTTAGGTGTTGTACCTGTATTCTTACCATAAACCACGTTAGATGTAATCGTCAAAACAGATGTTGATAACTTAGCATTGCGATATAGATGATGTTTGTTCATCTTAGTATATAATGCTTTAACTAACCACTTACCAATTTCATCTGCACGATCATCATTGTTACCATAACGTGGGAAGTCATTTTCAGCCACAAAATCAACTGCCATGCCATCTTCATCACGGATAACTTTAACATGACCATACTTGATAGCAGAAATTGAGTCGGTAGCTACTGAAAAACCAGAGATACCAGTAGCAAATGTCCGGTTCAAACGGGTGTCTTTCAAAGCTAATTGAGCTGATTCATAGTAGTATTTATCATGCATATAGTGGATAACATTTAAGGCGTTAACATAAACATCTGCTAACCATTCCAACATATCATCAAATTTCTTCATAAATTCATCATAATCGATGTATTCGGACTTAATTGGTTCATAAGCAGGACCAACTTGTTGCTTAGTCATTTCATCTTTACCACCGTTGATGGTATAAAGAACGGTCTTAGCCAAGTTAGCACGTGCCCCAAAGTATTGAATACCATCAGCAATTGGTTGTGCAGATACACAACATGCAATACCATAGTAATCTGTACCCCATGTTTTGACCATCAAATCATCGTTTTCATATTGAATAGTTGAACTTTCAATCGAAACACTTGCTGCATAGCGTTTGAATGCTTCAGGCAAGTTTTCTGACCAAAGTAAAGTAATGTTTGGTTCTGGTGCAGAACCCATGTTATGCAAGGTGTTTAAGAAACGATAAGCCGTCTTAGTTACATGATGACGACCATCAAGTCCCATACCTGCTAATGATAAGGTTGCCCAAATTGGGTTACCAGAGAATAATGAGTCATATTCTGGTGTCCGGATAAAGGAAACCATCCTTAATTTCATTGTAAAATGATCAACTAATTCTTGTGCTTGTTCTTCTGTCAAAAGACCACGTTCGATATCACGTTGAATATAAATATCGATAAAGGAGTCTACACGACCAATTGACATAGCAGCCCCATTTTGTTGTTTGATAGAAGCCAAGTAACCAAAGTATAACCATTGAATAGCTTCTTTAGCTGTAGTAGCTGGTTTAGAAATATCAAAACCATAAGATGCTGCCATTTGCTTGATTTGATGTAATGCACGAATTTGATCGGTAATCTCTTCACGCATTTGGATGACATCATTTGTCATTTGGCCATCGCCATAGTTTTCAAGGTCTTGTTGTTTTGCTTCAATCAAGCGATCAATTCCGTAAAGAGCGATACGTGGGAAATCAGCTACTAAACGACCACGTCCATATGCATCTGGCAAACCAGTTACAATCTTGTTGTGACGTGCATGGCGAATATTAGCATCATATGCATCAAAGACACCTTGGTTATGTGTCTTAGTTAATTCTGAAAAGATTCGATCGGTTTCAGGATCGATTTGTAAGCCATGAGCTGCCAAAGCGTCCTTAGCCATTCTGATACCACCATAAGGCATCAAAGCCTTCTTAAGTGGCTTGTCTGTTTGTAAACCAACAATTTGTTCTAAGTCTTTATCTAAGTAACCTGGAGCATGCGAAGTAATACTTGAAACAACCTTTGTATCTGCTTCAAGCACACCACCAGCCGCACGTTCTTTTAATTTTAAATCAAGTAATTTGTCGTTTAATTTTGTTGTAGCTTGTGTAGGTCCTTGCAAGAAAGATTCATCGCCATCGTATGGTGTGATATTTTGTTGGATGAAATCACGCACATCGATTTCTGATTGCCAATCACCTTTCTTGAATCCATCCCAAGCAGCAAACGTCTTTTCTTCCATGTTTAACATAATAAATTTGACCTCCTTAGGTACTGTAGAAAACAAAATCTATAAAACGCTTTCTTCACTTATTATAGTAAACCCATTCAAAAAAAATTTCAATAAAGAAATATGCACCAAATTGCATTAATAACGATAAATCGCGCACGACGTTTTTATATTTATTAATCTTCTAAATACAGGTATTAAACCCTTTAATTGCGCTAAAAAACTTTTTACTTCAAGCCTCTTTTATTAGATATTTTCTTCACAAACCCAATAGGTATAGCTCTCTTTTTATACAAAAATCGACATTTTTTGCATAACTAAACACAATAAACTTAAATGATACAAAATCTCAAAAGTGTCTTATTTCACGTTTTTTCTATCTGTTCTTCAAAAACCTGTCCTCTTTTTTGAGCAAAATCTACTAAAAAGTGTAGTGCTTCTTCATAACTACAATGTTTTTCCGTCATAACTTTTTGAATCCAAAAGCTTAAGTCTTCCTTAATTAACCCCATTTTGCTACCTCTCCTGTCATTTTTAAACTCTACTGCTTTCATTGTAGCTCATCTGAGCTTAGGTTGTTGCCCCGATTTTAAAAAATAAACGATAAAACGCACAAATAACATCGATAACATTTAAATAATCTTGTATATAATCAAAAAACAATCATAAATATGCAAAAAAACAACCACTGCTGACTAGCAACAGTGGTTGTTTGTAAATTAATCTCAATAATTAAATATGTGCCCACACATTTTCTAAAACGTTGGTTTGTTGACGATCTGGACCAACAGAGAAAGTTGAAACTTTAACACCTACTAAATCTTGGATACGATGAATATAGTTACGTGCATTTTCTGGTAAGTCTTCTAATGTCTTGCATTGCGTGATATCTTCGCTCCAGCCAGGAAGTGTTTCGTAAATTGGCTTGCATGCTGCTAAGTCCTTTAACCCTGCTGGATAATGATAAATCTTTTCACCATTTAATTCATAGGCTGTACAGATCTTGATTTCATCTAAACCGGTTAAAACATCTAAACAGTTTAAGCAAAGGTTAGTCAAACCTGATACACGTTTGGAATGACGCATCACAACACTATCAAACCAGCCGATACGACGTGGACGCTTGGTTACCGTACCATATTCATGACCAACTTCACGAATACGATCACCAATTTCATCAAACAATTCAGTTGGGAATGGACCATCACCAACACGTGAAGTATAAGCTTTACATACACCTACAACTTTATCGATTTTAGCTGGTCCAATACCATTACCAATTGTTACCCCACCAGCAACTGGGTTAGAAGACGTTACAAACGGATAGGTACCATGATCGATATCTAACATGTTACCTTGTGCTCCTTCAAATAAAACACGTTTTCCTGCATCCAATGCATCATTTAAAACAACAGACGTATCGGTTACATATTGTTTAAATTCTTGACCGTAAGCATAGTATTCTTCAAAGATTTCTTCAAATTTTAATGGTTCTCCATCGTAATCATAAAGTTTTTCAAATAAACGATTCTTTTCTTCTAAGTTACGACGTAATTTTTCTGCAAAAGTATCTTTATCTAATAAATCGGCAATTCGGATCCCAACGCGTGCAGCTTTATCCATATAGCAAGGCCCGATCCCTTTATTAGTTGTACCAATCTTGTTATCTTTTTTAGATTTTTCTTGCAAGCCATCCAATACAATATGATATGGCAAGATAACATGGGCACGATCAGACACGCGTAAGTTGGCGGTTGAAATGCCACTTTCATTTAAATATTGCAACTCAGCAACCAAAGATTTAGGATTAACTACAACCCCGTTACCAATCACACTAATCTTATCAGAATAAAAAATTCCTGATGGGATTAAACGCAACTTATAAGTTTCACCGTCAAATACGATAGTATGACCAGCGTTGTCGCCCCCTTGATAACGTGCGATTACTTCTGCGTCTTGACTTAAAAAGTCTGTAATCTTACCCTTTCCTTCGTCGCCCCATTGGCTACCTACAATAACTACTGATGACATCTCATTCACCTCATTAAATTTCTGCATGCTTTTTTGTGTGTCTTAAAATTTCACACACACCTTGATAATTGTAGCAAATCCAAGGTCGATATTCAAGCAAAAGACGAATATTATCCCAACAAATATACAAGTTTAAAAATATAAACGAACGATCCTGTTTAAAAAACAAACATTTCGCCCATTTTCTAATTCCAAGGATCGTATTTTTTAAATGGCCACCAGCTTCGTTGACGCGCTAATTCTTCCATTGCTTTGAGTGTATTAAAGGCTTCATTCCCAATGGTAATCTTTTCTTTTAAGACTACATCATAAACACCTTTAACGAACTTTTCCATAATAACTTGTGGCGCAATTTGGCGTTCTTTCAAAGCTTGTTGGGCCTGATTTAAGAAAATGTCAATCTTAATATTTGACGGTTGATACTGCTTTTTAAAGACTTCCACAAGCTGATTAGCTTTGGTAGCAATCTCTTTATTTGATTTAATCTTAAACATGCTATCTACCCCTTCATTTCTTCCTAGAAATTATTATCGCACAACTTTGAAAGCGAAATCAAATACAACCACATTTTAAATATAATAAATTTTAATATACACACCTCTATTACGACTTCACACACCCTATGGCCATGGCTAAAACTATGCTAAAATAAAGATAATTAATCTAACTACGAGGTAATAATATGCAAACAAAAGAAGAATGGATCAAAGCACTTGATTTACAACCACATCCGGAAGGTGGTTACTTCAAAGAAATGCTACAATCTCCACTTCATACAACCGCTTTGGACGGTCAACAAAAACCCCTGTACAGTAGTATTTATTTCATGTTGACACCCGAAAGCCCTTCACATTTTCATCAATTAACTTCCGATGAGGTTTGGTATTACCATGCTGGTGCAGTCTTAACAGTTCATGTCATCAGTCCTGATGGGCAATATTATCAATATAACCTGGGAAATAATCCCGCCAAAGGTCAAGTCTTACAAGCTCTCGTCCCTGCTGGTAGTATCTTTGGATCAACTGTTGAACATGGGTTTGCGGTCGTTAGCTGTATGGTCTCACCAGCTTTTAGCTATGAAGATTTTAAATTGTTTGATCAATCAACCTTGCTGGCTAAGTTTCCACAGCACAAAGCCATCATTAACCGGCTTGCTTATAAAAAAATTCCTCTTCAATAATAAAAAAGGCCCTGTAATTACAGGACCTTTTTATTATTGAGCAGCACTAATTTGAATAGCACCATCTACCAAATCAGCCTTAAGCTCCTTAACATCTTGATGTTCCAAATAATAGTCGGTGATTTCATCGCGAATATTTTGTTCAATAACACGGCGCAATGGTCGTGCACCCATCGCTTCATCATAACCTTCTTCAATCAACCATTCCTTGGCCGTTTCAGAAACTTCTAATTTAATATTTTTCTTAGCTAGCGTTTGGGCCACTTCACTTAACATCAACTCCACGATTTGCGCTAAATCTGTTTTACTCAAATGACTAAATTCAACAATCCCATTAAAGCGATTCAAGAATTCAGGTCGGAAAAATGGTGCCAACTTATCCATTAACACTTGATCTTTAGCCGCATCACCTAGCAAGGCTTCGTTGCCAAATCCTGCATTTGATGTAGCAATAATAACCGTATTTTTAAAATTAATTACATTACCCTGGCCATCTGTTAAACGTCCATCATCCAAAACTTGTAACAACAAGGTTAAAACTTGTGGGTCAGCTTTTTCAATTTCATCTAACAAGATGATTGCATATGGATTACGCCGAACACGTTCAGTTAAAGTGTTACTGTTGTCGTTATATCCGATATAACCAGCTGTTGTCCCTATTAACTTCGAAACCGCTGTACGATCAGAATATTCTGACATATCCAAACGAATGATGGAGTCTTTACTACCAAATAAATCAAGAGCTAGTTGTTTAGCTAATTCAGTTTTACCCACACCTGTTGGGCCTACAAATAAGAAACTTCCGATTGGTCGATTTCCTTCATCAAACCCGGCTCGATTACGTCTAATCGCTTTAACTACCATCTCTACAGCTTCATCTTGTCCAATAACCTTACCTTTAAGACGGTCATTCATGCCCTTTAGACGTTCAATGTCTGATGCACTCATTTGACTAACAGGAATTCCGGTTAAACGTTCAACCGATTGAGATACATCATTTGGTGTTGCAACAATTTTAGCTTGGACAGTAGCATCTTTGCTTTGCTCAACTAATTTTTCTAGTTGTTCTTTTAGAGCTGCTGCTTTTTCAAAATCTTCATTTTCTGCAGCTTTTTGCTTTTGATCACTAAGCTTCTTGATTTGCTTTTCTAAATCAACTTTGTCAACTACTGGATTTTGAGCAGCTAAGTGAGCAGCTGTCATATCTAACAAGTCAATGGCCTTATCAGGTAAACAGCGTTGTGGGATATATTGGATCGAATAATCAATAGCAGCTTTTAAAACATTATCTGGCAATTCAACATGATGATGCTTTTCATAAAGTGGTTTGATTCCTAATAAAATATCAAATGTTGTCTTAGCATCTGGTTCATTAACCACTACATCATTAAATCTACGAGCTAAAGCTGCATTTTTCATGATTGTATTTCGATACTCATCTTGTGTAGTTGCTCCGATAACACTCAATTCTCCACGTGATAAAGCTGGTTTGATGATATCTGCTAGACCTTTGCCACCTTCTTCAGAACCTGTACTACCGGTTGTCAAAATTTGATGGATTTCATCAAAGAACAAAATGACATTTCCAGCAGCTTTAACTTCTTTAATCAGATTTTGAATATTTTCTTCAAACGATCCCCGATATTGTGTCCCAGCTTCCAAAGCTGATAAATCAATTGAATAAATTTGCTTATCTTTTAAAGCAGCTGGGACGTTGCCTGCTACAATAGCTTGAGCTAACCCTTCAACTACAGCAGTCTTACCAACCCCTGCATCACCAACTAAAACAGGATTATTCTTGGTACGACGGCTTAAAATTTCGGCAGTTTCTTGAATTTCATGTTCTCTACCAATTACTGGATCTAAAAGATTTTCTTTAGCTTCTTTAGTTAAATTGCGTCCTAATTTTTCTAAGATACCACCTTGCTTAATCGCTGTTTGATTAGTGGTTTGGACTGGAATTTCACAATCACTTTGTTGGGGTAATTTGCCAGTAGCACGATATTGTGCAAATTCTTCAGGTGTCATCTTATGCCCATTGACGATATATTGTGCACTTGCTTGATTACCACCCATTTTGTTTAAAACTTCATTGAAGAAGTCGTCCATGTTGTCATTAAAAAATGAATTGGAAAAATTGTTCATAACTTAAAACCCCTCTCTAATTTTACTGCTAAACATAAAAGGCACTTAGCAAATAGCCAGTGCCTTTAACTTGTTTATTTGATTTTCAAATCTGCTAGCTATCTGCTTGTTTAGCTTACGATATTATAATAACACTATTTTAGCACTCTGTCAACATAAGTGCTAAAAAAATAAAATATTTTTCTTATCGAAAAACAGTCGATTTTAACCGACTGTTAGCAGATATTAATTTTTAACGCCTCCAAAAGTTGTAGACATCTCATCATCAATTTGCTGATACTTCCCTTAAAAGCTTCCAGATCTATCCAAGACAGATACTACACCCATTCCCAAGCATTACCGATCATTTGATATAAACCTGAACCATTTGATTCGTAGAACTATATTGATAAAACCATCTTCTTTAATATTCACTAATTGCAACACAAGAGCTGGGAAAAAAGCCAGTCTGGACATAAAAATAGCTGAGCGAATTTTTAAAAATAAAATTGATGGCTCTATAATTTTTAGGACTGATAGAATTTCTAGCGGTCCTAATTTTTTTATAAAAAAATAAAAACAGACATATAAAAATATCCATTAGAATAAAGTCACCAAACTAAATAGTTCTAAAAGGAAATTTTTATATGTCCACAATTAATTCTATATAATCAATTCTTCACTATATTAAAAAACATCGAAATCAACTCTTTTAAGGAAGATTTTTACCGAAATAAAAAACTACTTAATTGATATTAATACCAACTTGATTTGCAACTTTACAAGTTCACTATACTATTTTAGAAGATAGATATAGTCATTGACTAATTCTTTTCAATAGGTTTTAACAATCCGTGAAACTTCACGCTCACAACTACCCATTCTGATTATAATATATACTGTTTTGTATATACTACATTCTAAAGATAAATACTTTTAATCCAAAGGTTTTTGATAAAAATGACCAAAAAATGTCTCAGTTGGTAAAACATTAATAATTGCCTTAGGATCACTGTTTCGCATTAAATGTGCAATATCTTGGACTTCATAAGCTGATACAACGGTATGCAACAAACTCATCGGTTGACCACTATAGCCACCATATCCATTTAACACAGAAACTCCATGGTGATAATGTGCGATATAATCTTTAACCACCTTTTGCGGATACTTAGTCGTAACTTGAAGCGTTACTCGTTTATATCGTTGATAAAATGCCGAAATGGTCTTAGTTGAGATGAATTGAAATACAATCGAATAGCCTGCGTATTTCCAACCAAACATCGTACCAAATATACACAAGATACAAGCGTTAAAAGCAAAAACATATTCCCAAATCGCCTTACCGGTCTTATTTGAAACGTACAAAGCAATAAAATCTGTACCTGCTGTTGAAGAATTTCCGCGCAGTGCAATCACTACCGAAAAGCCATATAAAAAGCCACCAAAGATAACATTTAAAATAATGTCATCAAATAATCTAGGAAAACTTAATACCTTCAAAAAGAAACTTGCTAAAAAAACCTGACACAATGACGATACCACGAATTTATGACTGATATTTTTATAACAAATCAACGCCACCGGCACATTTAACACGATCATCCCTAAAGACGTAGAAAAACTCACACCATATAAAGACGTGATCTTATCTAGCAAAATCGCCACACCCGTAAAACCACTCGACAACAAATTAGCGGGCTGAACAAAAACTAACAACGTGTATGCTTGTAAAAAAGCAGATATCACTACACAAGTAGCCGTTAATAAATTACGAAACCATTTCTTATCTTTCATGCTTAAATCCCTAGTTTTGTTAATTCCTCAACTAACTTAACGCTAACCGTGTCGTAATCATCTTGATTAGGTGCAGACGCAAAGCAATAATTTACTGCTACACCACTTGTCGTTGGATCATTTTCCCATGTTTTACACGATGAATGCACTTGTTTGATATTAGTATATTCAACTAATTGCATCGCATTTTGTGCATTAACTCCACTTCCCGCTAACAATTCAATTTTATCTCCATACTTTTCTTGCAAGTCTTTGATTAAATCGCGTCCATCAAATGCTTTTGCCTGTAATCCACTCGTTAAAATTCGATCAATTCCTAAAGAAATTAATAACTCAATTGCTTGATATGGATCTTTGACACAATCAAATGCCCGATGAAATACAGCTTCTTTGCCAGCATTTTTAACCAATGTAACAACTTGTTTAGTCTTAGCGACATCTATTTGATGATCTGCAGTCAAAAAACCAAAGGCTAACCCATCTGCACCATTATCCAACATATCTTGTGCATCTGCCAAAACTTGAGCAAAATCCGCATCATTATAACAAAAACCCGCACCTCGTGGTCGTACCATACAAATCACTTTTAAATCGGTATTTTGTTTTGTTAAGCGTAAAGCTCCAACTGTTGGTGTCAAACCACCTAAATAAAGTGCACTGTTTAATTCAACTCTTTTTGCTCCACCTAAATAAGCATTATAGGCATCTTGATAGCTACCACAACAAATTTCAATCATTTTAAATCCCTTCTTTTACTACCTTTTTATTTTGCTAATTGGTAAATACTCAACGCATAAATTTTAGCGTTAGTAATCAAATCAGGAACTGTCATCCATTCGTTTGGCTGATGACCAATTCCTTTTTGTCCCGGGAACGATGGTCCAAACGGTACAATATTTGGCATCATTTTGGCATAAGTTCCACCAGTCGTTGTTACAGGCGTTCCATCATTACCCGTGACTTTTTCATACGTATCAACCAAAATTTTCACTAAGAAACAATCTTTTTCAAACTTGACTGGATTATAGTTATCAATTAGTTCAACACAATAATCACATCCAACTGCATTTTGAATGTTTTCAATGATTTGTTGTGGTGTACAACTAGCTGGATAACTGACACTAAATTGGACAGCTGGTTTATTATCGTTTAGTAATTGATAGTTCCTAACCTCTAATAATCCAAATTCTTCATCAGTAAAATCAATGCCTAAACGCTCGCCGTTATTTTTAGCATTTAGAATATAAGTATTAACCAAGTTGAAAAATGCTTGTAAATCAGCTGTTTTATTACTGATTTTAACAACCGCACGACCACGCTCACCATAAACAACTGGATACTTACAATCTGGTGTAAAGCCCATTTTTGGTGGTTTATGCTTACTTAAATAATATTTGACATCAGCAAAACCCGTTTCTTCATTACATCCAAAAATAATCCGTACTTCATGTTTGAGCTTAATACCAAGTTGTTTTAACGCATATAAAGCAAACAAGCATGAAAGAATTGGTCCTTTGTTATCTAAGACGCCTCGACTATAAATAACATCATCTTCAATATAACCACTATATGGTGCATGTTTCCAACCGGTTCCTTCTGGTACTACATCCAAATGTCCCATGATACCGACATAATCTTCATCATTGATTTCACCATAACTTGCAAAACCTGCATAATTATCAACATTTGTTGTCGTAAAACCTAATTCATTAGCCAAGGCTAAAACGGCATCCAATGCTTGCTTGGGCCCTTTACCAAAAGGTGCATCAGGTAAACTTTCTTCTCGTACGCTTTTAATCTTAACGATATCTTGAATACTTGCGATCATTTGTTGGCTGATCTCATCGACCTTGCTTAAAATTTCATTTTCGATTTTTTCCATATTATTTTTCCTCTAATGGTGCTGTTCTTGTTGCCATATATTCATCTAACCATTCTTGAGTTGCTGGTTCATGGATGCATTTGCCAGCGACATTTTTTGTCAAATAAACAATCGGTTCTTCATTAGCTGTTGCTACTGCAAACGAAAAGCCTTCAATATTAGTAGCAACTCCCCATTGTCCTTTGTTATTCATCGCTACTAAAGACATATCACCTGCTTTACCACGGCGTTTTTTCAATTCAAGATCAAACATATTAACTGCGCGCTCACAAGCTTCTTGTGGATGTAGACCTTCTTTCATCAAACGAACAATTTCATATGAAACACAGCCTTTCATCACATCTTCACCTAAACCAGTAGCACTAGCCCCTCCGACTTCACTATCAACATAAAAGCCAGAACCTGAAATAGGCGAATCGCCAACGCGCCCTGCTTTTTTCATGAATAGACCACTTGTCGAAGTTGCAGCTGTCATTTTTCCAGCTTGATCTAAACAAATCATACCCACCGTATCATGTCCTGAATATGGTTTGATTTCTAACTGTTGTGTTTCTTTAACACGATTCTTGTAATGAATCTTAGCACGATCAGTTAACATATTTTTACGTTCAAAGCCTTCTTTATGTGCAAACTTTTCTGCACCTTCACCGACTAACAAATTATTGACTTTTTCTTGCGATAAACGACGCGCAATTGAAATTGGATTAGCAAAATCTTTGATAGCCGCTACTGCTCCAATATCTAATGTATCACCATCCATGTAAGCTGCATCTAATTCAACTTGCATCTCTTCATTCGGTAAGCCACCATATCCAACTGATTTATAGAATGGAAAATCTTCAACTTCTTTAACCGCTGTTTCGATTGCATCACCTGCATTTTGATTATCAGCTAACATATGTGCTGCTTTTTCGATTCCTTCATAGGCCATACGCCATGTTGCAATGATACCCCACATAAAATTTTTCCTCCTGTAATAAAAGGATGCGTTAAAAACACATCCTTCAAGTTATTTTATTTAAAAACAATATTCATTTGTCAATGACGTTACGTCTGCACCGTCAACTAATGCCTTAGCAAGATTACACATATTTTCTAAAGATTCATTCAATCCAATACCACCTTTTTTAGGTGTCTTAACAATATGAACTTTATCCTTATATGCAGCAATTGTCTCTTCATTTTCAACTGCCATAGCAGCTAATGCAGGAACCGAAGTTGTTTGGTTAATGTCATAAGCTACACGCGCAGCCATCTTGCCATAGTTTTGGTAATCAAAAGCTGGTCCACACATTACTACGTCAGGTTTTAGTTTATTGATCATCGCGCATAATTTACGGCTCACTTCATCTGGATTAGCTTCATAAAAACCATCACCACAATATAAACAAGCCACAACTTTAGCGTCAATTTTCTTGAGATATGGCTCCATCATAATCGCTGGTCCTACCGCATCTTTTTTAGCGGCTAACGGAATCATATGATCGTCTTTAATTCCTGCTCCAGCTTGAATTTGATCATAAATCATAATAACCTTAAGCATTTTAAATGCCCCCTAGTAAAATTTTAAAGATCATCAAACGAAATATCATCTAATGAAATATCATCATCGTCATTAGCTTCATTAGCTTTTGCTTCATCTTCTAAATATTGCTTATCCATGATTTTAATAAATGGCATATAAACAAAGACACCCAAAATCAATAATAAACCTTGTAAAATTGCACCAACCCAGTTAGTTGCAAAGAAACCAGAAATAATCAACGGCGTCGTCCATGGAATCTGAATACCATTACAAATTGGAACTAGATGAATGCTCATCGCAATATAAGAAATTACAATGTTTAAAGTAGGAACAAGAATAAATGGAATCAACATCGTTGGGTTCAACACAATTGGCAACCCAAAAATGATTGGTTCGTTAATATTAAAGATTCCCGGTACTAAAGCAAGTTTACCCAATTCAGTAATACGTTTTGATTTACAGAAGAATAACATCGCAATAATCAAAGATAGCGTTGAACCTGCACCACCAAATGTTGCAAATAAATCTTGGAATTGTTGACAAATAATGTGTCCTTGACCTTCTCCGGTCTTAAAGTAGTTTAAGTTTTCAATTGCCAATGTTTGCAAAATCGGATTAAACACGGCACCTACAACAGAGCCACCATTGATACCAAAGAACCAGAACAAATGTAAGAAGATATAAGCAATAACCATAGCACCTAAGGTATCCCCTAAGTTAAGTAATGGTGTTTGCAAGAATTCAAAGATAATTTGGAACACATTTGTTTGGAAGTAACCAAAAATCAAGTTAAGTAAAAAGAAAAAGCCCATAACAACCGTTGCAGGAATTAAAGCTGCAAAGGATTGCACAACGGTTGGTGGTACACCATTAGGCATTTTAATAACCCAACCTTTCTTTTCAACCCATGCATAGATATGGACAGAAACAAAAGCTACGATAATACCAACAAAAATACCTTTAGCACCAACCCAACCTAATGGAATACCAGCTAAAGTTGCATCTACTGTCTTTTTACCAACTTCAACAGTTCCTGTTACACTATAAGGCATAATTAAGAACCATGACATCAAAGCAACAGCAGCACCAAAAATCTTATCAGTCTTCATCTGACGTGCAAAAGAATAAGCAATACCCATAACTGCAAAAATAGCCATAATATCAAATGTTGCACTAGATGGCTTGCTGATAAATGATGCTAATGTTTCACCAGTAGCTGAGTTAATCACAATCTTTTCTAAAATTTCTGTCCATCCAGGAATTGGAAAGTTAGCAATTAACAAGAAAATCGAACCTGCAATTAAAAGTGGTGTCGAGACTAAAAAACCGTCACGAACCGAAACCAAGTACTTGTTACGACCAATGGCCTCGGCCAGTGGCATCAAGATTTTTTCTAACTTCTTCATCATATCTAAAAAACCTCCTCCAATTATTTTTTATTTTCTTTAATTAACTTAATAGCAGTCTTTAAGACTTTTTCACCATCCATCATACCGTATGCTGCTTGATCAATCACTGCAATAGGAATTCCTAATTCACCATATTCCTTAACAGTTTCTTCATACATATAATTAACTTGTGGTCCCAATAAGATACAATCTGGGTTTAAAGTTTTAATAATTTCTCCGATTTTATTATGAGCAAAAGCCTTTACTTCGATTGGCAAATTATGTGCATTTGCCACCTCTTGCATCTTGTTAGCCAACATACTTGTAGACATACCTGCACTACAGAATAAATAAATCTTTTTCATAATTATTCCTCCTAAAAAAATTATTGTTATTTTTTAGCTAATTTGTTTCACGTGAAACCATAACTACTTTTGTTTGTGCCACATAATCATGAATTGCTTTATGCCGTTTGCCAAAGGCTACGAGCAACGCACTAATGATGCTAACCACCATTCCCACATACATCAACGGAGTTACCAACTTCACTCCTGTCAACAACTCTGCTAATTGATGCCAAATGGCACTTGCCGTCACGATAGAGCCCTCGATGATAAAAATTCCTACGATTTGTCTTAAGAGCAAATCTTTTAGTCCTACCTTAGTTCCGTTGTCTTTAACAATGGCTATCTTACACAATCTCTTACCTAAGGTTTGCCCGGGATAAATGTAAGTCGGCACAATCACAAAATAAAAAACAGCAAAAAGCAACGCTAAACTCCCGGCAAGCAACCCAAATGGGGTGGGAAACTTCAGTAAGTTTTGTTCAAGCATTGTTCGATAAAGTTTTTGCGAAACCAAGGCAATCGGTAAAGAGGTACACAACCCGCCTACATACCAATCGACCACATAGCCCGCAAAACGGCGACCAAGACTTGGTTCTTGTTGCTTCGTTTTTGCCTCTACTTTAGTGCTCACTGCGTGTCATCCTTTCACGTTAATCCAAAAATTAGAAGAAGATTAGATACCATCAATTTTGATAAACATTTAAAAATCAACGATTCTTCTTAAATAACAATAACTTAAGATTAGCATTTATATCGGTTATTTTCAATGTTTTTTAATCTTCTTGCAACTATCATTAAATAAAATCAACCGCTTACATAGACATTATACATGGTATATACTGTTTTGTATATACCTGTTTTTTATTATCTTTGAAGTGTTACTTTAAAAGTATACTTATCAGCTCGATAATGCGAAACATCATAGAATAACGGTGTTCCATTGGCGGCGTATGTCATCGATTTAACCACTAGAATCGCCTCGCCTACAGGTACTTGCAAGTTAGTAGCTAATTTTTGATCGACAACGGCTGCTTGTACTTCTTGATGTGAATAAGCAATGTCACTTTGTCGCTCGATCAATTTAAAGAGCGAACCGACCAAATCTTGGGGCGTCACCTCGCCTAAGTAACGGGCACGAATACAGATATTTTCAACGGTCATCGGGTCTTGGTCAAATTTACGCAATCTGACAATTCGCCAAACGACTTCATCTTTATCAGCTTGTAATAGACTCCAAAGTTGTTCATCATAAACTAACTTTTCAAACTTTAATAATTCAGTTTGTGAAGTTTTATTATAAAGTTTTGCTGTTTCTGAAAAGCTTAACAGTCCGCCTTTGCCACTTTGAATCTTGGAATCTTGCATCACATAAGTTCCATATCCCTTGCGCTTAACCAAGACATTTTGCTTAACCAAATGTTCGATGGCTTTTCTAACCGTTAAACGACTTACTCCAAAATCATTGGCTAATTCATATTCAGAAGGTAACTTTTGTGAGTGGACGTAAACATTATCAGCTACTCGCTGTTGCAATTTATCTGCGATTTCTAAAAAAATCGGTTGTTTTTTGGGCATCGCATCTACCTCCTAATGTAAGTCTTTGATTCCATTTTCTAAGATTTCCATTTGTAAAATTGTTTGCCATGGAGCTACAACTTGTGGTTTGTCATTGACAATCGTTTGATATAAATCATCATAAAACAAACCATAATCGCCACGTTGTGAAACAACCTTTTCTTCATGATAATTTCCTTGCTGATCATAATAAGTTAGCGTTCCATAATGTTGGGGTAGATCCATACCAAAGTCAGGATTATTTGGCATATAAAAAAGTTTTAAATGCTCTTCTTGACGATCTTTATACTCTTTAATAAACATTCCTTTTTTGCCATAAACCACAAAACTTGGTCGTGCTTTGATTCTAAAATAGCTAGATTTAACAGAAATCTTCAAGGCGCCATAATATAAATCAAGATCAAAATAATCATTCATCTTCCCTTGGCCTAATAGTTGACGTACATCATAATTAATCCGCTCGGGCTTACCAAAATAACTGATGACTTGATCTAAGGTATGACAGCCATGTCCATAAAGATACGAAGCATCCGGATTGAATTCATGGGCAGCCTCGGGAATTTCTGGACGATAGTAATCAAAATGCATCTCGATTTCTAACAGGTCGCCTAACTTTTGACTTTCGATAACCTTTTGAACGGTCAAAAAATCACTGTCATAGCGCCGATTTTGATAAGCACTCAAGACCAAGCCTTTTTGCTTAGCCAATTCGAAAAGTTCCTGAGCTTCCTTGGCGGTTTGCGTAAATGGTTTTTCGACCAAACAGTGTTTGCCATGTTCTAGCACCATCTTGGCATATTGATGATGCACCTGATGCGGAGTCGTAATCACAACCATATCAATATCAGGATCATTTAATAGTTGTTCTAGATCAGTCGTATACTCTACCCCAGGTATTTGTGCCCAAACATCATGATTAATATGTCGTGCATAGATCGTCTTTACTTCAAATGTGGCTGGGCGTTGCAAAACAAACGGTAAATGGTATCGATTACAACTTTTCCCGTTACCTATATAACCAAGCACTAATTTTTGATTTTTCATCATACCATCTCCTCCATCTTTATCTTATTATAACTATATCATAAGTTAATAAGTCTTGATATATACCAAAAAACAGCTAATCTCTAAGATAAGCTGTTTTTCATTGTTTTATTAAAGTTGAGCACCATTAGTTGCGATAACATTTTGATACCAATAGAAAGAATCTTTCTTATAACGTTTTAGACTCCCTTGTCCATAATCGTCTTGGTCAACATAAATAAATCCGTAACGTTTACACATTTGTCCCGTACTTGCTGCAATTAAATCAATACATCCCCATGGAGTATAGCCTAACAAGTCAACACCATCATCTAAAATAGCTTTCTTAACTTGTTCTAAATGTTCGCGTAAATACTTGATACGATAATCATCATGAATTTCATTATTTTCTTCTAGTTTATCGATAGCACCTAGGCCATTTTCCACGATAAATAATGGCAAATGGTAACGATCTGTAAACCAGTTTAATGCATAACGCAAACCTACTGGATCAACTTGCCAACCCCATTCACTAGCTTTGACATATGGATTAGCCACCAAATCATGATTTTCGTTATACAGCAAGTTCCCTTTGTATTTAACAGCAAATGACATATAGTAACTAAATCCAATATAATCAACGGTACCTTCTTTTAAGGCCGCTAAATCAGCTGGGGTAATATCCATCTCAAAACCTTGTGTCTCAAAATGATTGAGTAACCATTTCGGATAAAAACCATTACAATGGACGTCTGAGAACCAATATCTGGTTTGCATTGCACGTTGCGCAAATAAAATATCTTCAGGTTTAGAAGAAATTGGATAAATTGGACACATCGCAATCATGCTCCCAATTTGTAAACTAGGATCAATTTGATGACCTAAAGCCACGGCCTTAGCACTAGCGACCAATTCATAATGAGCTGCTTGATACATCAATTGTTCCTTATTATCATCCGGCCCAAAAACTAAACCAGAATCGCTATAAACAGCTCCTGCACTTTCAAAATTTGTTTGGTTATTGATTTCATTGAAAGTCATCCAATATTTAACTTTTTTATGGTAACGCTTGAAGCAAACTTCAGCAAAATTCAAGAAGAAATCAATCAAACGGCGATCACGCCAACCACCATATTCCGTTACTAAGTGATATGGCATTTCAAAATGTGATAAGGTAATAACAGGTTGAATACCGTATTTCAAGCATTCATCAAACATATCATCATAAAACTTCAAACCTTCTTCATTAGGTGTTTTTTCATCACCATTTGGAAAAATTCGTGTCCATGCAATCGATGTTCTAAAACACTTAAAGCCCATTTCGGCAAAAAGTTTGATATCTTCAGGATAACGATGGTAAAAATCGATTCCTTGATGATTAGGATAGTATTTGCCTTCTTCAATGGTTGCTGTATTTTCACGTGGATGATCCTTACTACCTAAGGTTGATAAATCAGCAGTACTTAAACCTTTACCCCCTTCACGATATCCACCTTCGAGCTGATGGGCAGCTACTGCACCGCCCCATAAGAAGTTTTCTGGAAACTTGCGTGTATCTTGTGTCATTTCTCTTCCTCCAACATAAATATATTAGGCATTTTGTGTATCTTGTTGTTCTTTTTGAGCTACACGATTAGCTGCAATCACAAATGGTAAGTAAGTTAAAATTGAGATTCCTAAACAGATAAATCCAATTACTAAACCTAATAAATTACCACCCGTTCCTAAAAATGGCATTAACGGTCCTGGAGTTGTCCAAGTTAAGCCAAAGGCCGGAGTTGGAATCAAATTCCAAACTGAAGTTACACAATATCCCACTAAAATATTAATCACTGGAGTCAAGACAAATGGTACAGCTAAAATAGGATTCATCACGATTGGTAAACCAAACATCAATGGTTCGTTGATGTTAAACAATCCTGGAACAAATGCCATCTTGGCGATTGAACGATAATCTTCCCGTTTAGAAGCAATAAAAATCGCAATCAATAAACCTAAAGTCATCCCACTACCACCCATGTTGGCAAATACGTCATTCATTGTTCCCCAAGTCACACGGTATGGTACACCCCAAGCTGTTCCATGAGCGTTGATAAATTGTTGGTTGCTTAAATCTGCCTCAGTAAAGATAACCGAACGCAAAGCATTTAATGTATTTGGTCCATGAATACCAACTAACCATAAAAGATTTTGGGCAATCGCAAACAAGACTACACTAAAGATATTAACCCCTGCCTTGCGAAGCGGTGTTTGGATTGCATCGTAGATAACTTGGTTGATACCTTCCGGTGAGAAAAGCGAAATCAAATGATTTAAAATCGCAGCTAACATAATAATAATTACAATAGGAATCATCCCATTAAATGAACGTGCAACAGCTGGTGGAACCATATCTGGCATTTTGATTTGTAATTTCTTAACTTTGAAAAGCTTTGGCAAGAATTCTCCGACTAAGCCCCCACAAATCATCGCCACAAACAAGCCTTGGGCACCTAAATAAGTCTTAGGTAAATAGTTGATTCCATCTTTGACGATTGCTGGTGTATATAAAATCATGAACACCGCAATTCCTGTCAAACCAGTCAACATTTCGTCAGCTTTGAAATGTTTAGCCAAGTTTTGCGCTACCAAATAAGCAATAAAGATAGACAAAATATCCATTGTCCCGTTTGTTACGGAATTTAACCAACTTTGTGCATCATTAAGGTTGGGGAAAAATTTAGGTAAAAATAAGATCTGTGCAATAAACCCATCCTTAGAGAAAAGCAAGTTGTTAATCAAAATAACCAAAGATGCCGCCATAGTAATTGGGAAAGTATACATAAAGGCATCCCTAATCGCAGCAACATGACGTTGTTCGTTAAGTTTAGCAGCAAATGGAACAATGCTTCTTTCCATGAAGCCATTAAATTTGTTAAACATTGTAGTCTCTCCTTTTATCAATAAATTCTGTTGATACTTACATTTTATTGAAGCGATTACAGTTTAACAATATCTTGAAAGCGTTCAGAAACAAAGCTACGTGTTTTGTGTATGATTCCGTTTTCGGAACACTGTGTTCCATTTATTTCCCGTCCAAATAAGCTAGATTTTCTAAAATACTTTCCATAATGTACAACACCGGAACTTTAGTTGTCATATCATAAAATTGGCCAATCTTATGTATCGGAACATGGTACGACAAATTATACTGACTCAAGCGTGCAATTGTACTGTTACTATCACCTGTGATGGCCACTAAAGTCGCATCTGCATCATTGACAAAATTGTTCAACAACGCTATCAACTCTGGCGTTTCACCCGAATTTGAGATAGTTATCAAAACATTGTTAGTTGAGTTTTTTAGCTGTTCAGCTAGCGGATAAAATGGATCGGAAACATAAAAAGTGTTGATTTCATGGGCAGCAATCTGGCGTGTTCCATAGCCTGCAAACATTGCTGATGAACCAATCCCTAAAAAGATTACACTATCTGCTTCAAAAATTTTTTGTGCGACAACTTTAATCTTGTCTTCAATATCGGCAGGAAAATTCTCCTTAGTTACAAACTTCATGCCTGTTGGCTCACCAGTTTTTTGACGCTGTTCGCTTTGAAATAAGACCTTAAACTCCGGAAAACTACTATACCCTAACTTATGAATGAAACGCATGATGGAACTATTGGAAACATGTGCCTCATTAGCAATATCACGCACTCGCATATAAGGTATTTTGGAACTATTATTAGTTATGAAGCGATAGATTGCCATATCAACTTCGGAAAGTTTGTCGAAATCTTTAAAACCATAAAACGACAAAGCATTCACCCCTTACATATCTCATTACTAAAAATTTTAGCATATTTTTGTGCTGATTGGCGGTTATTATTTCCCGGGAAATGATTTTAAAAAAACACACCATTTTTGCGTGAAATGATGTGTTTTATATTATCTCAAAATTACACTAATACAACCAAATGTTTTCCCGTTACTCAAATCTAGAAAGTACAAAAACAGGACATCATTAAGGGGGTGTAAGACGTGGGTTTTTCCGTTACTCAAATCTAGAAAGTACAAAAACGCAATTCAATTCCTGTATTAGCAGCTAGTTGTTTTTCCGTTACTCAAATCTAGAAAGTACAAAAACACAGCGTTCCAAACGCTAACTACAACAAGCGTTTTTCCGTTACTCAAATCTAGAAAGTACAAAAACTTTCTTGTTGTTGTATATTTTAAATTATCCGTTTTTCCGTTACTCAAATCTAGAAAGTACAAAAACAGCAAGTCTTGAGACTTGTTATTGCCTCGGGTTTTTCCGTTACTCAAATCTAGAAAGTACAAAAACCGATGCTATCGTTTTTGATAATGCTAAATCGTTTTTCCGTTACTCAAATCTAGAAAGTACAAAAACGTTTTAAAGTGCATTCCGTCTCATTTAGTAGTTTTTCCGTTACTCAAATCTAGAAAGTACAAAAACATTGGTACGGAGCTAATCACGCTCCTGAAAGTTTTTCCGTTACTCAAATCTAGAAAGTACAAAAACATAACTGGATTTCTGTGCTCTGCTTCTTTTGTTTTTCCGTTACTCAAATCTAGAAAGTACAAAAACACCTCTCTTTTCTTGTAAATCTATAATCTTGTTTTTCCGTTACTCAAATCTAGAAAGTACAAAAACAATTTGATTGTTTAAAAGTCCTTTTTTGACGTTTTTCCGTTACTCAAATCTAGAAAGTACAAAAACCGTTTATGACGCAATACGTCCACACATTCTGTTTTTCCGTTACTCAAATCTAGAAAGTACAAAAACAACTATCCTAGATTACAAATAGATTTTTGGGTTTTTCCGTTACTCAAATCTAGAAAGTACAAAAACATTGGTTGATGTCAACATCGACTAAAAGCGTTTTTCCGTTACTCAAATCTAGAAAGTACAAAAACCCATCTAAATGGCACACGGCATGATGATCAGTTTTTCCGTTACTCAAATCTAGAAAGTACAAAAACAATCTAGCAATCAGAAATGTAAATGCGAAAGTTTTTCCGTTACTCAAATCTAGAAAGTACAAAAACATTATGTCAATAGTTTCTTTTATTTCTTCGGTTTTTCCGTTACTCAAATCTAGAAAGTACAAAAACCTATCTTTAACATCACAAACACCAACTTCAGTTTTTCCGTTACTCAAATCTAGAAAGTACAAAAACTGCTCAACTTGGCTATTGTGTACTGCAATTGTTTTTCCGTTACTCAAATCTAGAAAGTACAAAAACCCAGGACCACGAATGAATCAACGTACTTAAGTTTTTCCGTTACTCAAATCTAGAAAGTACAAAAACATAAGATGTATGATCCTATGATGTGTGCTAGTTTTTCCGTTACTCAAATCTAGAAAGTACAAAAACTCTAACTCTTTTCGATATTTCAAGGCACTTGTTTTTCCGTTACTCAAATCTAGAAAGTACAAAAACCAGTCAGAAAATTATCAGAAGCAGCAACTAGTTTTTCCGTTACTCAAATCTAGAAAGTACAAAAACAAATACTCACCTGCAACTAAATTTTGACTAGTTTTTCCGTTACTCAAATCTAGAAAGTACAAAAACTCAATAACAACGATATCTCCGAGATAAACAGTTTTTCCGTTACTCAAATCTAGAAAGTACAAAAACAAAACTTTGAACATGAATCATACTTTACTTGTTTTTCCGTTACTCAAATCTAGAAAGTACAAAAACTTAGCTTCATCTTCTAATGAAATATCACCTGTTTTTCCGTTACTCAAATCTAGAAAGTACAAAAACCTCAAACGCACATCGACGCCTAAAATTTTTGTTAGGTTTCCCCTAGAAAACATCTTTCAGCAGGAGTTAACTCATTGATCTCATTTCGTATAGTAAACGAAAATTCTTTATCATATAAAAGCATCCCTACCACTTTAAATAATACCATATCTTTCGGATTCAAGTATACTTGATTTATATTTTTAATTCCGACATACGGAAATATACGCATTAATTTTTCTATTAGTTCCTGATCTGAATATGTTAATTCTTCTGGATATCTCCTCGCTAAAGATTCCCTTAAAATATCTAATCGTGGTAATTGTTGAATATTCTCATATATTAAAACTACAGATTCAATTTGTTGTGGTTTAAAATCCACATTTAAGTAAGAATCACTTAAAATAAATATATAAAAATTAGAATATTTTTTTATCAATTCTGTTAGGTTACATAAAAATTTATTGAATACTTCGTTTTTTATAAAAGATTGTGGATTTCGAATTACTAGCCAGATATTTTGTCCAGTACTTTTAATCTTTTTTTCAATTAAATTACAGTATTCATCCAATAAATATGTAATATCCATCATCTCAACTGGATATTGCTGCCCTTTTTCTAAATATTCAATTAGTAGATATTTTTTCAACAAATCATCAATTGTAAAATAATTAAATCTTGGTACTAAATGAGCAAACTCTTCCTTTATTTTCTCTTGTAAAATTCCTTCTGTCTCTAAAAATAAATTATTGATTTTTTCAACTTGCTTGTTTAGCAAGAAATCCTTCTGCATTTCAACCAGATACTCTGCCAACATTGTATTTTTAGTCAAGGTTAATTGTTCTAATACATCACTACGTTGTTCTAAAAAAAGAAAATCTAACTTTTTATTTGTTTGATCTTGTCCATCACAGATTATGTTTATCCCATCATCACCGTACACATTTTCTTCTAAAGAAGATAATTTTTTTCCAGCTTGAAACCTTTTCATAGTGCGATATAATTTCCATTTAATTTCTTCATTAGCTCCTAAAAGATAAATTATCCTACTGCTGGCGTCTATTTCAATATATCTATCCTTTTCATATTCCATTTCAACTTTCATCAAATCACCACCAGTTTTTGTGAACCTACAACTTCTTCTTGATGACTCCGTGACCCAACTAAAAGTTGCATATCATCAAATTGCTTTTCACTAATATATAGAAGCCGAACTTCACCATGTGGTGGTGTTAATTTTTTTAAAATTCCTTCATATTTTTTAGCTGCTTGTCGATCAGGCACCACCCGATAATAAACTGAATACTGTAGCATTTGAAATCCATTGACGATTAATTCTTTACGAAAAATCCTATACGCTTTTTGATCTTTAGGTGTATCCATTGGAAGATCAAACATACACATTACTCGCAATTGTTCATACCTCATTTCCTTGCCTCCATAAAATCAGATAGACGAACTTCATATAGTAGGCTTACATCTTTCTTTTCTGTAGCTTTAATAAAACTTGCAATATACTTTTCCATCACTAATTCAACACTACTTTTTTGATTTTTATACCACATTGGCTGATTCAAAAAATCAATTAAGGTTAAGCGTGCCTCATAAGCTAAATATTCATAATCTTTACTAATTTTTTCATCAATCCAATAATCCATCAATGGTCTAAACGGTTCCATTAAATCATCAACTAGATTAAATGCATTATACTCATTATGATGGAAGATTCCATAAACAGGTAATAAACCCTGACCAACTACAATTCTTGCAATTGCAGCTCGAATAATCGCATACCCATAGTTCATCGCCAAATTTTCTAAACCTTCATCGCCGCGAATAAAATCCTTTCCATATAAAGCAGCAAAATACATCTTAGCAATTAACCCTTCACGATTAGTCTTATCTCCTTGCGTTAATCCGTTATACAAATCTATCATCTTATCGATTCTATCTTGTGCAATACCTTTTTGAATATTAAATTGAATTTGATTTAATATTTTCTGCCCAACAATTTCACGCCAAACTTCTGCTTTTAACTTTTTAGTCCAATTTGCCTGTGCTAAAGCTCGTTTAGCAAAATGATGATATTCACCATAATTTAGCAACATCCCCGTTGGCATGTACTTGTTATCGCATAAAATAACAACAATATCATTCTTGGTAAACGCTGTCAAAATATTAGTTGTTAAACTTGTATTCCCTTCAATCACTATCATATTGATATCACTTAATGGTATGTAATACTTCATTCCTCTTTTAGTAATTTCAAGATTGTCTAACTTTAATGCCATACGTTCACTTTCCTTAACATGGATTGTTCGCCAGCCCATAAAAAAACCTCCATTTTTATATAAAAAAACCCACTCCAAGAGGAATGGGAAATACGGAAAAATTCCTTATTTTTGTAGATTTTCTAGACTTGAGTAACGGATCGAGATTTCTCTCGAATATTTATCTACAAATCTAGTATATTATTTTCATTAGTTTTTGTCAATGATATTTTTAGGTTTTTCTCCTTCTTTTTTAATATAAAATGGATTCCCTAATGGATCCGTATTAACTTTGTAAACAATATAACCTTTACGTGCTAACTTCTTCACAAATTGTCCATTAGGTGTTACAGCTCCATAAAAGTCCACAACTTCTTTGCCGTTAAATTTACTTCTATCCAATGGTTTTAATTCAACATAACCCTTATTACTTGTTGTGCGTGAGCCAAATAATAATTCCACACTTTGATTATTTTGCGTATCAATGACTTTAATACGATCATTTCGATATAAAGTAAACATAAATTCGGCATCTTCACTAATACCTTCTTTATCCTTGATAACTTGATATTTATCCTTCGTTATCCCATAATCTTTACCTATATATTGTAAATCAGAATATTTCAATCCCATTATTTGATATTCTTGTGTCATATGATCATAATATACGTCTGTTCGCCACGGCTTTAACGATTGCAAAGCAACTCTTTTATCTCCTGTGAGTTGATATTTACTACTAATATCAATACAACTGATTAACTTGCTATCATAGTATTTAAGTGTTGTAATTTCAGGACCATTATCCTTTTTCGCATATTTTCTAACTTTACCATGTTCTCTGCGATAAACTTCAAATGGACTTATTTCTTGCAGCTTAATCCTACCATTTGCTTGTTGTTCCTCAATCTTATCTGGATATTCTGCAACAATTTGTTCTAATTTACCAAAAGTCTTAGGGTCGATGCGATACATCATAAATTTAGTTTTATCTTTTTGACAAATATCTATAAACTTCTTGTAACCATCAACTGTATAAATATTAATTTTAGACCAAACATAGTCAGTAGCTTTTTTATCCTTGGCTAAAGTTACTTTTCGTGTACCATAAATTGTTGCATCACTAACTTTACGATTTGATTTTTTATCCACTTGATGATGGAACTTAATCTTATCTTCAATTCCACGAAGTTGTTCTTTATAATTTTCAACTATTGGTGATTCATAAAGTGCCTTCTTATATTCTTGGCTACTCAAAATTTCACCCGTTTCAATATCTACTAGTTGTTCCCCAACTTTTTTAGCGAATAAAGAACGTTTTTTCCAAAGATTTAGCAATGGAATCATCGCAATTAAAGAAGCATCAACAGCATGATGATAATGTGTATCCCGTGATTTATTAATATTCCAAACTTCACGCAATTTATGCGTCAACTTTCCTCTAACTACAACAACTTTAGTATTGTCTGCTTGTGCTTTAATAAAGTTTTGTAATTCATTTAATACTACTCTTGAAGAATATCGAGTATCAACTAAATTCCGCGCAACAAAGCCTCGTTGTACTTCTGGATCATTAATATCATCTGTATTTAACAAATTATCCTTTTTAGCTTTAGGTAATTGTTTATTACTCTTAACTTGTGCTATTAATTTATCAAAACCTTGACCTTGTCCTTCATTCATAAACATGTAAGGTGTTTTTTGACCTTTAATTTGATTCATATCCGCATAACACAAGACTTTATTATTCATACCATCATCCAACGAAATTGATAACGGTATAATGTGATCAATTTCAAAAATTCCTGGACTATTTAAAATATCTACCGCATTAATGATCTTGCCAGAATATGGACACTTTTCTTCTTGTTGATACCATAGACGTATCATCAAAGGTAATTTCTTAGAGCGATCTTTAAGTATTTTGTTCAATACTATTTCTTCACTTTCACCAATTTCTGTACAAAAAGCTAATAAAGCAGCATCCTTTTCTTTAGCATTGCTCTTTTGAAATTTTTCAATATTTTCACGTTCTTCTTTGCTATTTTTATCACGTGCCATTTCAATTACAACACTTTGGATATTTGAATATTTTTTCCATAGTTCATTAAAGACTTGCATTGTTTGCATAACTGATTTACGGACTACTGGATTATATAACTCATCTGTAATATGCTTAATATCTATTTTATCTTTACCGTCGTAATAATTTTGGCCCTCTTTAAGTAACCCTAACTCTGTCAATAAAGTCATTTGTTCCTTATTGGTCTTATACATATCTGGAATCAATTGGTTCATTGTCTTCAACGAGAAACGATGCCACTTATTATTACTTGTTGACTTAAAACTTTGCTTATTGGCAATAATATGTTCACAAACTTCTGGAGTTAATTGTTCAAATTCTTTGCTTTCTGTAATTAAGCTTCTTCTGATTTCACCATTTTCAGTATTAAGAGTTAAAATCTCACCTAATTTATCCCATAAAGCAACTGGCCAAGTGGTAACATCGATACCTAATTCTAGGAAATCACGATGAATCTTGCGATAAATAGCCATCGAATGAATTTCTGGTCGATCATTTTTATCCTTACGATAGCCCGAAATAGTATCTTTAGTAGAACCAGTAATTTTTGCAACAACATTTATCATCGATTCTTGTTTTTTTGTAGTTGCTAACAAATAATTAACAATTTCTTCTTTTTGTGCACACGTTATTTTCCCATCAGGCGTTGAGGAGATTCTTAAATTATTCAAATCATTTAACACATTAAATAATTGAGCCGTATATGAACTTCCGGCTGCTCGATACTCCTCTGGATAGATTTTATCTTTTCCTATCAAAATCGAAAAAAGATTTTTCAAATTTTTTCCATCAGTTCGATAAATTCCATAATCAGTACGCCAGTTTTTGGAGCCTGGACCTGCAAAATAATCTCTTTTACGTCCGATAATTTCTAAAATATCTTCTTTAAATTTCGGTGTTATTTCAGGATAAAATTCGCTTTGTTTTGTTAAAATTTGTTCAACTTCAGCTTGATAAGCACTATTAGGAAAAACATTCAATAATGTTTGTTCTTTGCCATCAATAACAACTTCAACTTTCCCACGTACCTTACCGTATTTTTGAAGTCGTTCGTATTGAATCTGACCAGGTGTTTGCGTATTTAAAAGCTTTTGATTAATCGCAATTCCTGCCTTGTAATCTTGGACATTGCTTTCTGTATCCTCTGCATCTTTAAGGTCATAACTAATTCCTCGATGCTTAGCAATTTGACACAAACATGCTGTTAGCTCTTCTTTAGTCAACTGTTCAGTTAATCCTTTAACTCTTAAAGCATAACAATCTAAATTCCCATTAGAACAATCAAATCCCCGAGTATGTAAATATTTACGCATATCACGTACACGAACTTTTCTTCTTCGTAATAAACGTCTACCTTGCCGTGCATCTCTTCGAGTTACATTTTCATCCGCTGTAGCTTCTTTAAAAATTGATACACCTGTTTCGATTATATTTCCATTTTGAGTATCAACGACACTCCACCCTACTGAAGCAATCCCTATATCAAATCCAATATTAACAAAGTTTTCTTGAGTCATATATATCACTCCTTCCATAATTATGATTAAATTATACACTATTTTTTATGAAAACACTTTATATGCTTATAAAAAATTATTATTTTCCTTTTATTAGTTGTATATACAAAAAACACCCCCGCTCGTCGGGGGTGTTTCACATGAAACATTTTATTCAAATGCCATCTGATTGGTGTATAAGTCATAATAAAAGCCTTTTTGTGCTAGTAATTCCTTATGACTACCATACTCTAGTACGTCACCATCTTTCAAAACAACGATCTTATCTGAATTGATAATCGTCTTCAACCGATGGGCAATCACAAAGCTCGTGCGCCCTGCGATTACTGCATCCATTGCCTTTTGAATTTTTTCTTCTGTCACGGTATCAACATTTGATGTTGCCTCATCCAAAATTAAGAAGGCCGGATCCGTCAAAATCGTCCGCGCAATACTGATTAATTGTTTTTGTCCAGTTGAAAATAACGAATTTTCATCGGAAACCATTGTTTCGTATTTATCTGGTAAACTCATAATAAAATCATGAATCTGAGCTTGCTTAGCGGCCGCAATTACCTCTTCTTTTGTGGCTTGGGGTTTACCATAGCAGATATTATCGGCCACAGTTCCACTAAACAAAATTGAATCTTGTAACACGATACCTACATTTTGACGCAACGAAGTCAACGTATACTCGCGCACATCAACATCATCAAACTTAACTGCTCCGGCATTGACATCATAAAAACGATTCAACAAGTTCATTACCGTTGTCTTTCCTGAACCAGTTGGCCCTACCAACGCAACAGCCTTGCCCTTAGCAACTTCAATATCGATACCATGCAAGATTTCTTTATCTTCATTGTAACCAAAATGAACATCTTCTAGGCTGACCTTGTCTTTGATTCCTGCTAAAACACGGCCATTTGGTACATAATCTTCTTCCTCTTGGCGCTCAATACGTGCTAACCGTTTAGCCCCTGTCACAGCTAATTGCATCATCGAATAGATTGCCGTCAACTGTGTTAGTGGTTGAAAATATGTTTGTGAATACTGCACAAAAGTCACGATTAGCCCTAAACCAGCCGCCGTTTCAAAAGTGCCACTCAAAACAAACAATGAACCTGCTGCAATCACAATGGCTAAGTTTAACAATGACAAGCCTTGCATCACCGGAAATAACAACCCTGAGTAAAGTTGGCCTCGAAACATTGTTTGCCGCACCTGATTATTATATTTCTTGAATCCTTCAACTGAAGATTGTTGCAAACCATTAGTAATGATGACTTTTTGTCCGTTGATTTGTTCATTAATATAACCATTTAAACTACTGATATCTTCTTGTTGACGATCCAAATACGTACGTGCCTTTTTCATGATAATAAAACTAACTAACACAACGATTGGTGTAGAGGCTATTGTAATTAAGGCCATAGGTGGACTAACCAAAAACATCATCCAAATCGTGCCGATAAATAAAGCCCCCTGTGAGATGATCTCAAAGACTGCATTATTCATTGCATTAAAGATATTATCTAAATCTGAGGTAAATAACGATAAAATCTTCCCATCTTGATGTGTGTCAAAATAACGAATTGTCATTTTTTGAAGTTTGGCAAATAAATTGATCCGCATATTATTAGTCGAATGCGCATTGAAACGCGAAGTCACTACCCAAGCAATCAAAATCGTAATTGTAGTCAATAAAAAGTAGATTGCTAATAATTTTAAGGAAGCCTCGAAATGTTCAAAACGCGTTACTTCCCCACTTTCAACAAACTTAGTCAATTCGGTGACCGCTTGACCTAAATATGTCGGTGCTAAAACTTGCGCCCAAGTCGATACGAGCGTAAAACCAACAACTACTAAGATTCCTTTCCAATATGGTTTCAAATACTTAGTAAAATAACTCATTGCCGTTTTAAAATCATTCATCTGCTCACTTCCCTTCTATTGCACTATATCTAAGTGCTCTTTAGCCTTTTGTGTCGCATAAATTTCTTGATAAACTGGCGATGTCTTTAATAACTCTTGATGTGTTCCACAACCGATTAAACGCCCTTCATCTAAAACCAAGATTTGATCGGCATGCAAAACGGAGATGATTTTTTCTGCAATGACAAATGTTGTCGTCTCTTTTAGTTCACGATCTAAAGCTTCTTGAACCAATTTTTCAGATTTAGCATCTAAAGCAGATGTTGAATCATCTAAAATCAAGATCTTAGGCCGACCAACAACCCCTCTTGCGATTGAAAGACGTTGCTTTTGTCCACCAGAAAAGTTCGCCGAGCGCTCTTGAACTTCGTGTTCAAACTCATCTGGATATCTTTGAATAAATTCCGCCGCTTGTGCGATTTGAGCTGCACGGTTTAATTCTTCATAATTAGCATCTTTTTTACCTTGACGTAAATTACTTTCAATTGTTCCCGAAAATAAAATTGCTTTTTGTAAAACAAACGAAACGGTCTTTCTTAAAGTCGGTTCATTAATCTCTTTTAGATCATGACCACCAATTTGAATTGTACCTTGGTCTGGATCGTATAAACGTGCAATCAATTGGGCAAGTGTCGATTTACCAGAGCCCGTTGCCCCAACAATCCCTATCATCTGACCACTTTTAGCCGTAAAACTGATATTTTTTAACGTTGGTTCCGTCGCATCCGGATAGCTAAATGTTACATCGTTAAAAGTTACGCTAGCATCTAAATCATAATCTGGTGCATTTTGATTAAAATGTAGATCAGGTGTAGTCTCTAACACTTCTTTGATACGTTTTAGTGAGACAAATCCACGTGTAAACTGCATCAATGTCATTGCCCCGATTAGAATCGAAAACATCAATTGTTGCAAATAAGTTACGTACGAACTAATGGCTGCAACATCTTTAGGATAATGACCGATTGTTTGCCCAATAATGTAAATTGCCAAAATAACCGCAAAATAAGTTGCCAACATAAATGCTGGAAAAGTCAAAGAAAACAAATAACCAATCACTAAATTCAATGAGTTTAAATCATTAGAAACACTATTGAATTCCTCTTTTTCTTGGGCTTGTTGATTAAACGACTTAACAACACGTATTCCTTGAAGTGTTTCTTTAACCAATGTATTGATTTTATCCATATATTTTTGGAAGCGATCAAACAATTTTCCCATTTTATAGGCAGTCGCACCGGCCACAATGGCAATCAAAACTACCATCATAATCTCAATCCACCACAATCTAGGTAAGGTCACATATGCCATGGTGAACGCTCCAATGAAAATAATTGGAATCCGTAACAGCTGCATAAAACAAGTCATCACCAAGTTAGTCACCTGATTCATGTCGTTGATTAAACGTACAACTAAACTACCTGGTGAAAATTTTTCAATATTGCCAAATGAAAAGCTTTGAATTTTTTCATATAATTGTTGTCTTAAATCACTAGTCACACCTTGTGCTAGTTTAGATGCAAAATAAACATTTGCAATCCCTGCTCCAATCCCGATTAATGCTAACACAATCAATCCTATACCATAAACTTTCACTTGCTCTTGTTGATTAGCTAATAATGCATCTAACACATTTTGTAATAATTTAGGTTGCCATACCGAACTTAAAGCCACAATGATGATGGACAAACTCGCCCCTAAAGCACTCATCTTATAGCGTTTTAAGTGTGGCCATATAATCTTCATTTCAAATTCTCCTTTCGCTTAGTCCCCTTGCTTGTGCCAATAAGCTTGGGCTTCTTGTTCAAAAATATCTCCATAAAGGCGTAACAGCGCTAATAATTCTTCCAAGCGTTTTATACCTAATTTGCGCAAAACCGTCTCTTCTAACTCAAACAATGGTGCAACTTTTTGCATAGCATATTCGTGCCCAGCTGGTGTCAAAGTCACAATCTTACTGCGATGATCAGCACTATTTTCACGCAATACGACATAACCTGCCTTTTTTAATTGTTGCACACCTTTATTTATTGATTGTTTAGGTAGATTAGTTAATAATACAAGGTTTTTTTGCGTCAGCTCAGTACTCGCCAATAATTCATATAAGATAAAAAGCCGATAGATTGGCAAATCAACCCGTCGTGCCCAATCTTCATAACTACGATATCCGCGCACAATCTCCGTATCTAATTGCTTTTGTTTAGCTTTAGCATCAAAGTTTTTTTCGTTCATTTTATTAAGTTCACCCCAAAATAAAATAGTCCCTACAAGGACTAACTATTTCTAGAATAGCCTTTGTAGAGACTAAAGTCAAGGTTATTATAAGTTATTTTTTATTTTCTTGAGTAACTTGTGAAGTATCTCCAGTTCTAATAACATAAGTTACTTTATCACATCTGATAGTAGTTACAGAATAATGTAATACTTTTTCATCCACGCCATAACCTATTTTTTCTACATAAAACATTGGATCTCCCATTAAACAATTTAATAAATCTGCAGTCTCTCGATTAGCAACCGATCCATTTATTTCAAGAATTGAATAATCCAAAATTTCATTATACTTATCTGCTAAAATGGTGTATAACGATTTTCCAGCTGTTAAATCACTCATAATTCCCGGAAATAATTCATCCGAGATATACGTGTTATCTAGACCTATTGGTACTCCATCTGCTAATATTACACGAACTACATGAGTAAGTGGTGCTCCTAATGAAACATTCAATTTTTCTGCAATTTTTTTATTTGCTTTTTCATAAGTAGCACTTATTATTTTATGTTCCGAAATATGACCATTCTCAGATAAAGATTTATCAAATCCCCTAGCCTCTTTCAAAGTATATTTCTCATTTTCATATGAAACAAAAGTTCCTTTTCCTTGAATACGAATTATCCATTTTTTTTCTACTAAATTACTTAATGCCTTACGAACAGTAATTTTACTAACTCCATAGATTTCACATAACTCTGACTCTGTTGGAAGCTTATCTCCTGACATATATTTTTTAGTAACTATATCTTGCTTTATCATTGCTTCAACCTGTTGATATAACGGTTTTGTGCTATTAATGTCCATTAAAACTACCTCCTTTGATATTTTTAATAAAAAAGTATTCTTGAGTTTACATATCGAGTCTTATTATAACATAATAAGACTTTTACATTTTAATCATAATATTTATTGAAAAAATATAAACAAACACCCAAAAATCGCTTGCAAAAATACTCCTAAAGATTATAATACATTATATAATGATATATATTAAGGGGGTATCTCAAATGAGATCAGAACACTTATCACAAATCACTCAAGCCATCAACGAACTTAAAAATCGGTCAATTAATACCGTTTACTTTGTTGCGTGTGGTGGTTCCCAAGCCGTTTTGATGCCAGGTAAATATATCTTTGATAAGGAAACTACTATTCCTAGTCAAGTTTATAACGCTAATGAATTTGTTTATGACACACCAGCCTCATTAGACTCACATTCTCTTGTCATCACCTGCTCACATTCTGGTAATACACCCGAAACCGTCGCTGCTACCAAGCTCGCTCGTGAAAATGGTGCATTAACAATTGCTCTTTCAAACCTTGAAGGATCTGAACTGTGGAATGCTGCTGAATTTCCTGTTCATTATGACTGGGGAACTGATGTTAGTGACAGTGATAAAAATAAAGGTATTTTCTACGGTGTGCTTTTTAAAGTTCTTGAACTCCTTGCACCAGATCAAAAATGGGCAACTTGCTTTGAAGCACTTGATTTACTCACAGATTTAAGTACTCAAACCAAAAAACAATATAAAGATGCTGCTACAAAATGGGCAATAGAAAATAAAAGAAAAGATACCATCTATACCATTGGTAGTGGTCTAAACTATGGTGAAGTTTATTCAACCGCTATGTGTTGGTTCATGGAAATGCAATGGATTAATTCAGGTTGCATCCATTCAGGCGAATATTTTCATGGCCCATTTGAAATAACTGATTTCGATGTACCATTCTTGTTAGTTAAAGGTATTGGTAAGACCCGCTTCTTAGATCAACGTGTTGAAAACTTTGCAACCAAATATTCTCAAGATGTTTTAATCTTAGACCAAACAAATCTACCATTAGCATCTGTTCCTGAAGAAGCTAAACCTTATATTGCAGCTATCTTATCTGGGGTGGCAATCAGAGTCTTTGTTGAAGCTATTGCATATCATCGTGGTCATTCCCTTGATGTTCGCCGTTATATGTGGCACTTGGAATATTAAAATGAGAACAAAACTTGCTATTTTTGATGTAGATGGTCTTTTATTAAACACTGAAAGAATATGGGAACAAGTTTGGCATGATATTGCTCTTTCATATGATTTCACAACTCCTGGCGAGCTTGTCTTTCGCAAATTGATCGGCAGATCTAGTAAAGATGTTCGTAATATATTAAAAGAGTCTATGTCAGATAAACAAATTAACATTGAAAGTTTACTTCTTGCGGTTAAAAAAATAGGTATTCAACGGATGGAAACATCATTAACTCTTCAACCAGGTGCAACAGAGTTATTATCTTATCTCAAAAAAAATAACGTTACATTAGGGATTGCAACTTCTACAGAATACTCACTAACTGCAAAACGACTTCAAAAAGTTGGGATTTGGGACCTTTTTGATTATGTTTGTTGTGGTAACCAAGTAAAAAATGCCAAACCTAATCCCGATGTGTATTTACGTATTCTTCAAGAAAGCTCAATTTCACCTTTAAACACTATAGCTTTTGAAGATTCTCCGGTTGGTGCTCATGCTGCATCCGAAGCAAACCTGCATTGTTTCATAGTCCCTGATATTTTAGGAAAAGAACATTTTGAAGATAATGATAAATATCATTTTCTCTCATGCCTTTCAGATGCTTGTTCTGTATTGAAATGAATTTTGTAAAATATCCTAACAAATATTAAATACAAATCTTTTTGTTAGGATATTTTAATAATATTAAAATATTATGTACTTTCTCCTTTAAAGATATTATAATATATTATAATATCATAAAATAATTGTATATCTTACAGGAGGTTGTTATTATGATTAAATTAGTTCGTGTCGATCACCGTTTACTTCATGGTCAGGTTATTTTCTCATGGACAAAGTATTGTTCAATAAATCATATTGTTATAGTTGATGATGATATTCCTAACGATCCGATTCGCTCAATGGCTTTAGGTTTGGCTAAACCTGCTGATTGCTCATTAGATATTATCTCTTTTGATAAATTACGTGCAAATATTGATGCAAATTCTTCTAAAAATATCATGATTATCATTAAAGGCGTTAAAGAAGCTGCCAAAGTATCTGAAATTTTACCAGAAGTTCAGGAAATCAATTACGGAGGAATAGCCAAAAAAGAAAATAGCCAATCTTTTGGACAGGCTGTTTTCTTAAATTCTGAAGAACTCCGAATAACAAGAGATTTAATTAATAAAGGTCTCAAGATCTTTGTTCAACAGATTCCTAGTTCTTCTATTGAAGCAACTGAATTTTAATATACTGCTTTATAAAAACAACTTAAAATCAAGGAGGGTTTCATATGCTCATAAAAGCCATTTTAATTGGACTTGTTAATGTTGTTGGTGTTATTGACTCTCGCCTAATTGGGAGACAAAACATCGGTCGTCCACTTATCTTGAGCACCCTTGCTGGTCTCGTTTTAGGAGATATTCATACTGGCATTGTGCTCGGAGCTTCTCTTGAGTTAATTTCTATGGGTTTTGTTGCTATTGGGGCCGCTGGACCTCCCGATATGCAAATCGGTAGTGTTATAGCTACTTCCTTTGCAATCATTTCTAATTCTTCTACAGAAACAGCCCTCACGCTTGCTATTCCTATCGCTGTTGCTGCGGAGTTTTTAGGGATTTTGATGCGCATTATTATTGCTCAATTTTCTCATGTTGCTGATAAGGCTATTGATGAAGGTAATTTTAAAAAGACTCGTATTATCCATATCGGTTGGTCATTTACATTAAATTCTTTAATTTATTTCATTCCTGTCTTCTTAACAATTTACTTTGGTGCTGGAATCGTTAAAGATGTTGTAGATGCTATTCCAGATTTTATTACAACTGGCTTATCTGTAGCAGGTAATTTACTTTCAGCCTTAGGTTTTGCTATGTTATTGAGTACTATGCTTTCTAAAAAACTCTTTCCTTACTTTCTATTTGGATTTTTAGTAGTTGCATACTCCCACTTAGATTTGATTGGCTTAACTCTTTTTGCTGGAATCTTAGCATTTGTTATCGATAAAGTTACATTTGGACAAAAAAAGGAGGCCTAGGCTATGGATATTGAAAACAAAGAAAGCATCATCACAAAAAAAGATTTGCGTAGAATCTTTCTACGTTCTATGACCATTATGTGCTCTTGGAACTACGAACGTCAGATGCATATGGGATTTTTGTTTGGAATGGCGCCTATTTTGGACAAATTGTATAAAGATGATGAAAAAGCAAAAAAAGAAGCTTATCATCGGCACATGGAGTTTTTTAATTGTACTCCTCAAATGACATCTTTTATCATGGGTTTAGCCGCTTCGATGGAAGAACAAAATGCTACCAGTAAAGATGGCTCTTTCCAACCAGAATCAATCTCTATGATAAAAACTAGTTTAATGGGACCATTTTCAGGAATTGGTGATAGTTTCTTTCAAGGAACTTTACGCATCATTACTTTTGGTATTGGCCTTTCATTTGCCAAACAAGGAAGTATCCTTGGACCTCTTTTAGCTGTTGGTCTTTTTGCTATTCCTTCTTTACTTACAGCTTATTACGGAGCATTCTTAGGATATAACTCTGGAAGCAAATACTTAACTAAATTGTATCAAGAAGGATTGATGGATCGTGTAATGCAATTTGCTTCAATCGTTGGTCTTTCAGTAATCGGAGGGATGGTGGCTAGTATGGTTTCTATATCGACTCCTATCAAGTTTAACTCAGGTGGTACTAAACTTGTCTTACAAGATATGTTAGATTCTATCTTACCAGGTATGCTTCCATTTATGTTTACACTCATTGTCTACTGGTTGATTCAAAAAAAAGTAAATACCAACGTTTTGCTTTTTGGAATCATCATTTTTGGATTAGTTGTTGGTGCGTTAGGAATTATTAAATAAAATAAAAAGTGGTGATGAAAACAAAAAATTCATCACCACTTTTTTATTCAAAAAATTCCGTCAGTATTTCTTGTCTTGTTTGTATCCATTCAGTATTTTTGCGTGTTGGACAGATTCGATTGGTCAAACAAATCACCCCTCGTTTTCGTTGTAAATCAAGTGCAAGCACTGGGCCAGTAAAGCCCGTATGCCATAGTTTAGTTGGCTGGTTTTGCCATACTTGCCAACCTAGTGTACGTGTTTCAAAGCACTGGTCTTTTAACAATGTAAAAATTTCTGGCGATAAAATTTGTCGTTGTTGAAAAATTCCATTTTGCAAATACATGTGCATAAAATTTGTCAAATCTTCAAGTGTACTAAACAAGCCCGCATGACCACTGACTCCACCCAATCGGTAAGCTTTGCCATCATGCACTACTGCACGAATCAAACCTCCTCGCTTTGCTTGATATTCGGTTGGCACAACGTTTAGTGTAAGCTGTGGTTTATACTGTGTGCTTGCCATTTTAAGTGGAGTGCATACATTTTTTATAATACTTTCGTCTAAATCTCCATCAATTGTTGCGATTACCCAACCTAACAAAATAAAACCTAAATCCGAATAGCAAACACTTTTTTTCATTTTAGCCTGTGGCATCGTATTTTTTATGGCCGTTATCAATTCTAATCGTGACAAATTATGATAGTTTGCTAAATCAGCCGGTAAACCACTAGTGTGCAACAACAAGTCTTTAATCTTGATGTGTGGTGCAGCCAAATCAAAAACATAGTTTCCTATCTCATCTTCAAGGCTTAACTTTTGCTTTGCCAACAATTGCAAGATTCTTGTCGTCGTAGCAACTACTTTTGTTAGTGAAGCTAGATCATATTGCATCTGAGGAGCAATGGCTATTTTTTGCTCTCCACCCTGCATTCCTAAATATCCTAAATCAGTCTTGGTCGGAGTCAATAAGGCATATGAGACACCATGAATTTGCTTAGTAGTAACGGCTTGTTGCAATCTTTTAGTTAATGCTTCCATTTACTTTTCCTCTTGTTTTAATACCAGGCTAATTTGACCATTATTTTTTGCTAATAGTCGCTTAGCTTCATCTAAAGAACAACCACGTTTAGCCATCACGATTGCACTTGCAACTTCTTGGTTACTTTCGCTTAAAAAATCAGCAGCTTGTTTTGGTGAGCAATTCGTCGCTTGTTTGATGATATTAAGTGCTCGTTGCTGTAATTTTTCATTAGTAACCTGTACATCAACCATCAAATTTTGATAGACCTTGCCCGTCTTAATCATGATTCCTGTCGACAACATGTTTAAAATCATTTTCTGTGCACTCCCCGCTTTCATTCGCGTTGAGCCCGTGATTACCTCTGGTCCGGTAACAGCTTCAATCATCACATCAGCAAACTCCTTCATCTGACTATCAGCAACACAGGAAATTCCAATTCCTAAAGCCTGTTTTTCTTTGGCATAAGCTAAGGCTCCTAAAGCATATGGTGTGCGGCCACTAGCTGCTAGACATATCACGATATCCTTGGTACCTAAATTGACCTTTTTCAAATCGTAGCCCGCTTGCTCAAAGCAATCTTCAGCACCTTCAATTGCTTGATACATTGCTTGATTTCCACCAGCTAATAATCCAAAAGCTTGTTTTGAACTAACACCATAAGTCGGATTTAACTCAACCGCATCTAAAACCCCTAAACGTCCTGAAGTGCCTGCTCCACAATAAATCAACCGTCCACCTTGCATGAAACGCTCACTTGCCAAATCAATGGCTCGGGCAATTTGGTGACTTTGAGTTGAAACAGCTTGCGCTACTTTTTGATCTTCACAATTGATGGTTTCAACTATTTCTAAGGTCGTCATCGTATCGATATTTAACGTATCTGCATTACGTTTTTCAGTCGTTAACTCGTCAATTTGCATTTCAAATATTCCTCCTATTCCTCCAAAAGCAAAAAAGGTACCAAGGATTACTACCTTGGTACCTTTTAATGATTATTTTTTATCTAACCATGAATGAGCGGTCTTTTCTAAGACTGCATTTAATTCTTCAATGT
>CAJLBJ010000008.1 GCA_905204935.1 uncultured Lactobacillus sp.
TCGCATAACCAATTTTTATATATTTAAACTGTATACTTGACAGGACATAGTGCCAAGGAATTCAGGGGTTGATTTTAGCAAGCAAGCTTTAATTAAAGAAGCTTTTGATCCATTCGATAAATTGAGTAAAAATATTCTTAGCTTTTTGGACGGTTTCTTTAGCCGCATCACTGTTGGCCCAGTCTTTGACCTTGTTCATCAGATCGCCTGTCGAGTTTTTGACGTTATCAATTGTGTTTGTCACATTTTCAAGGTAGTCTTTACTCAAAGAAATTGGGGAGTTTTCAAATTTAATCAAGACGTTGATGATATTGTTGACCGCATTTTGGGAAGTTTGGTTGGCAATATCATGTTTTTGTAAGGCTTCGTTTAACAATTGTTGAATGTCTTCTCTTGTTAAAGTTTGACCGTCTTGTTTTTGTTTTGCGATTTCTTTGGTGGTATCCCCAACGGCTGCCATCAATTTTCCGGCATAGGCACTGTCGTCTTTGTTTTCGTTGATGGCTTGTTGGGTAGCATCAAGCATTTGGTTAGCCGTGGCCGTATCGGTGGTGTTAAGGGTGATACCGTCTTGTGCCAAGGCTTTGTAGACGCCGGTTAGAGCCGATTCACCCGAGACAGCACGATTGGCTGTTACGACGATTGTCACGTCGTTAACCCCAGCCATCTGGGCCACCATCGCATATTGTTGGGCGGTCACTTGGGTGATGTTGTCTTGGCCGTCGTATTTTTTGATGTTGACTTTAACGCCAGACCCTGGATCGCTAGGAGCGATTGCCACCGAGCTAATCATGGCCGCATCGGTCGTCGTGGCACCGTTGCCGATGTATTTGCTATAATCGCTAGCCGTAGCGGTTAACGTCTTAAAATTAGAGTCGGTCCCTAAGACATCGGCTAATTTTGAGCGCACCTCAGTAGCTGTACCGGCCCCATAAACAACGTAACTAGCATTTAAAGTATGACTAGTAGAGTTTGTGTCAGCTTTGATATTAGCGGGTAAACTAGTTGTTGCAATTAAAGCCAAAGCGGCGATGGTTAAACGTTTAAGAAGCTTTGTTTTCACGAGCGATATTAAGGAACTCTAAAATTCCTTGCTCCTTTCTTAGAAAATATATTTGCTTTCATTTTACCATTAAATCTTTGCACCAATGTATAAGAAAGCACAAAAATTGTTTAAAAAAATATGATTAGATTTAACTGACAAAACAATGAATTCAATGTATACTTAAAGTAAGAAAAACTCATAACCAAAGAAAGGAACTAGTTTTAGGCTGGCTCCTTTTTTTGTTATTACAAAGTGTGATAAAATAAAAGATAAAATCTATGTCTATTTTTGTTAGGAGTAAAAAGTTTTTCTTTGACAATAAGCAAAGAAAAAGTGAGGAAGTATATGAAAAAAATTATTTCAAAGGATTTTTGGCAAACATTAGACTTTATGCAAGAAAGACAACCACGCTTAATCGCGGTCTTTTTATTGTTGATTGCGTTGGCTTGTGATGTGATGGCTTTCATCTTAAATTGGATGTTAGGAATTATCTTGTTAGTTGCCTTAGTTTTGGCAATTGTCTTGGTGTTAGAAACATTAGGCAAAATTGTGGAGCGTACCAACGAATATATTTCAGATTTATCTTATCGTATCAAACGTGGTGAACAAGATGCTTTAGTACAAATGCCAATTGGAATTTTATTTTATAGTAAAGACTATGATGTTCAATGGATTAATCCAACGTTACAGCAATATTTTGGCAAGGTTGATTTATTAGGAAAACCGCTAAAAAATGTTGATAGCGAACTTTTAGCATTGATTAGTAAACATCAAGAAGAAGAGACATTTTTTGAAGCTAAGTGGCGCGATAATTATTTTAATATCTTGATTCAACCAGAATTACATGTTGCTTATTTGTATGAGGTAACTCATTATGTCGAGTTACAAAAACATTTTAGTGAATCACAGTTAGTTATTGGACAAATATTTGTCGATAATTATGATGAGGTTACTAAAGCGATGAACGATAAGAGTGTTTCTAACTTGAGCAATTTCGTGACTAATGCGATAGATGATTGGGCTAATGAGTTTGGGATGTTTGTTAAACGTGTCGATGAAGATCAGTACCTAGTTTTAGGCTATACTAAATCTCTACAAGAAATCGAGCAGCAACGTTTTAAGATTTTAGATACTATTCGTGAGTGGACATCAAAGCAAAATTCACCATTAACACTAAGTATTGGTCTAGCCTATGGGCAAGAAAACCTGGCTTCTTTGGCTAAATTGGCACAAAGTAATTTAGACTTAGCCTTAGGACGAGGTGGTGACCAAGCGGTAGTACGCCAAGATGATGGTCAAGCGCGTTTTTATGGTGGCAAGACTAACCCGATGGCTAAACGAACGCGGGTGCGTGCACGCATGATTTCCCAAGCCTTAAAGGAATTAATGGCACAAAGCGAAGAAATTTTTGTAATGGGGCATACACGTCCTGATATGGACTCAATTGGTGCTTGTTTAGGTTTACGTCGGATTGCAGAGATGAATAAAAAGCAATGCTGGATTGTTTTAGACAATGAAGTTGTCCACTCAGATATTGCGCGTTTATTAGAAGAGTTGGGTGCATATCCTGAAATTAAAGAAAAGATTATTTCAACAGACGAAGCACTTGAAAAAATTAGTGCCAATAGTTTATTGGTGATGGTTGATCATTCTAAACCATCGATGGCACTTAGTCCACGTTTATATGAACGTCTGCAAGATAAACTGATGATTATTGATCATCATCGCCGTGGCGAGGAATTCCCAGAAAATCCACTGTTAGTTTACATTGAGCCTTATGCAAGCTCAACATGTGAGTTAATCACAGAAATGTTTGAATATCAAAGTCGTGATAGTGAGCCAATCAATAAATTAGAGGCGACAGCGATGCTTACAGGGATCATTATCGATACTAAATCGTTTTCTATGAATACAGGTACAAGAACCTTTGATGCGGCTAGTTATCTACGTTCGGTAGGTGCCGATCTAGAAATGACTAGACATTTCATGAAAGAAAGTGCAACACAATATTTGCAGCGTAATCATTTGATTGATCGTGTGGAATTTATTGGTAATTCCATGGCGGTTTGTGCAGGTGAAGATGGTCGTCCATACGATCCGGTGACCGCCGCTCAAGCAGCCGATTCACTTTTAGATGTCAGTGGAGTGCATGCTTCGTTTGTAATTACCAGTCGACCACAAGGCAAAGTTGGAATCTCTGCACGAAGTAATGGTGAAATTAATGTACAGTTAATCATGGAAAAAATGGGCGGTGGCGGTCATTTGAGCAATGCCGCAACTCAAATTGAAGGTCAAAGTGTCAGCCAAGTAAAACGAGCTCTTTTAGCGATTTTAGAAGAATTGGCTGAAGATGGCGATGCACAAGATTAGGAGGAAAAAATTATGAAAGTTATTTTTACACAAGATGTTAGAGGAAAAGGTAAACGCGGAGAAATTAAGGAACTTCCCGATGGTTACGCTAATTTCTTAATCAAGGCTAATAAGGCTAAGCAAGCTAATGCAGCAGCGATGAGCGAGCTTAAGGGGCAAAAACGTGCCGAAGCTAAGAAAGAAGCAGAAATTTTAGCCGAAGCCAAGGCTTTAAAAGAAAAATTAGAATCTGGCAAATATGTAGTCGAACTAAAGGCAAAAGCCGGTGAAGATGGGCGCTTATTTGGTTCAATTACTACCAAGCAAATTGCACAGGCATTAAATGAACAATATGGTTTGAAGATTGATAAGCGTAAGATGGAACTAGCAGCGCCAATTCGTTCGATGGGTTATGTAAACGTACCTGTTAAGTTGCACAATGAAGTAACTTCTAAGATTCGTGTACACATTGCAGAAAAATAATGAGTGTTTAAGCATAAGTTTTGTAGAAAGGATCAAGAGTCATGGCTAATGATTTTTTGGCGACAGATAATTTGCCTAAAAACATAGAGGCAGAAGAAAATCTTTTAGGAATAATTTTGTCTAACTCTAATGTTTTAGATGATGTTTTAGAATTTGTTCAGCCACTCGATTTTTATACACGTCAAAATCAGATTATCTTTGCAACGATGATAGATTTAAATAATCGCAATGAACAAATATCATTGGTAACACTCAACGATCGTTTAAGTCTTCAAAAACAACTCGATGATGCTGGTGGAATTGTTTATTTATCAAGGTTAATGACTAACGCGCAACCAACGGCTAGAAATGCTGTTTCGTATGCTAAATTAGTGCAAGAAAAAGCAGTTCGGCGGCGTTTGATGAGTGCAGCACGTGAAATCTTTGCGATAGCACAAAATGATGATCAAGATATTGCCGGCCTTTTAGGCGAAGCAGAGCGCAATATTGCAGAGATTGCCGAACAAAAAACGGATGGCAGTTTTAAACGCATTGCCAATGTTTTGGATGCAGTTTATGATGAAACGACACAACGGGCTAATCAAACAGAAGAAATCATCGGGCTTTCAACTGGCTATGGTGAGCTAGATAAGGTAACGGCTGGGTTACAAGCAGATAATTTGATTATCTTAGCGGCACGTCCAGCCGTGGGTAAAACGGCTTTTGCTTTGAATATCGCCCAAAATGTGGCCAAAGAAAATGATGTTTCTGTGGCTATTTTCTCTTTGGAAATGGGGGCAGAATCTTTGGTGCGCCGGATGTTGTCGGCAGAAGGTTCAATCAATGCTTCTAATTTACAAAACGGGAATCTCTCTAGTGAAGAATGGGCTAGTCTAAGTGTATCAATCGAGTCTTTGAAGCGGACTGATATTTATATCGATGATACGCCAGGGATCAAAATGGCGGCTATTCGGGCCAGATGTCGTGGTTTGGCTAAAAAGACTGGTAAATTAGGTTTGATTGTGATTGACTACTTGCAGTTGATTGAAGGTTCTAATAAGGAAAGCCGACAACAAGAAGTTTCTGAGATTTCGCGTGAATTAAAGAAGCTTGCCAAAGAATTGGCTGTACCAGTCATTGCCTTATCCCAGCTTTCACGTGGGGTTGAACAACGCCAAGACAAACGTCCGGTCCTCTCAGATATTCGTGAATCTGGGGCGATTGAACAAGATGCTGATATTGTTGCTTTCTTGTATCGTGATGATTACTATGAACGCGCAGAAGGTGATGACGAAAACGAAGAAAATTCTGCGCCATTAGGCAATCCCGATGCTGGTGTGGTCGAATTGATCATCGAAAAAAACCGTGCTGGTGCGCGTGGGACGATAAAGCTTTTATTTAACAAAACGTGTTATAAATTTGCAAACATTTCATATGCTCCCGAACCGCCAGGAATGGGTTAAAAGCAAGTGAAATCTAAAAGAGCTGTGAAATAACAAACTGTTTGTTATCTTACGGCTTTTTTAGTGCAGAAAAAAATAACTTATTGAAAACGGATGAAGAAACAAAGTGTACAAATTGACTTACTTTTTGTATAGCTTTTATCTTATTTGAGGTCTATACTATATATTATGGTTAAACAAAAAACTGTATAAAAATTTGTACTGGGGGTTTTCAAAAAAATATAGACAAAGAAGGAATTAGTATGGAAACTACACAAACACGTCCACTCTGGCGCAAAAACTTATTTGTGCTTTGGTTTGGCGTTTTTATGACGGGGATGGGGATGAGTGAAATCACTCCGTTTTTGTCACTATTTATTGGTGAATTGGGGCATTATAGCAAACAACAACTGACGTTTTATACGGGAATTGTGTTTGCTTCATGCTTTTTAGTAATGGCGATAGTCTCGCCTGTTTGGGGCAGGTTAGCGGATAAAAAGGGCCGGCGTTTGATGCTGTTACGGGCATCGTTTGGGATGGCGGTAGTCTTTTTATTGATGGGCTTTGTGACCAATGTATGGGAACTTTTGCTTTTACGTGCACTACAAGGAGCCTTTGGCGGGTATGTTTCCAATGCCAATGCCTTGATTGCTTCACAAGCACCTAAGAAAAATTCGGGACAAGCATTGAGTATCTTAGTAACCGGCTTGACTGCTGGAACATTGCTAGGTCCCTTATTAGGCGGGGCATTAGCGAGTGTATTTTCTTATCGCATGACCTTTAATATTACAGGAATCATCATGATGTTGGTTTTTATTTTGACTTATTTTTGTGTGAAAGAAGATTTTGCCGCTAAGCCAGCCACTGATAAAAAACATCCAAAAGTAACCTTCAAACAAATTATCAGTGTACGTTTAATCCTCGTTTTATTTTCGACAACGATGTTTGTTCAAATCGTCAATATGTCGATCAACCCCATTTTAAGTCTATTCGTTAAAGAATTATTGACTTCTTCACATCAATCCGTGACCTTTATGGCTGGGATTGTAGCTTCGATGCCAGGTTTATCCACAATTATCGCAGCACCTTTATTTGGACGCTTAGGTGATCGGATTGGGACGCAAAAGATGCTAGTCTTTGGTTTTATTTTTGCGATGCTGGTCTTTTTTGCAACTTCTTTTGTAACCAATGTCTATCAATTGATAGGGATGCGCATTTTAACAGGGATTTCTGATGCAGCAATGTTGCCATCTGTTCAAACTCTATTAACCAAGAACACAACAACAGAAAATACAAGTATTGTCTTTTCATATAACCAAAGCTTCCAATCAGTTGGTAGTGTCTTAGGACCAATGATCGGTTCGTTTGTGGCTGGGATCTTTGATTACCGCGGTATTTTTGTGGTCAGCAGCTTGATTATGGTCTTTAACTTGTTGGTCTTTAAATTAACACATGCTAGCGAAGCTGCGCAAAAAACTATTTTAAAATAATTTTTAACAAAATAAGGACTACGAAACTTTTCGTAGTCCTTATTTAATATCTAGTTAAATTTTTTTAAGCTAATAGCACCGATTGCAAGGATGCTAAAGCCTAATAGACCAAGCACAGTCTGTTTGCTGTCGCCGGTTTGAGGTAATTTTTGTTTTGGCTTAGCATTATTTGAGTTGTTTTTATCAGTTGTTGGCTTTTTAGTTTCTTTTAAAGTTAAAGCAGCACGTGCAGTTGTCAAATCCTTTAGCATTTGATCGATTTGTTTTTGCGTAACATTATCGTTGCTTAATAGCGTGTTAGCTTGGGCTAATAGATTTTTAAAATTAGCTAAGGCACCATTATCTTGATACTGATTAAGGTCTAATGAATAATGTAGCATATTTATTTAATTTGTCAATCGTTTGTGCATTTTACTGAAATGAAAAACCGAACTTCATATTGAGTTAATCTAATATGAAGTTCGGTTTTTTGTGCTTATTTTTTTAAAAAGAGCTCTTTTTAAATCGGAAAACATGTTTTTTAAGAATAATAACATGTTCACGAAAGCTACCAAACTGTTCACAAGTTCTCATTTTTCAATTATAGTAAAATTATTGGTTGTCTGTTAAAACTGAGCTCATTAAGACTTCAAAATAGATTAAAGCCAGGCCAAAGAACAGTTGTGGATGACTGCTGTCAAAAAAAGAGGGTTTAAAAGAATCGGTGCTGATAGCAAGCTTGACATTTTGTGCAATTGTTGAGTTGGCATTGCCTACAAAAGCGATCACATCACACTCATTGCCATTGGCTTCTTGGCACAACTCGGTCAAACGTTTTGTCTCTCCAGAATTGCTGATAACAATGATCAAATTTTGACGATTGGTATCTTTACGGATTAATTCAAGATGTGAATTAGCTGTACAGCGGTAGCCATGAATGTTGAAATATTCACTCATATAGTTAGCGATATTTTGTGAAAAGCCGCTTCCCATGATGGTTATCATCGAATCACGGTGTTTGTTTAGTAGCTTTTTGAAGGATTCGATATATTGTTTGATGTTAAGTAAATCTTCGAAGTTGAGTAAAGCAAAGCTTGTGTCAGTCATCAAAAAGACTAATTCGTAATAGCCAGAAAGATTCATGCGCTTAGCCATTTTAACGATGAAACTAGGCGAGGTGAAAGTTTCTTTGGCTAACTGACGTACACCAAGTGTTTTTAGTTTATCTCGATGCTCTTGCATGTAGTTTAAAACAGCAACTTCAGTTTCATTTAGTTGGTATTTTTCGCTGATTTGTCGAATGTCCAAGTAAAAACCCCCTAAATAAAGTTAAGTATTGAAAGGAAGTAACAAAATATGTCACAAGAAAATAATAACAAAAATTGCCAAGCAAAAAAAGAGTTCATCGCTGATCCATGGGCACGCACGACTACACGTAACGGTTTAGCTGGAGACGAAGTAATCTCTGCTTTGCAAAAATCAATCCGTCGTGGTAAAGAACGTGCTGCGGTTGAATTTGCTTATGAAATGTATATTTCTTCACCACAATTTGAAGAAAAATTATGGCGTCGTTTACTAGCTATCTCTGTTGAAGATATCGGCATGGGTAATCCTAATGCACCAATTTTTGTTAATACATTAAACCAAATGCGTAAAAACTTTGAATACAGCGAACCAGATCGTGCCATGATGTTTGTGCATGCGATTCGTTATTTATGCCAATCTACTAAGGATCGCTCCTCTGACTTGTTGAAAAATATTGTTATCAAAAACTTTAACAAAGGCTATGTGCCAGAAATTCCTGATTATGCTTTGGATAAACACACTAAACGCGGACAAGAAATGGGGCGCGATAGCATGCACTTCTTACACGAAGCAAGCAAGGTTATTCCACAAATGGAAGTGGACAATGGTTATTATGAAGAATACAACGAATTGATGAAAGACTATGATCCAAGCAAGATCATTGATAGTGCTTTTGTTTTTAATCCATATCAAGTTTAATCAACATTAGAAAAGGAGTTTTAATCACGATGCAAAATGGACTGCTTGCAAAATTAGATAAGGTTCTTTCGCCAATTGGCGTCAAACTAGGTAATCAACGGCACCTACAAGCAATCGCCAACGGGATGATGTTTGGTTTGCCTTTCTTGGTGATTGGGTCATTTTTCTTGATTTTTGCGAATCCCCCAATCAACCTAGATAGATACAACCCAGAAACAGCCAACTTTTTCATGCATTTTATGGCTAGTTGGAAGGACTTTGCGGTGGCTAACTATGATGCTATCACCTTGCCTTACAACATGACGATGGGCATCTATGGGATTGTTTGTGCCTTTGGAATTGGCCATGAGTTAAGTAAAACCTATGAGCGCAACGCTCCAATGGATGGAATGATGGCGTTAATCATCTTCATGATGGTAGCGACCGATGTTAAAGATAACAAGTTAGCGATGGATTATTTGGGAACTAACGGTTTATTTGTGGCAATCTTAATTGGGTTGTTATCTGTTGAATTAAATCGCTTAGTTGATCGTGATGGTTTAAAGATTAATATGCCAAGCACGGTACCGCCAATGGTGACGACCTTTATTAATTCATTGATTCCATTAACAGTTAATATTTTGGTCTTTTATGGTGCTAATTTATTGATTCATTCTTGGACACATGCTTCTTTCCCTGAATTTATCACGAAGTTATTGACACCGGCTACCTCGATTGCAACAAATCTTTGGGGCTTTATCTTGATCGTGACAATCGGTAATTTTTTATGGTTAATCGGCGTTAACGGGACAAGTATCGTCTTTCCGATTTTGTTTGCCCTAGGTGTTTCACAAAGTGGGATGAATGCTGATTTAATCAATCATGGCCAAGCAGCTAGCCATTTGATCAACTTGCAAATGTTTAGAATTTCCGTTTTAGGCGGAGCCGGCAATACTTTAGGGCTAGTTTTATTGATGATGTTTAGTCGTGTTGAAAAATTCCGTAGTATTGGACGTTTATCCTTTATTCCAGGAATGTGTAGTATTAATGAACCCGTAATTTTTGGTAGTCCAATTGTCTTTAACCCGATCTTAGGTATTCCATTTATCTTAGCACCAATCGTAAACCTCTTGTTGACTTATGGAGCACAAAAGATTGGTTTGATCAGTCTAGGTTATGTTGTTGATCCGTCATTTACACCATTTTTTGCTCAAGCCTACATGTCAACGATGGATTGGCGTAACGTGGTCTTTTGGATTGCTTTAATCTTTGTAGCAATGGTTATTTATCTGCCATTCTTCAAAGTGTGTGAACATAACGAAAAAATGCAAGAACAAGCAATGTAAACAAAAAAACATTCAGATTGATAAAAGCTGAATGTTTTTTTGTTTTTTTAATGTGCTTTTTTCTTAAGGTATGCTCCACAAATTAAGATAATAGCTGAAAAGATTACGGCTGCAAAGAATAAATGTTGATAAGCACCTTTAGCGCTTTGATGGAAGATTTCCAAGACATGTTGATGTAAGGAAGAATTATCAATATTTTGTAATTTGATATAAAGTTGTTCAATTGATTTAGCAGGATAATTCTTAGCTAATGAGCTATTAAACATTTGTTGTTGAACTAAAGCAGCATAGATTGTCGGTGCAATTGTTAAACCAATTTGGCGGCTAACAGATAGTGTTCCTAAAGCCACGCCACTATCTTTAGGGCCAGCAATCATCGACATTAAAACTGATAATGGCGCTCCCATCAACATCCCAAAGCCTAATCCGGCCACAGTTGAAGTCAAGATAAAGGTTAATGGATTAGGAGAAGCCAAAGCAATTAAACCAAATCCAAGAGTTGATAAAGCACCAGAAATAACGATTGATTTAGGAGCCCCCATTTTGGTAACTAAAGCACCACCGATGCCAGCCCCAAAAATCGATCCCAGACCGATGCCGCTCATGTAAATACCACTGTTGTTGGCACTGATTCCATAAGCTTGTTCAACAAAACTTGGAATAAAGACGAAAATAGCGATTAACATACCAGACAAAGCGCCCATCAAAAGCGTTAAGACGAAGCGTTGATTGTTTAATAAGTTGTATGGTAGGAATGGATCGACATGATCTTTGACGTTTTTTTCGGTATTTAAAAGTAAAGCAATAAAAATAATACTTAAAATTAACGGTAAGATGAAAGTAACAGAAGTTAAACTTGCCAAAAGTGAGCCACTTTGGACATTGGTTACAGCCAACATAAAGCTTAAAATCGCCAAAGTTAAATAACTCAAACCTTTAAGATCAACTTTTTTATCGTTGGCATTAGTTGTTTCAGGAATGCTGATAATTCCAGAAATCAAGACGAAAATGGCGATGGGTAAGTTGATCATAAATAACATATGCCACTTACCGGTCAAATTTAAGATTAAACTTCCTAAATTAGGCCCAACAATCGAAGCAATTCCATTAACAGAACCTAAAATACCTAATAGCTTACCTTGTTGTTTTTTAGGATAAGTTGATAAGATGTGGCTTGAAGCGATAATGAAAATTCCGCCACCACCAAATGATTGCACTAAACGTGCCACCAAAAAGAAAGTGAAATTAGGACTTAATGCCACTAGCAATGAACCAAAGGCAAACAAAGCAATTTCAATTAAGAAAAGTTTTTTACGACCATAGTTATCAGCAAGTTTACCGATAATTGGAGTTGAGATTGCCATACCTAGCGTATAAAGGGTAATACCCCAGCTTCCGGCGACTTCGCTGACATGAAAAGAATAATTGATAGTTGAAAGTGCACTTGAGATAATCCCGTTATCTAAGGCCGACATAAAAACGCCGATGACAAAGATACTCAAGGCAAATGTTGTATTTTTTTTAGCAGTTGTCATATTTTTCCCCTCACAGTTAGTTATTGATGATATGGACAATCAAGTGAACCTAGTTCGTCCATGAAATTAAAGCAGCTAAAATCAGTTGTTGGATCTTGAAAAAGCTTAGCTAACAGTTCTTGTTTTTTAGCATTTTGATCTTTTATACCAGGAATTTGTTCGAGCTTAGCGTTTGTTTTTTCAAGTAGCAAATCTAAGCATTCCTTGAAGGCTTGTTGTTGTTGGTTGTCTAAACAATCAAAAATATCAGCGACTTTAGTATGGGGACGCTGCAAATTTTGCCCTTTAGCGGTCAATTTGTTAAGAATAATGCGTTTATCTTTAAGCGAAGGTTCACGCGTAATATAACCATTTTTTTCTAATTTAGCGAGTGATTCGTTTAAAGAAGAGGTCCGAATACCTAAAAGATAAGACATTTCTTTGGTTGATAAACCATCCTTAGCTTTTAATAAGGCAAGGATTTTTCCTTGACCCCAATTGAAGTTTTGAATACCATCAAGCTGATGATTTTCGGCAATGAAGGTCTTTTTTAATAAATGATTCAGCTGATAGAGTTTAACGTATAGTTCGGTGTTTTGCTCCATTGTGTGACCTACTTTCGTGATTTGATATTTAAAGTTTAACAGGTACCTGTTATAAATGCAAGAACTTTTTGACAGGTACCTGTTAAAATAAATTGAATTATTAGGGGAAATCTTTTTTTAAGACTATAATGAAGTTAAGAAATGGAGGCGAGGTTATGCAACGTCTAAAACGTTTTGGTGGCTTAATTGTCATCATTATTGTTGTCGAAGGACTTGGAGGCTTATCGGCCCTTTTTGCTGGTGATATCAAGCAAGTCTATGCCAATTTAGTTTTACCACCATTAGCACCGCCCAATTATTTGTTTGGAATTGTTTGGCCGTTATTATATTTGAGTATTGCGGTATCGTTTTATTTATTTTGGCAAACTAAAACAAGCCCTAAGGCCTTAGGATGTGGTTTGTATTTTTTACAAATGCTGATTAATTTTATTTGGAGCATTGTCTTTTTTAGTGGTAGTGCTTATTGGTTAGGTTTTGGTTTGATTATTATCTTAGATCTTGTTGTTGCTTATTTGATTTATTATCTCAAGCAAGTCAATCGTTGGGCTAGTTGGTTGCTTTGGCCATATCTATTATGGATTTTATTTGCTAGTTATTTGACTTTAGGAGTGGCTTGGTTAAATTAATTGGGACTTCAAAGCTTAAAAAGAGTGTGATAAGATTTTGTTGTTAAGCTGATCAAAGAGGGGAATATAATTGACAAAAATCATCACTTTTTTTAAGAAGGAAACAGTCTTAGGAGTGGCTTTTTTATTAGCCGTTTTTTCATGTTTTTTAATAAAACCAGATGCGGCGTATTTAAATTATTTAGACTGGCATACCTTGATTGTACTTTTTTGTTTGATGGCGGTGATGGCCGGTTTAAAACAACAAGCGTTTTTTGAATACATAGGAGAAGCTTTATTACAAAAAATCCAAACTAAACGCAGCCTAGTGTTAACCTTGGTTTTCTTGTGTTTTTTTAGTAGCATGCTGATTACTAACGATGTAGCCTTGTTAACCTTTGTCCCGCTGGCTTTATTGGTTTTAAGGCTAGCTAAGATGCAAGCAAGTGTCTGTTTAGTGATTACCTTAATGACGATTGCAAGTAATTTAGGTAGTATGTTGACACCGATTGGCAATCCGCAAAATCTTTACTTATATTCGATTTCAGGTTTTTCTTTGCCACAGTTTGTGGCTGTTTTATTGCCGTATACTTTATTAGCAGCATTTGGTTTGGTTATTAGCGTTTGGCTTTTTTTCCCAAAGCAAGTCTTAACTGTTAAGGTTAATCCAAATCAACTGCAACTAAATCCGCGTAAATTAGCTTATTATTGGGGTTTATTTTTAGTATGTCTGCTAAGTGTCGCCAAGATTTTACCACCGTTAGAATTATTGTTGGTGATTTTGTTAGCCATTTTATTTGAAAATCGCCAGCTTTTAGGTCAAGTTGATTATAGTTTATTGCTGACTTTTGTGTGCTTTTTTATTTTTATTGGAAATCTGGCCCGTGTGGATGCGTTTAGTCACTTGATTCAACACGTGTTAGCCCAAAATGTGCGCGGGGTGGCCATCTTGGTTAGTCAAGTCATCAGTAACGTGCCGGCAGCCTTATTATTAGCAGGGTTTAGTCATGACTATCAAAGCTTGCTGATCGGTACTAATTTGGGTGGTTTAGGAACGTTGATCGCCTCGATGGCTAGTTTGATTTCGTATAAACAATTAGTCGCTAATTACCCTGAACAAAAAGGGCGTTTCTTATTGATTTTTTCATTGTGGAATATCATTTTTTTAGCTTTATTATGTAGTTTAGGACTTTAGGCCTAAAAAAAGACAAGGATTGTCCTTGTCTTTTTTATTGCTCTAAAAGTTTTAACAGCGCGAGTGGTTCTTCAAAAACTAACGCATCAGCAACTGCAAAGGGGGTCAAACTGCCCCATTTAGCATAACCAAAATCTATTTTAGCGGCTTTAAAATCGGCTAAGGCATCACCGATATAGATGGCTTCGCTAGGTTTGATTTGCAGTCATTTTAAGCATAAGTGTAATGGTTCAGGATCTGGTTTATGTTTTTTAGTATCGTCGGCTAAGATGGCTGTTTGCATGTAGGCGTCTAAGCCATGAGCGACCATGTCAATTTGATATTGTTGGGCCGTTTTAGCCGAAACGACCGCTTGAATTAAGCCATGAGCCTGAAAAGTCGCTAAAACTTCTTTGACACCAGGGTAAAGACTGGCGCCTTTTTCATATTCATTAACGTATTTGACCCAACGGGCATACGTTTTTTGAGGCTCTTTAACTTGGAGTTCTTCCATAACCTTTAGGCCAGGATAAGGCGCATATTTTAAGACTTCTGCCAAACTTAATTGTTGGCCGGTTTCTTCTTTGATGATTTGAATCAAAGGATACATATTCATCTCCAAGGTGTTTAACAAGGTGCCGTCGATATCATAAATAATTGCCCGATATTTTTTCATAATGACCTCCATTTTTATTTAGTATAGCACAAAAATAAAAGAGGTTACATCTTTAGTAGTTTTGGTTTTCTTGATAGTGATTATAGTAGCACACCGTAATTTTGTCTGGTTCTAAATCTAATTTGGTGACTGAACCGTTTTTAGGGCCGTTTTTAGGGGCCTGATATTCAGGGGCAAAGCGATCGACAATTGTTCGAATTGTAATACTATGACTGACAAGTAAGATATTTTGACCATCGGTGTGGTGTTGATAAAGATAATCAAAGCCAGCCTGGATACGTTGCCAGTATTCTTGATCGTTTTCACAGTGGTGGAAAGGGTCTGTTTGTTTCAAAAAATCACGTGTGGCAGCTGCGCCAAATTTGTCGATCAGCTCATCATAGGTACGGCAACCATGGCTAGCTCCAACCATTAACCAGGTTTGACCAGCATCGTTGCCTTCAAAGTAACCAAAACTTTGTTCACGAAAATTCCGCAACATTTGTGGGTTAGGCAAGACAGGTGTAGCAACATTTTCTTCTAGAATATATTGGCACGTGCGCATCGCCCGCGTTGTATCACTGTGATAGGCTGCATTAAAAGCAATATGTGCGAGATGTTGTCCAGCGTTATGTGCGTCGTTGATTCCCTTAGGAGTCAAGGGCGAATCACACCAGCCTTGCAGGCGGTTATATAGATTTAAAAAAGTTTGTCCATGACGGACTAAGTATACATTTAAAGTCATAATTCTCATCTCTCTTAAATATTCATATTTTACAATATAGCATGAACTTTGACTTTTAGGGTGAAAAAACAGTTAAAAAAATAAATATCGGTGTTTGAAAACGTACGCAAATAAGGCTTTTTGTAAAATTGAAGCGATACTTTTTGTATTAACCGTCATTTTTTTAGATGTAGGCACTTGAAAAATTTGTACCAATAACTTATAATCTTTTATGGAAACACTTACAGTTAACGTTTCCAAATTGTTTTTTGCAAAATCATGATAAAGGAGTGCTTAAAATGAGTGCAAATCAATTTCCAGCAGGCTTTTTATGGGGTGGTGCGGTCGCTGCTCATCAACTAGAAGGTGGGTGGCAAGCCGATGGCAAAGGTGTTTCGGTTGCCGATGTCATGACGGCCGGTGCTTATGGTGTGCCCCGTGAAATCACAAAAGGTGTACTTCCTGGTAAAAATTATCCTAACCATGAGGCAATTGATTTTTATAGCCATTATAAAGAAGACGTTAAGCTATTTGCTGAAATGGGCTTCAAATGTTTTAGAACTTCGATTGCTTGGACACGTATCTTTCCAAATGGGGATGATGCCAATCCAAACGAAGCAGGGTTAAAGTTTTACGATGATTTATTCGACGAATGCCTCAAGTATGGAATCGAACCAGTAATCACCTTGGCACATTTTGAAATGCCATATCATCTGGTAGAAGCTTATGGTGGATTTGCTAATCGTAAGTGTATCGACTTTTTTGTTAAATTTGCTGTGACATGTTTTAAACGTTACAAAGACAAGGTTAAATACTGGATGACCTTTAACGAAATCGATAATCAAAGTAGCTTTAACAATGATTTTTTGATGTGTACCAATTCAGGCTTGTTGTTAGATAACGAGTTAGACAACGAAGCCCAAATGTTTCAGGCGGCCCATTACGAATTAGTGGCAAGTGCGTTAGCGGTTAAGGAAGGTAAAAAGATCAATCCTGATTTCATGATTGGGACGATGATCAACTACACCCCGGTTTATCCGGCTACTTCTAATCCCGAAGATGTCTTGTTGGCACAAAGAGTCGATCAACGTCGCAACTGGTTTTCCGATGTGCAAGTTTGGGGCTATTATCCAGCGGGCATCGAAGCTTATATCACGAAAAAAGGCTTTAGACCAGATATCACGGCCGAAGATCGAATCGTTTTAAGCGAAGGGACCGTCGATTATGTTGGTTTTAGTTACTATCAATCGATGAGCGTTTCATCCCAAAAAGTTAGTGTCGACCAACTTACAGATCCGCATGAAGCCCAAGTGGAAAATCCAAACCTCAAAGCCAGTGATTGGGGTTGGCCAATCGATCCGGTCGGTTTGCGTTACAGCTTAAATCTTTTGACAGACCGTTATCATCTTCCATTGTTCATCGTAGAAAATGGGTTAGGCGCCGTCGATGAGGTACAAGCAGACGGCAGCATCCATGATCCATACCGTATTGATTATCTACGGGCACATATACAAGAAGTTAAAAAAGCCGTGCTTGAAGATGGTGTAGATTTGATGGGTTATACTCCATGGGGTTGCATTGATTTAGTATCTGCAGGAACAGGACAAATGTCTAAGCGCTATGGTTTTATCTATGTCGACAAAGATGATGAAGGTAACGGAACTTTGGCGCGTTCACGCAAGGATTCATTTTACTGGTATCAAAAAGTTATCAAGACAAATGGTGCAGATTTAGCATAAAACAATAGTTGTTAAGTACGAAAGGAACGATTCAAAATGACGTCAAGACAAGCTAAACAAAGGCAAACGAGTTTGCGTAATATGCATTTTAACCGCTATTTATTGGTGCGCTACTTTACGGCAGGCTATTTTTTCATGAATCTTTACTGGTTGATCTTGCTAGCAAGTATGCGCAAGATGACGCTTATTTTGCCAGCTTGCTTACTTGTTGGTTTGGTTTTAGTATGTGCCGAGCAAGTCAAGCAATACCGTCAACCTAGTCGCCATTTGCCCCAAGCATATTGGTATTATTGGTTGCAGTTGAGCATTAACATTTGTCTGTTAATCAGCTTGTATACACCGTTATTTACGAATTTGTATCCTTTTATCAAGCCAACCGGGAAAGGGGCCTTAGCCATTTTGCTAGTAGTTGGCAGTATTGGTTGTATAGTCGTTGAACGCAAACTGTTTAAGATTGCTCATGATCAAGATCGCTATTTTAAAGCGCTCAAAGATTTTGAAGCGTCAATTCAGTAATCAAATGAGTATAGAAAGGATTTTGAGTTATGGATAATGGAAATAATAAAGCATTTCAGTTTTTAGAAAAATATTTGATGGGTCCAATGGGTAAGCTCTCCCAATTTCGCATTGTGCGTGCCGTTATGGCAGCCGGGATGGCGTCGATTCCATTTACGATCGTTGGTTCGATGTTTTTGGTATTAAATGTTTTGCCCCAAGCTTTTCCAGTTTTAGAAAACTTCTTTGAAGCAACGTTTTTCAAAATTAGCGATCTTTACATGGTTGCTAACGTCAGCACGATGGGGATTTTGGCTTTATACTTTGGGTTGGTGTTTGGTTATGAATACACCTCGATTCAAGCTCAAGAAGAAAAAATCGATGTTAACCCATTAAACGGTGCTTTACTTTCAATGTTTGCCTTTTTCATGTGTTTACCTGAATTCGTTATTAAAGGTGGCACGATGAGCTTACTTGAATCTATTAATAAGAGTGAAACAGTTATTCACGGTTATCGGATGGACACAATTATTCAACGTTTAGGTACAAGTGGGATCTTTACGGCGATCATCATGTCGATTATCGCAGTTAAATTATACTGTCTATGTGTTAAAAATAACTGGGTTATCAAGATGCCTCCAACTGTACCTGCAGGGGTTTCACGCTCATTTACAGCATTGATTCCAACAGCTCTTTTATCTATCGTTGTTTTAGCAATTAATGGGACTTTAGTAGCTTTAGGCACAGATATCTTTAATATGATTGCTATTCCATTTAGTTTTGTTACTAATTTGACTAATACGTGGTTAGGTTTAATGGTGATTTACTTCTTGATTCATGCCCTATGGATTGTCGGTATTCATGGTGCTAACATCGTAACTTCATTCTTAACCCCAATCGTATTGTCCAACATGCAAGCTAATGCTCATGGTGCAAATATTCCATTTGCTGGTGAATTTAACAACATGTTTGTTACTATCGGGGGTTCTGGTGCAACTTTAGGTTTAGTGTTGACAATGACCTTGTTTGCTAAATCAGCACAATTGAAGGCTTTAAGTCGGGCTGCTTTAGTACCATCATTCTTTAACATTAATGAACCAATCGTCTTTGGTTTGCCAATGGTTTACAACGCTTATATGGCGATTCCATTCTTCTTAGCCCCAATGGCAGCTGCTTCAATCGGTTATTTTGCGATTAAGTTGCATATGGTTCATGCCGTAATTGCGCAAGTGCCATGGCCAACACCAATCGGGATTTCTGGTTTTATCGGAACTGGTGGTGACTGGCGTGGAGCTGTTTTAGGCGTGGTAACTGCCGTAGTAGCAACCTTAATTTATTATCCATTCTTCAAGTTTTACGATGGTAAACTTTACAAAGAAGAACAAGCTAAGGCCAAAGAATTAGCCGCTAAACAATAAAATATATAAAGCTTTTAGAAGTTTCGCAAGTTTAGATAACTAAGTTTGCGAAACTTTTTTTGTTTTGTACGCTGTGTGAGCTCAACTAGCTTTAAAGACAAAACAAAAACCCTCCTTACTGGAAAAACAGTAAAGAGAGTTTTAAAATCAATAATTTTAATTTTTGGTGACTACTGCATCAGTTTGATATGGCAAAGAGGCAAAAAATGCTCGGTGATTAACCGAGCATAGGAGTGTATGTGATATTAAAATTACATAATATGGTTAAAATGGGTGGTCAGGGGATCGAACCCTGGACCCACGGATTAAGAGTCCGTTGCTCTGCCAGCTGAGCTAACCACCCAGAATACTTAAACTATTATGCCAGTTTTTAGCTCAAAAAGCAAGAGATTTACAAAAAAATATTGCGACTTAATAAGCCGCAATATTTGTAGGATGATTTAATTGTTTAATTTTATCTCTGACGTTTTTGAACGGTATTAAACACGGATTTGACAAAGAAATAAAGAATCGGTGTACAAATCGCAGTAGAAATAGAATTAATGACTGTTGCAGGCAAACTTAAAAACGATGCAACTAAGGCTGTTTTTAATAATGTCCCAGCCATTAAGGCTTCGATAATCGAGGTAAAATAAGAAGTGAAAATCTTTGTTACCCCAGCAACAATAGCTAATAAGATGATATTTCTTTTACTGTCGTTGTATTTGAGCATCTTGAAAAGTCCGGAAATTATCAAAGCCACAACTACGACTTCAAGCATCGTCAGCCACGATGTTGCAGCATAGCCATTTAAGATATCAAAGCCACCTAAGCCAATAATTCCGGCTAACATTCCATTTCGAAGGCCTAAAAATAAGATTGCAACAGCGGTTAAAGTATTTCCAAAGTGGATGAACGGGCGCCCGACCATCGCTGGAATAGGAATTCGTAAAGTCCAAACTCCGATATAAATAATCGCTGCAAAAAGACCAGTTAAAATCAAAGCTCGAAAAGTATTTTGTTGGTCACGCATGATGCTTTATCCTTTCTTATTTTCTAAACTACTAAGTAAAGTTTGTATTGCTGTAGCGTAATTAACGCCATAACGTAAGTCATGTTCTTTAGGTGTTTGTTGGATTGCTTGACTGATGAAATTCATCGCAATTTGAGCGACTGGCTTAACTTGGTATCCTTTTAAAATCCCAGCTAAAAGGACACTTGCAAATAAATCGCCCGTTCCAAAAAAATTCCCAGGTAATTTTGGTTGGACAATATCCCAGTTTGTTTTATCTGCAAGTTGATAACCAACGACACCAATTTGGTGTGCGGTCAAGTCTAACCCTGTTAAAATAACGTATGGAATTTCAAACTGAGTTGCGAGTTGTTGAGCAACTTGATGAGCTTCAGATAAAGTAACTGGAGAAGTAGTTGGTTTTAAAGCCATTCCCAGTAATAATTTGGCTTCAGTTAAATTAGGTGTTACAATCGAAGCTTTTTGCACAAGTTGTTGCATCTGAGCAACGTAGCTTTTATCAAAACCACGGTATAATTTACCATGATCACCCATAACTGGATCGACTAAAAACAAGCAGTCCTTTTGACAAACAGATTGCAAATGCTGTAGCAAAACAGCTAAAGGGTGCGCTCCTAAATATCCCAGATAGACCGCATCAAATTTAGTGTCTAGCTGACGCCAATGTTGGAGAATCTTAATCATTTCAGGAGCTAAATCAAGGTGTGTGTTAGCTCCAAAACCACCGGTGTGTGTTGATAAAAGGGCGGTAGGTAAGACGTTGGGTTGTAGCCCACAAGCACCTAGCAAGGGTAGTGCGACGCCTAATGAAACTTGTCCCATACATGATAAGTCTTGACTGATTAAAACATTGGGTTGCATTTGCATTTTTCACATCCTTACATTATCGAAATAACACTTTTTAGTAGTGTGCTCAAAAAATCAGAGCTTATAAGCATTATACCATTATTTGTACGTAATTTTAATGGTTATCTGTGAAATTCCAGGAGGTTAATAAAAAAACGTTATGCATCTGGGCATAACGTTAGTTTCGATAGAAAAACTTATTCAAATGATTTCAAGAAAGCAGTCATTTTTTCAAGTTCTTTTTCATCATATTTTTCATATTTTGAAACTTCATGTAATAAACGTTTAACTTCATGAATTGCCTTTTTTTCGGCAAACCATTTTTTCATTTCATGCATCTTGTCTTTAGGTTCACTAGTAGCATCGATTTGAGCTAAATCATCATCCAATTTAACGATTGTTTCGGCGATTTGATTGACTATCTTTTCATATTTCATGCGGATAACCTTCTTTGTATTATTTTTTGGTACACCTTGAGTATAACACTTCTAAGTTAGAAACCCAAAGTATCTGCCTAGTGTCTTAAAAATTCAGGATGCAAAAGTTTTTCGCCCCAGAGTTGTTTTGGTGTTGTTTCTTGAATACCCTGGATGAATTTTTGGCGAATATCTGGATAACTTTGACTTAACTGGCTGACTAATTTTTTGATTTCTTCACGCTTGGTTTTCTTATCGACCGGGCAGGGATTAAAAATGACGGGTAAAGTTTCACGTGAAACAAGTGATTCGATTTCTTTTTCTTCGATATAGATTAAAGGGCGGATAATCGACACTTCGCTACGTGTCAGATAAGTGATTGGTTCAAAACTAGCCAGCTCACCATGAAATAAAAAGTTCATCAAATACGTTTCGATAGCATCATCAAGGTGATGACCTAAGGCAACTTTTTGGCAACCTAATTGTTTGGTAGTATTATATAATGTTCCTCGTCGTAATTTAGCACATAAGGAACACGGATTTTTTTCTTGACGAATATCAAAGACAATTTTGGCGATATTAGTTGGGACGACGATTAATTCATAGCCAAGTTGTTGACAAAATTCTTTAAGTGGCGTTAAATCCATTTCCATGCCCATATCTAGGCTAATGGGACAAATTTCAAAATCAAAGCCTAAACGCCGTTGTTTTTTGATGGTATCAAGTAAGTATAAAAGGGTAGTGCTATCTTTTCCACCCGACATGCCAATGGCGATTTTTTCACCAGGTTTAATCATTTCATAACTTAAGATAGCGCGCCTTACAGGATTATAAAATCGATAGTTATCTTTTTTGACAAAACTCATGCATTTTCCTCCTAGACAGTATTTACTTTGTCTATTCTAATACAAATTAAGGGTCAAAAAAATAGAAATTACACGAGTAAGTGCAATTTCTATTTTGATAAAACTAGTCTAATTTAGCAGCAATAGGGTCTTTGACCGTTACGCCAGCAGCTTTTAATTCGGCAATCTTAGTTGCAAATTGAGGTAGGTGTTTTTCATGCGCAATCAATAATTCGTCTAAGATGCGTTTAGCAGTAGCGCCAGATTTAACCATCGGATTCATGGTGAAGGCTTGCAAAGCTAATCCATAATCGCCGGTAACGGCCGCTTCAACGGTGCAAAGTTCCATGTTTTTCATCATTTGCAACCAACCACGTTGTGCTGGATGTAAAGGCCCAAATGTAAATGGAATGGCCCCACAAGCACCGATTTGCGCAGAGACTTCGACAACGTGATCGGCTGGTAAATCAGGTAAAGTACCGTTATTTAAGGTTGAAACGACCATGTGAGTCTTCTTGTCGTTATAAATTGAAGCCATTGCCTCGCAAGCAGCATCAGAGTAATATGCTCCGCCACGTTCAGAGAGTTGTTTTGGTTTGTAGTCGAGATGTTCATCTTTGTAAAGTTCAAATAATTCATCTTCAATACGTTTAACTTGTTGTGCACGGGTGCCCACGCCAGAATATTCTTCTAAGCTGTGATTTAACATTTCTTCTTCACGATAGTAGTAGCGATGATAGCCGCAAGGGATCATCTTCATTTGGTGAAGTTGTTCGCTAAAGAATTTAACGTCAAAAATATTTTTAGGCAAACCAGCATCATTATTTTGCATAGCATCGATAATGTCTAGCGTAACTTCTTTGCCAGTCTCATCAAAGACCCGATGCCAATGGAAGTGGTCAATCCCAGCGAAGCGATAAGTTAATTGATCTAAGGTCTTGCCGATTAATTCGGGTTCTTTCATCATTGCGTTGACCGGTACGTTACATAAGCCGATTACTTTATCCCATTTGCCATAAGTCTTGATAGCTTCTGTGACCATGCCACTTGGATTGGTGAAATTAATTAACCATGCATTAGGACAGAGTTCTTTCATATCTTTGACGATATCTAAGATAACCGGAATCGTTCTAAAGGCCTTAAACATACCGCCAGCCCCGTTGGTTTCTTGGCCTAACATACCATAAGAAAGCGGGATGCGTTCGTCTTTGATGCGGGCATTTAGCAAACCTACCCGAAATTGGGTGGAGACAAAATCAGCATCTTTGAGTGCTTGGCGTCGATCTAAGGTAAGGTGCACTTGCCAATCTAAACCGGCTGCTTTTACCATCCGTTTAGCCATGGCTCCAACGATTTCAAGTTTTTCCTTACCAGCTTCAATATCAACTAACCAAATTTCTTTGATAGGTAGTTCGTCTTTACGTTTGATGTAACCTTCGATCAATTCGGGGGTATAACTTGAACCACCGCCAATAGTAACTAACTTCAATGCTTCACGTGTCATTAAAAGACCTCCATTTCTTTTTGTAAGCGTTGTGATATACTTAGTGTAAACTGTGGGAATATTCCCATGTCAAGCAAGGAGAATAAAAAATGCCAACAATTATCGATGTTGCTAAAAAAGCCGGTGTTTCTAAGTCGACCGTCTCACGTGTTTTAAGTGGTCAAGGGTATGCTAGTCAAGAAGCTACGCGAAAAGTGCAAGAAGCCGTACGTGAATTAAATTATGTTCCTAATTTTTTAGCACGTAATTTTCGCAAGAGTCAAACTAAGACAATTGGTTTTATCGTTAATGGTTCGATCAAAGGTGCGGCTAGTTTTTTAGAGCACTTTATCACGATTGCTGAAAGTTTTGGTTATGAGGTCATCTTGTATTCTTGTCAAGCCGATAAAAAACGTGAGCTAGACTATCTAGATTTTTTAAAGTATAAACAAGTCGATGCCTTTTTTATCCTCACGCGCAGCAACGATTGGCCCACGATCTTGGCTTATCAACAATATGGCCCGCTAGCGACGTGGCATCGGATTGATTCAAAGCAGATTTATTCTTCTTATATTGATCACTACCAGGTTTATCTAGAATTAGGCCAAGAGCTTTTGGCACAAAAAAAGCGTGTTTTATTTGTGTTAAATCGGCGGTGTACAGAAAATACTAAGTCGGCTCTTAGGGCAATTACAGCTTTGAAAAAACATGGATTAGTGGCCCAAAATTGCTTTGAAACTGATGTTGCAAAACTCATTGCAACCGCACAAGAAGGCTTTGATACCGTCTTTTTTTACATGGATAAATTGGCATGTGAATTTCATTATCGCTGGCAAAAACTAAAACAACCGCAGCTAGATATTATTAGTTTGGATAACACAACAAGTTCGCATTTGTTAGATATAACTTCAGTTGACATGGATCTAAAGACACAAGCCCAAAATTGTTTTAGCTATCTGTATAATCAGCTTAATCAAACGACTTTGCCTTTACAAAAGAAGCGCCCAACGCTAGTGATTCGCCAAAGCTGGCAGCCAACGCAAACCAAGTTTAAGTTTTTAGAGGTCAAAACCGCTGTTAGCCACTAAAAAAGCGCAAGTTACAGGAGGAAAAATGAAAATTATAGAAGTTCAAACAAGAAAGCCAGCCCTCGTCGCCCAACTGTTAGCGCTTTGGGAGGGCTCCGTCAAAGCCACCCATACGTTTTTGACGGAAGATGAGGTACACCAGATTAAACAATATGTGCCGCAAGCCTTGCAAAATGTTCCTGTGTTGGTCGTCGCACTAGATGCTAGCGACCGTCTGTTAGGCTTCATGGGCATTACTGAGCACACGCTAGAGATGCTTTTTGTCGCCAAAGACAAACGCGGACAAGGCATCGGCAGACAACTGTTAGAATATGGCCTCACCAAGTATGCACTAACCAAGTTGACGGTCAACGAACAAAATCCCCAGGCCCGCAACTTTTACGAACGGATGGGCTTTAGCGTCTATCAAAGGACACCATTAGACGAACAAGGTAATCCTTATCCGTTGTTGTACATGAAAAGAGACTAGCAAACAAAAAGAGACTCATCTCAAGCGAGACGAGTCTCTTTTTTAAAATTCTAAGGCAATTTTTTGGTAAAGTTTGATAGCCGCAAGATATTTGTCTAATTGTACATATTCATTGGCTTGATGCCCTGTTTCTGAACCTGGGCCGATGTTAATACTGTTAAAATCACCTTTAGCTTGCAGATATTCCGAGCCATCATTAGCGCCGGTGCTACCGGATAATGTAGCGTAATGGCCAAACATTTCTTCATAGCAAGATTGCACCTTTTGCACCAATAATGAGTCTGGTGAACCAGGGATCGGTTCTTCTGGATAAATATATTCAATCTTAAGATCAAAACCTGGTTTAGTGTTTAAGTCAGCAACGATTTGATTAAGAATTTGATAGACTTGATTATTAGGATGTTCAGGAATCGTGCGAATGTTGCCCATCATTTCAGCTTTGGCCGGGATACTGTTAACTTGCAAGCCCCCGTTAAAAATCGTGATACTGTGCGTTAATTTGCCAAGAACTGGGTTGATTTGATCGAGTTGCGCTAATTTTTGCGTAGCTTGTTGGCAAAACTCAAATAAATTGGTGATGGCATTGATTCCTAATTCAGGCGTTGAACTATGGACGGATTTGCCACTTGAAGTGACTTTATAATCGATAACGCCTTTGCCAGTGTAGACGATTTTAGTTAGGTTATCGGTTGGTTCAGCAATGATTAAGCCCACCAAATCATCGGCATAACCGGCTTTAGTTAATTGAGCAGCACCATATTCGCCAGTTTCTTCACCAACAGATGCTAATAAGCGCAGTTGAACAGGCAAGTTATCGACTTGGTCTTGTTCAAGCAATTCAAGCATAGCCACGACTAAGGCAGCTAAACCACTCTTCATATCGGCAGCGCCTCGACCATAAAGGCAACCGTCTTTAATGGTTGCAGTGAAAGGATCACTGTTCCAATCACTTTCGTCACCGATAGCTACGACATCCATGTGGCCAGATAAGCCAAGGATTGGTTTGTCTTTAGGCCCCATGGTAACAACTAAATTGTCACGACCTGGTGCAAAGCTGAGGCGTTCAATTTCAACTTTGGGTTGATAAGGACTAAAAAGTTCGCTGATGTAGTCGGCTAATTGAGCTTCGTTGTCGTTGACGGTTTTAATCTTGATAAAGTTTGCGAGAATTTGAATTTTTTGTTCATCTGTCATATTGGTCACCTTGCATATTTTAGATTAATTATTCTTAAACTATACCATTCATTCGGTCAAATGTACATATTTTTTGAATTTTTATTCATAAATGTTTTAATGTATTGTCTGGCGCCATTTGAGTGGAGTGCTATGAGTATATTTTTTAAAGACCCTACCAAAATAACTGACATCTTCAAAGCCACACTGGTTGGCGATTTGGGTGAGTGAAAGTGAAGTGTAAGTTAACAGTTCTTTAGCTTTGTTAATACGTTGCAAACACAAGTAAGTTGTGATGCTTTGCTTGGTTTGTGCTTTGAATTTATGCTGAAGATAGCCGACACTTAAGTCCAACTTTTGAGCCAAACTAGGCAAATTTAGTGGTTTAGCATAGTTTTCTTGCAAATAGACACAGACTTCTAAAATATCGGCACTAACAGCTTGTAGCTTACTGTCATTAACGGCTTGAGCAAAGAGTTCACCCGCATTTTGATTAAAGGTTTCTAAGACTAAACATCTTTGTTTTTCTAACTGTTGAATGAGTTGATCGCTTAAATGATAGGCTTGTTCACCAGGCATACCACCTTTAATAGCTGCACGTGTCGCCAAAGTAATCCAAGCAATGGCTAAATTTTTTTGACTTCGAAGATTACTTTGCGTATCTAAGACACCTAGATGCCCATAACTATACCAAAATTGCTGATGCCGGCGCTTGAATTCTAGGGGCAGTCCTAAGGTAATCGAATTTAAAAGCCACTGTTCAGCTTGATTAGTTTTATGAGGCTGGGAAGGTGAGGTAGTGTCTTTTAGTGGTTTAGCATCTAAACAGTGTGGGAAAGGCTCTAAGAATTCATTAAATATTAGGTAATATAACATTTTAAACTGTGTATTTAAGGTGTTGTTGACTAATTCAAATGGCTTTTTAAAAATAAAGTAACCTTTAGTAGGCGAAAAGATGATGCCATAATAGGTTTGCTTTAGGATCATTAAGGCACAATGTTGATGGTAATCAAGTGTCAAAAGTTGCTCTAAAAGGGGCTTAGGCAAGGTGTTTAATGGATTTTTAGGTAAATAACAAAGTAAGTTTTTCTTAGTGTCCACCCAATAAACTGGTGTGGCGGTCGTTTCATAGAAAAGATTAAGAAGAGCTTGCATAAAAATAATTCCTTTCTAGCATAATTGTCCTATAAATATCAGTATAGCACATTTTATGCGCGGTTAGAAAACGTATACTAAAAGACAAGAAAGCGGTTAATTTTAAAGTGAGGTAAGTTAATTATGAAACAGTATTTGAGTATTGATATTGGCGGGACTAATATTAAATATGCATTGTTAGATACAGCAGGTAATATTGTTGAAAAAGATAAAGTTAGCACCCCAACAGCGGATTTACAGACATTTATGAAAGCCATCTATCAAATCGTTGAACAATATAAAGATAGGGTCAAAGGAATCGCATTTAGTGCACCTGGTAAGATTGATGTACATACAAAGACGATTTATTATGGTGGGGCATTGCAATTCTTGCATAAAGCATGTATGAAAGAATTGATTGAGGATAGATATAATATTCCTGTAGGCATCGAAAATGATGGTAAAGCGGCTGCCTTGGCAGAGATGTGGTTAGGCAATCTTAAAGATGTTGACAATTGTGCGGCAGTTGTTTTAGGAACTGGTGTTGGCGGTGGAATCATCGTCAGTGGGCACCTTGTACGTGGAACACATTTTCAAGCAGGTGAATTGAGTTTCTTGTTAAACAGGACCGATCAAGATGGCAAAATTGCCATGGAAGGCTCCTTAGGTTCAGCCGTACAAATGATTACAAGAGTCAATAAAGCTCTTGGAAATAGTAATCTTAAAGATGGTTTGGCAGCCTTTGAAGCGATTAATGCTAAACAAGGACAAGCATGGGAAATTTTTGAAAGTTACTGCCGTGAAATAGCGATGATTATCTTTAATATTCAAGCAGTTATTGATTTACAAAAATTTGCGATTGGTGGTGGTATCAGTGCACAACCAATCGTGGTTAAAAACATTAATGAACAATATCTTAAGTTAAAATCTGAATTAGGAATGTTTACTGAAGTGTTGACTTCTCCACAAATCGTGCAAGCTCATTTCCAAAATGATGCCAACTTATACGGCGCACTTTATGGTTTGTTGTTACAACTAAACGGTGAACAATAAAAAAATGCATCGGCTAAAACTTAGTCGATGCATTTTTGATTTTAAAATTCGGCTGTATCTGGATCGGTTGCGTAACCAACGACACCGTCTAAAGCATCGATACGCGCCATTTGTTCAGGGGTCAATTCAAAATCAAAGACACGGGTGTTTTCTTCAATACGTTCTTCATGAACGGATTTTGGAAGAGGTAAAAAGCCATGTTGTAAAGACCAACGAATGCAGACTTGAGCAATCGAGCGCCCCGTTTCGTTAGCGATAGCTTGCATGGTTTCATCGCTAAAGATTTTACCAGTGCCAAGAGGGCTGTAGGCTTCTAATAAGATGTTGTGTTGACGACAATAAGCAATCGTTTCTTCATCATGATCTCCTGGGCAGAGACGAATTTGATTGACCATTGGCACGATACGTTGGGTTTGTTCTAAAACAGCAAAGTGTTTAGGTTTGAAGTTTGAAACACCAATCGCTTTTAGTTTACCTGCTTGATAAGCATCTTCAAGTGCCTTCCAAGTTTCTTGTAGATGTTTTTCCCAGTTTTCATCACGGAAAGGCTTTGGATTAGGCCAATGAATCAAAAATAAGTCAAGATAATCCGTCTTGAGGTCTTTTAAAGATTGTTCGATGGCAGTACTGGCAGCTTCATAGTTGTGTGCGTTGTTGTTTAATTTGCTAGTGATAAAGACGGAGTGGCGGGAAATACCACATTCTTTGAGGGCTTCACCAATGCTAGCTTCATTACCATACATTTCAGCGGTATCAATATGACGATAGCCAGAAGCTAAAGCAGCCTTAGTAGCAAAATTAGCAACCGCTCCAGATGGTGTTTGCCAAGTTCCAAAACCAACGACAGGAATTTTGCTGCCGTTAGATAATTCATAAGTATCGATCAGACTCATAATAAAAGACCTCACTTTAAATTAATTTGGGGTGTAAATTTTCCCTATCTTGACTAAATCATAGCAAAAAATAATTCTTAATACTACTAGAATAAAAATAATTTAAAACTTAAAACGCTCTCAAAAGATTGATTGTACGCTATTTTTTTAAAGAAGAAAGGCGATAAAAAACGATTGGTGAAGGAAACGATTGAAATTTTTGAAAAATCAAGTTTCATATTGTGATATACTGATAGGTGAACTATTATATGTTTGAGGCAATATTTTGCCTGTCTTGCATGGAAAGGAGTGTTATTAAATGGAATATACTGCGCAAACGGTTGAAGAGGCAATCGAAGTAGGCTTAAAAGAATTAGGAGTTACCAAAGATCAGGTTGAAATCAAAGTAATTCAAGATGCTAAGAAAGGTTTTTTAGGTATTGGTAAGCAAGATGCTATAGTTGAGTTACAAGTTATCAAGCAAGCTTCTGTGCAAGAAGAACCTGTAAAAACACCGAGTCAAGAAGCACCAAAGGAAGTAGTTGAAACACCGCAAGTCGAAGAAAAAAGATTTGAAAGCCAAGAAGAATTTGAACAAGCATTGATTGACTTAGGGCATTACTTAGCTGATATTACAGAAAAAATGGGAGTTGAAACATCGATTGATGTGACTCCAGAAAAACATACAGTATACTATGATTTTGATACCAAGCAAGAAGGTTTATTGATTGGTAAACATGGCAAGACGCTAAATGCATTGCAATTATTGGCACAAGATTATTTAGACAAGCGTGTTCGCAGACGTGTACGTGTTATCTTGGATGTAGCTAATTATCGTGAACGACGTGCAGAAACGTTGACACATCTAGCTCAAAAGGTTGGACGAGATGCTATTGCCCAAGGTAAAGTACAACAACTCGATCCGATGCCTGCTTATGAACGTAAGATAATTCATTTTGCATTAGCCGACAATACACACGTTAAGACATATTCACGTGGAACAGAACCACATCGTTATGTGGTGATTGAACCGGTTAATGGACATTACGAGTAAAGGATGTGTTAAACATGATGGAGCATTTTCCAAATCATTTAGAAGATGAATTGTGTTTTGCGATTTACTCTGCGCAAAAATACTACAACAAGTTTTATACTGAAAGTTTAAAAGAGTTTCGCTTGACTTATCCGCAATATATTACCTTGTTGGTCTTGTGGGAAGAAAAGAAGCCTTTGATGATTAAAGAAATCGGAGCAAGAGTAGGCCTAGATACCGGAACTTTAACACCGTTATTAAAACGGATGGAAAAAGACGAATGGGTGATGCGTAAGCATGATATTCATGATGGACGCAAGGTCTATGTGACATTAACGCAAAAGGCTAAAGACCTTGAAATGCCGGTTAAAGAAAAAGTTCGCGGTTGTTTTTCTTTGATTGATATGGATCTTAAAGAATACAATAAACGAGTGGATTTGGTTAAAGAAATCGGCGATAAGATCAAGGACTTAGATAAACAGTTTGATTAAAAAGCCATCTGTGTGCCGGGGTAAAGTGCACCATATCAATATGTAAAAAAACTAGTATCTATTCAAGATACTAGTTTTTTTAGTAATCTTAATCCAAGATAGCAAATCTATGTTAAGATGATGGTGATTTAAAAGAAGAGATATCAAATACAAATGCAAATTAAAAAGCATCTCTTGGATATTTTTGTAATCATCTTAGGTAATATTGTGATGAGTTTTGGGTATGCGCAGTTTATGGTACCCCATAACATTATCAATGGTGGAGTTACGAGTCTTGCATTGATAACATCTAACTTTTTTAATGCATCTATTGATATCATGAATGTAGTAATAATGTTTTTATTGCTCGTGTTAGTGACATTATTTTTAGGCAAAGAAATCTTGGTTAAATCAATAATGAGTAGCATAGTATACGCTGTATTTTTTAGTTATTTTGTTAATCATAATTTTAACCTTGATTGTGGGCCGATTGTGTCAATGTTGCTTGCTAGTATATTGGTTGCATTTGGTTATTTTTGTTGTTTAGTGGCTAATTCTTCGACTGTTGGAATGGATGTAATAGCTCTTATATTAAACAAATATCGTGATTTACCGTTAGAAAAAACTATCAGGGTATTAAATATTCTCATTTTAGGTATAGGCTTTTTTGTGTATGGCTATGAATCTGTGATTTTAGGGATTATATTCTCATACATTTATTCGTTTGAATTAGGGATGTTCTTAAAACATTTGAGTAATAGATATAAGATGATATAAAACTAAAGCGCTAAAATTTTAAAGCTTGGGTAGCAAAGATTTGTTAGCTGAGCTTTTTTGTTGCATTGTTTTTTGCTCCTTTGTTAAATATAGTTTATAATTAAAAGGAGTGTATTTGCGTTAAAGTGAAACAAAGGAGACTTTGGGTATGAAAAAAATTCTAGTTGTCGATGATGAAAAACCAATCTCAGATATTATTAAATTTAATTTGGATAAAGAAGGATATGAAGTTTATACAGCTTATGATGGTAAGGAAGCACTTGAACAAGTAGCAGCCGTTGAACCAGATTTAATTTTGTTAGACGTGATGTTGCCAAAGGTTGCTGGATTAGATGTAGTACGTGAAGTACGTAAGACACGGGATACACCAATTATTATGGTGACAGCTAAGGACACTGAAATCGATAAGGTTTTAGGGCTTGAAATGGGCGCAGATGATTACGTGACTAAGCCATTTTCAAATCGTGAGTTAGTTGCACGTGTCAAAGCCAATTTACGGCGTCAATCAACGCTTGTAGCGGCTTCATCTGCTGAAAAAGAAAAGAGTAACGATATTATTATCGGTGATTTAACGATTCATCCAGAATCTTATACCATTTCTAGAAACGATGAAAAAATTGAATTGACGCATCGTGAATTTGAATTATTGCATTATTTGGCTAAACATATCGGTCAGGTGATGACACGTGAACATTTGTTACAAACTGTGTGGGGTTATGATTATTTTGGAGATGTACGAACAGTCGATGTGACTGTCCGGCGGTTGCGTGAAAAAATCGAAGACAACCCAAGCCGTCCAGTATGGCTAGTAACGCGCCGTGGTGTGGGGTATTATTTACGCAACCCTGAAGCTGAATAAGATGTTGCTGCCGCTTCGTTTGAGATGCGGCAGTCTTTCTAATTAGACATTTGATAAAGGAATAAAGCGATGGAAAACAAAAAACTCAATTTCTTTCAATCGATTCATTTTAAAATCGCCTTAGTGTTTGCTTTACTGTTATTGATTACTTTTCAAATCGTTGGAGCAGTATTTGTACAACGAGTAAAAAGTGATAATCTTAAGAGTTTCAAACAAAGAGTAGAGCTTTCTTCTTATGTTGATAACTTGTTAACGACTAGCTTGAGCAGTTCAGACACAAACCGTGCTGATGCCAAGATTAAAGAAATTTTGGAAGACGTTAATAATGAAAATATCTCGCAAGTTCAAGTTGTCGATGCCAAGGGAAATATTCGAGGCGACAGCGATGTTAGCAATCGGATGTTAATCGGCCAAAAAACGGCTAACACAGATATTAAACAAGCCTTATATACAGGGCAAGCGTATGCTAAAACGACATATAGTCGAGAAGATAACAAGCGTTATTATATTTCTATTACGCCTTTGTATGGAACAGGGGGTAATGTCAATACGATTATCGGTGTTGTTTATCTGAAAGCAAATCTTGATAGCGTGTATAGTTCGGTTAATTCGGTGACAGTAATTTTTGCGACGGCTGCGTTATTTGCGACCGCTATTGGGATGATTTTGGCTATTATGATTTCACGGACAATTACGCGGCCAATTGATGAGATGAAAAAGCAAACCGAACGTATCGCTCGTGGAGATTATAGTGGTCATGTGCGCATCTATGGCAACGATGAATTAGGTCAATTGGCTTTGGCCGTGAATAATTTGTCTATTCGAGTCAAAGACGCCCAGGAATCTTCAGAATCGGAAAGACGGCGCTTAGATTCGGTGTTAGCGCATATGTCTGATGGGGTGATTGCAACCGATCGTGCCGGCCGAATCACGATTATTAATGAAATGGCTTGTGAAGCATTGGAAATCGATGATGCTGAACAAGTTGTAGGTCAGTCAATCTTAGATGTTTTAAATTTGCGTGATCAATATACAATCCGTGATTTGTTAAAAAATCAAGATGAAATTACTTTAGATTTATCCGATGTTGAACATAATCAGATTTTAAATGCTTATTTTTCATTGATTCAACGTGGTGAAGATGGATATTTATCAGGGCTAGTCTGTGTTTTGCATGATATTACGGAGCAAGAAAAGATTGATCGTGAAAGACGCCAATTCGTGTCTAATGTTTCTCATGAGTTACGCACGCCTTTGACAAGTATGCGCAGTTATATTGAAGCGTTAAATGATGGAGCATGGAAAGATCCTGAAGTTGCGCCAAGCTTTTTGAAAGTTACTCAAGATGAAACCGACCGTATGATTCGAATGATCAATGATTTATTGAGCTTATCGCGTATGGATTCAGGTCGAGTGAAACTTGATTTAGAGTTAGTGAATTTAAACGAGTTGTTTAATTATATCTTGGATCGTTTTGAAATGATGCTTAATCAAGAAAATGAACAACAACATGAACAAAAAAACTATACGATTAAGCGCGACTTTACTAAGCGTGATTTATGGGTTGAAATTGACACTGACAAATTCATTCAGGTGGTCGATAATATCATGAATAATGCGATCAAATACTCTCCAGATGGTGGAATAATTACATGTCGCTTACTTGAAACACATAACCATGTGATTTTAAGTATTACCGATCAAGGCTTGGGTATTCCTAAAAAAGACGTAAATCGAATTTTTGATCGTTTCTTTAGAGTAGATAAGGCCCGTTCACGTGCCCAAGGTGGTACTGGGTTAGGATTGGCCATTTCTAAAGAAGTTATTGAGCTTCATCATGGACGTATCTGGGTTGATAGTGTTGAAGGCAAAGGGTCGACTTTTTATATTTCATTGCCGTATGAAGAATATGAGGAGGATTTGTGGAATGAAGAAGATTAGACAAAATTTATTGCATATCTGCTTGACGATAACAATCCTAATCAGTATTTTATTTTCGGCTTTAATCTGGATTAATCCAGCCACGTTTCAAAGACCGGTGACTAATGAACAAAAGGATTCAACAACGGTTCGACAGGATAATGGCTATGATATAACCGATATTTATTTTCCAACGAGCATTTTATATAATGTAACCAATGAGCAACATTATTTGATTTCGAGCAAGAAAATCGACTTAATTCGTAACATCAAGGACTTAGGTAAAAATTGGAATGCACAAAAGCTCAAGCAAATGAAAGTTACTAGTGATAAGGATTATTTACACTATCTAACGCTTAAAAATGCAGTGGTATTACGTTATCCTGATCGGGTTTCGACGCTACTTTTTGCACGTAAAAAAGCACAAAAAAAGACGCCAAAATACGACTTTAATTGGATTGTTTTATCCTTAAAAGCACCGTATCATGCTTATTTGTTAAATGATAGTAAAAGGCAAGTTTACCAGATGGTTTCTAAAGAAAAAACTAGTACCAAAGCTGCGCAATTGTTACAGGATAATCGTGTAAAGAAAACAGAGATTGATTATCGTAAAATAGGTTCAAACTATGTTATCACTTATCCTCAACGGGTCAGTGTGCCTAAATATAGTTATTTAGTCAATAAAGAAAATGCAGGTGTTTATATTGGAAGGCTATTAGGAACAAGTAACAGTAGTTCGATTACGACTAGAGAGCAAAAAGAAGCGACAGTTTATTCTGATGATAATGGTAAAAAATTGACTGTTAATAATCAAAGCGGAGAAGTAACGTTTGATAATTATAATGAATCACGCCTAGATCTTGACGGCAAACGTTCGCTTTATTATAACTTAAAGGCTAATTTTGATTTGTTGAGTTCTTTAGGCTTGGCTTTAGACGATATTCGCTATGATAATTATAATGCAAAGACAGCAACAGTAACTTATCGTAGCTATATTAATAGCTATCCTATTATTGCTAAAAATTGTTATGGAACTTTTAAGGCTCAAACAAAGTCTAATGGGGCTAGACGGCTTGACTTTTCTTTAGATACTTTGCAAATTCCAGTACCAGCCAATGGGCAAGCGTCACAATTGCCAACGACAGATAGCATGTTAGAACAGTTGCAACAGTCAGGTGTGAAGCTTGATGAGTTAAGTGATTTAACAATTGGGTATCGATGGTCTGATAATGCTAGTGCTGATATGGTGGTTGATTTGACGCCCACATATTTCGTGAAGTATCAAGGTTCTTGGTGTGATTATCAAGATTTGTTGTTAGGGAACTTTTTACCAATAGAGTAAGGGGAGGAGAAAAGATGAATTTCAAACGAATCGAATGGATCTTTTTTATTACATTCATCGCTTTAGACATCTTCTTGGTCGTATCGTTTTTACGCCAAAACAGTCAGCTTATTTCTGTGACTAATTCAAGAGAAGATGCGACAAACTCTATTATGAAAAGTATTCGAAGCGAACAGATTAGCTATGGGAATCTGTCGGATAAAACGTCGACAGGATTTTACTTAGCAAGTACAAACGAAGATTCTTTGCAACGCCAAGCTCAGACTTTAAAAAATGTTAGTTGGACATATGTTAATAATCGTTTAGAAGTAAATTTTGTTAGTCCAATCAAAATAGATGATAAAAAAGGTTTAAAACAAACGCTAAAAACAATTTTAGATAATAAAACACTTATTAGTAATGGGCAAGATTATGTTTACACAGCGGATTTATCAACCGATAAGCGCGCAATTTGTTTTCAAGAAATCTATGGTCTGCCACTTTATTCCGAAGACGGTGCAATTAGCTTTAGCATTAAGGATGGCTATGTGACAGGTTATGTTCAAACGTATCTGGATAACCTCCAAATTTTGCGTGAAAAAAAGAAGACTATCAGTCAAAAAAGGGCGCTAATTTGGTTGTATCAATACAACAAATTGCCCTATAATAGTAGCGTTGAATGGTGTCATTTGGGTTATTCTAAATTACTAGCAGTCAATGGCAGCACGATTTATATTCCAACTTGGAATTTTTCGATTAAAAATAAATCTTCTGAAAGCGTGGTTTATCGCCGCATCAACGCCTTTACGGGGGCTGTGATCGATGGCACGATGAACATTAACTAGTTAGAAAGGGTCAAAAACATGGTAGACGATAATAGCGATGCTTTGAAAGTCAGCATTTTAGCGAGTGGTAGCGGTGGGAATGCGACTTATTTCGAGACGCCTAAACAAAAAATTCTCGTTGATGCCGGCTTGTCTGGTAAAAAACTCGAAGAATTGATGAACTCGATTGGCCGGTCATTAGCGCAAGTCGATAGTTTGTTGCTAAGTCATGAGCACAGCGACCATTGCAAGGGAGTCGGGGTCTTGGCTAGACGGTATGGTTTAGACATTTATGCTAACGAAAAGACTTGGCAGGCTTTAGGCGATAAAATAGGTCAGATACCGAGTGCACAAAAGCATCTTTTCGAGCCTGAACAAATCAAAACCTTAGGCGACATCGATGTCCAAAGCTTTGCGGTGTCACACGATGCAGCTAATCCACAGTTTTATGCGTTGCATCACAACAACAAAACCTTTGCCATCGTAACTGATACCGGTTATGTGTCGAGTCGTGTTGCGGGGCTAGTCGCAAATGCAGATGGTTATTTGTTTGAATGTAATCACGACTTAGAGATGTTAAGGATGGGAGCTTATCCGTGGTCTTTAAAACAACGCATCTTAGGCGATCAAGGACATTTGTCAAATGAAGATGGGGCGCAAGCTTTGATTGATGTCATGGGAAATCGGACTAAAAAGATTTATCTAGGGCATTTAAGCAGGGAAAATAACATGAAAGAATTAGCGCATCTGACGGTCGAAATGATCATGAAAGGCCAAGATGTGGCGGTCGGACAAGATTTTGCGTTGCTAGATACCGATCCGGAGTGTGCCACACCGTTAACGGAAATTTAAAAAAGGTATGAAATAACAGTTATTTTGTTATTTCGTGCCTTTTTTTAGTTGAAGAATTTTTTATTCAACTATATTTTGAGATAGATAGTAATTGTTTCTTGAAATTAATGTTTGCATTACGTAGTTTTGAATACAAAAAATGGGATATAATGAGATTTATTTTGATAAGGATATGGGAATATAATTAATTGTGTAAGGAGGGAAAAGATTATGCTGAATGAGAGAATATTGACTATATTGAATTTTTTATTGAAACAACCAGATACAAATGTTACTGAATTATCTCAACAGTTAGGGTTGAGCAAGAGACAAATAAATTATTCCATACAAATATTTAATCAACAAGCTAAAGATTTAGGATTACCTCCTGTAAAGAAAGAAAAAAATGGAAATTTTGTTGTATCTAAGAAACTTCTTTCCATAATGGGAGATGATAAATTACATAATATAGTAGGACAGTATTCAAAGAGAGAAAGACAAGTCATTATATTGATATATCTTAGTTTAGCTATCGATTATACGTCTTTATATCATTTGGTAAGCATTATGCAAGTTAGTGAAAATACTATCTTACAAGATTTGAAAGATACATCAATATTAACCAATAGATATAGGATTTATATAGATTATGATCGTTCAAAGGGATATAAATTTGTAGGCAAAGAATATGATATTTTACGAATGATCTCTGATTTGTGTAGGGAATATAAGTTTTTATTTAAACTTGATTCGTTGAATTATACTATGGATGAAAATAATATCTCGGAACAAGATATAGTTCATTTTATAAGACATGTAGAAAAAATCTATAACATGAGTTATACAGATGAATCTATAAAGGCATTAACATTTATAATTAGAATAACTGTCATCAGGGCCAGAAATACAGGATTAGAAAATTTTATATTTGATAATGTTTATAATACTAAGGTATATGAGACTTTAAGCGAGTATCTTTTTGATAATTTTAAAATATCTAGAGACTACGTAGCGTGGATAATAATTTTAATTCAATCTGCTAATACAGTTACACAAATAAAGATAGTAGATGATAAAGATGAAAATATTTTAAAATCAATGATCCACGATTTGGTTGAGAGATTTAAAGACCGTACATTGGTTCAAATTAAACAGCAGGATTTATATGAAGAACGATTATTTAGTCATTTGAAACCGGCATGTTTTCGAGTTAGATATGGTTTTGCTTTAGGCATTGATGAAATTAATGTCACGCAGTCAAATACCAATCATCTAATTTTGCTTAAATTGATAAAAGAATTGGTTCATCCTATTGAGGTATGGATAGGGAAAAATTTTCCGGAAGATGAGTTAGTATTACTATCATATTATTTTGGATATCAACTAACTGATGGCGTCCAAGAAAAAGGAAAATATAGAGCAGTTGTTGTTTGTACAAATGGGATGGTAATGTCAAAAGTAATGTTAGATTTATTAGATAATTTATTCCCTGAAATATTGTTTATCTCTGCAATATCTGAAAGGGAGTTTTATCAATGGCAATCTGATTATGATTTAGTTTTTACAATGATTCCATTAAAAACAAAACTACCTCAGTATTTGATTGATCCTATTATGGATTATGATAAGAAAATTGGATTGAGATATAGAGTTTTAAAAGATATAGATGAATTCAAAATAGGAAACAAAATTTCTAATTTTATGAGTTTAATAAGAAAATATGCGGATATAAAAAATGAGGATAGTCTAGAGTATGAATTAAAGAAAATATTAGTTGAAAATGATATTCCGAATGTTTTAGATAGATCTTTCGATAAATTCCCGCATATTAGTGATTATATTAAGGAAGAGTATATTCAGATTTTTGATGAACCCATGGATGTGCATGAAGCTTTGAAAAAAACAGTAGGTCCATTAGAAATAGAGGGAGTTATATCGAAAGAATATACTGACTCGTTATATGAACAAATTATTTCGCCAAATAATTATAGTTTTTTAGGTGAAAAGATGGCAATTCCTCATGCTGAAGCATCTAAAGGAATTTATAAAGATGGAGTAGCCATGGGGATATTTAAGAAACCACTAATTTTTCCGAATGGAGAATGTATTAGTTTTTTGGTGCCATTAGCATTTTATAAAACCAACAGACATTTGAAAGCGATTAACGAATTGTCTGATATAGCTACTGATAGTCAACTTATAGATAATTTATTAAAATGCACTACTACAACAGAAGTTTTAGACATCATTAAAGAAAGTTGGGAGTCCTAGTGATGAATGTAAATGATTATCCAAAAATAACGATTATAATGAGAGGTTACACGTTTGAACAGGAAATAGCAATATTGGAAGCTATTAAATTAACGGGTAAAAATATAGCTGTTGAAGTTACGATGAATAGTGAGAATGCCGTAGATAATATCCGAAAATTAAATGAAATGTATGGTGACAAGGTATTAATCGGTGCAGGCACTGTACGTAGTGTTGATGATATTAAGAAGGTAGTCAAAGCAGGAGCGAAATTTGCCTTGGGACCTCATTTCTTTACAAAAGAAATGTTTGAAGAATGTAGGAAAAGTGGGATACTTTCTGTTCCAGCTGCAATGACACCATCAGAGATTAACAAGATGTTTGCTTTAGGCGCTGATATAGTAAAAATCTTTCCGGCTGGGACAGTAGGAGCAAAATTCTTTAAAGATGTTCAAGCTCCAATGGGGAAAATGAGATTAATGGCAGTTGGTGGAGTATCAGCAAATAATATCAAGGAGTATTTTACCCAGGAAGCTGAATATGTAGGGATTGGGTCTAATCTTTTTTCGAAAGAAGATCTCATAGATAAAAATATAGATAATTTAAAAGAAAGTATATTAAAACTTTTTGCATAGAGAAGAGGATGTATTTTGGAGAACATTAAATTTGATGAAGATTTATTCTTTATTAATTTAGAGGCACAAACAAAAGAAGATGTTTTAAAAAAGATGGCTGAAAAGTTGTTGGAAAAAGGCTATGTAAAAGTTGGTTATTTAGAGGCTTTGCTTAATAGAGAAAAACGATACCCAACAGGTCTTCCATCAGGAAGTCCAGCCATAGCAATTCCGCACGCAAATGCAGATTTGGTTAATAAAACAACAATTGCTGTAGCAACTCTGAATAAACCTGTGACTTTTTATAATATGGGCGATGTATTAGATCCTATTTCCGTAGAAATAGTTATAATGCTGGTTATTTCCGAGCCACATAGTCAATTAGAAATGTTGCAAAAAGTGGTAGGGATTGTACAAGATGATGAGAGTAGGAAGCAATTAATGTTAGCTTCTGACAAAGAACATTTAGTGAAGTTAATTACAAATATTATTAAATAATCTTTAAGGAGAGATGAATTATGAAAAGAATTTTAGTCGCATGTGGAAATGGTATTGCAACATCAACGGTAGTAGCTACTAAAGTAAGAAATTATCTAGCTGATAAAGGAATTCAAGTAGAAACTTCTCAAACTAAATTAATGGAAGTTCCAGGAAAAGTTGAAGGTTATGATTTGTTAGTTACTACTGGTCAGTTTGAGGGTCAAACGCATGGAGTACCTTATGTAAAGGGGATGCCTTTATTAACAGGAATTGGCGCGGATCAAGCATTGGAAGAAATTTTTGATATTTTAAGTAAATAAATTTGTTGGGAGGTTAAATAATGGGCATAATAATGAATGTATTTAATTTCTTATTAGATGCAGGTGCAACAGTTATGTTGCCGGTTATCATTACTATAATAGGTCTTATTTTTGGACTCAATATAGGTAAATCATTTAAATCAGGTTTAACCTTGGCTATTGGCTTTGCCGGTATCAATCTTATTTTAAATTTCATGACAACTAACGTTGGACCAGCAGCGAAAGCTATGGTTGAAAGGACTGGTGTTCATTTAGATGCATTAGATGTTGGTTGGGGGTCAATTGCCGCTGTTACTTGGGCTTCGCCAATTATTGCTATTTTAATATTTGCAATTTTATTAGTAAATATTGTGTTACTTATTTTAAAAGCTACACATACATTAGATGTTGATATTTGGAATTATCATCATATGGCTATAGTGGGAGTAATGGTTTACTTTGTAACAAAGAATGTTTTTTTAGGCGTTGGGGCATCTATTGTAATGGCTATTATTACATTCAAAATGTCAGACTGGTCTCAGCCTATGGTGGAGAAATTCTTTGGAATTCCTGGTGTATCATTACCTACTGTTTCAGCTTTGTCATCTTTAGTTATTGCTTGGCCGTTGAACTGGCTGTTAGATAAAATTCCATTTTTTAGAAAATCCAAATTTTCAATTAGAGATGCACAAAAGTATTTGGGATTTTTTGGCGATTCAATGATTATGGGATTAATAATAGGATTGGCTATAGGATTACTTGCTGGTTATAACATTAAAGAAGTTCTTCAGTTAGGTGTAAGTATGTCAGCTGTTTTAGTATTAATTCCTAAGATGACAGCATTATTTATGGAAGGATTAATGCCTATTTCAGATGCTGCTCAAAAGTGGTCTGAAAAGAAATTTAAGGGTAGAAAATTGTTTATCGGTCTAGATGCAGCAGTTGTTGTTGGGAATCCAGATGTTATTACCACAGCTTTGCTTATTATTCCTATGACAATTGCTATAGCTTTAGTTTTACCAGGGAATAGAGTTTTACCATTTGCGGATTTAGCAGTAGTTCCTTTTAGAGTTGCTATGGTTGTTGCTTTGACAAATGGCAATTTATTGAAAAATATAATTATTGGTTTAGTTGTCACTGCCTCGTTACTATGGTGTGGTTCTGTAACATCACCAGTTTTGACAGCAATTGCTAAGAGCGTAGGGATTAAGTTAGGCGCAAGTAGTTTATTAATTTCTTCGTTCGCAGCTACATCGATGATCCAAAGCTTTATTGTTTATATTGCATTTACATGGAAACCACTAATCGGAATCCCATTATTATTAATTGCATTAGCTATTTGTTGGTGGTTCTTTGATCGTGTGAAAAAAGTTAATGGATCGATGACGGAAGAATAAATTAGGAGATATAAATAATGAAGATTTCAGATATTGTAGTATATAAAGTAAAACCTAGATGGATATTTGTTAAAATTTCAACCGATGAAGGTATTGACGGTTGGGGTGAAATGATTTCTGGAACTAAAACAGAGACAGTTGTAGCCGGAGCTTATGAGATGGGAAAGCGTATTTTAGGTAGAAATCCTTTCGAAATTGAAAGAATTTTCCAAGAATTGCATAGATCATTTTTTAGAGGTGGTCCAATCAATGGAACCATAGTATCTGGTATTGAAATGGCATTATGGGATATTAAAGGTAAAGCATTAAATGTTCCGGTTTATGAATTGTTAGGTGGAGCTGCTAGAGATAAAATTAAAGTATATTCATGGATTGGTGGTGATAGACCTAATGATGTTGTTGAACAAGCTACCGATCGATGGAATAGAGGTTTTAGAGCTGTTAAAATGAATGCAACAGAAGAATTGCACTATATAGATTCTTTTTCTAAAATCGATGCGGTTGTTGAAAGAGTTGCAGCTATTAGAGAAAAATTTGGTAATGAAATGGCTATAGGTGTTGATTTCCATGGCCGAGTTCACAAACCAATGGCTAAAGTTTTAGCTAAGGAACTTGAAAAATATCATCCAATGTTTATTGAAGAACCTGTTTTACCAGAAAATGAAGAGTATTTCGATGAGGTTGGTAACTTAGTTTCTACTCCAATTGCAACTGGTGAAAGATTATATACAAGATGGCAGTTCAAAAATATATTTAAGCAAGGAGCAGTGGATATCATTCAGCCAGATTTAGCACTTTGTGGCGGAATTTTAGAAGCTAAGAAGATTGCTGCGATGGCAGAGTCTTTTGATATGGCAGTTGCTCCACATGCACCTTATGGACCGATTGCATTGGCAGCAACATTTCAATTAGATGCATGTACTCCTAATGTATTTATTCAAGAGCAAAGCTTAGGTATTCATTACAATAAAGGCTTTGATTTATTAGACTTTGTTAATAATAAAGATATGTTTGAATATAAAGATAGTTTTGTAGATATTCCTAATAAACCTGGTTTGGGAATTGATATGGATGAAAATAAAATTAAAGAAGTTTCACAACAAGGGTTAGTATGGTCTAATCCACAGTGGAAAAATTATGATGGAACTATAGCTGAATGGTAATATATAGAATTTTATTGCATTAAAAAAGAAGATAATGTTTTGTATCTTGGTCAAACTTGATTGCTAGTGTAGTCGTCAAAGATTAAAGTTAGCTTGTCCTCTTTGTTGGAATTATCCAGCGAAGAGGACTTTTTTAACTATTTTAGTAAGAAAAACAGCGAAATAAGGCGACACTATTAATTAATTTGTACAAAATATATCTCGATATTTTTTTGTTATATATTATAATAACGATAATAAATAGCTTAAAAACATTTATCATACTACAGGGGGATGTAGAAATGAAAAAATGTTATTAGGTATCTCATTGTTAACGCTAGGTGTGTCTGTTATTCCGGGGATAACAAAACCTATTTTTCATGCGCACGAAAGCGCTTTGGTTAATAAAAGGGTGGCTTTGGCGGAGGAAGGCAATTAATCATATTGGACATGTATCTAACATGAATTTATCAGATTTATACAGTATAAACGGGGGAAAGTAAGCTATGAATTATATTATTTTAGCATTAATCGCATTACTAAGTATTATAATTTCTAGGATGTTTAGAAATCATCCTTTTGCGGTGAAACTAAGAAGGAATCGGGGAACTTTTATATTGTTTTTAGCTCTTACTACATTGTGTGTGTTACAAGGATTTCAAACGCTGTATCTTCCTTTTTATGCATTTATTGCACTTGGATTCTTCTATTTTATAAAGGATGCAAAATGAGGTTTTGATCAAGCGAATTGCGATATAAAAAACAAAGAATATATTAACATTTTGACATGTATCTAACAGGTTATTTGCCAATGTATTTGTTTTTGATCGTGTCGTTTGGTTACTTCATAAAAGAGGTTGAGTAAGGTTTGCTGTTTTTAAAGCATGTCTACGTCAATCTGCGCAAATGGTAAAAAACTTATGTAAGGATGCTTTAAATATATCCGACCTAATTGTGGTATTTGACTACGGTTAGGTCGTTTTTTTGATGGTAGCATTGAAAGATTTGCGCCTTACTTTCGGTGCTACTTCTTTTAAAATAGCTAAAAAATACCCTCCAAGTATAGAAGGTATTTTGGTTAATTAAGACGTTTTAGTAGTGCTCAAACAACATTTTGAAAAACATATAAATCACTGGCGTGTATGCCCCTAAAATAAACCATTTTTTCTATTCCATTTTTGTTTGAATGGTTCTTTCATAATAGATTCCTCTTAAATGTTTGTAAGCATTATAGCAAAAACAAGCAACGCATAAAACTGTTTGATAAAAAATAAAACCAATGCAGTCCATTAAACTACATTGGTTTTTTGTTTAGTTTAAGTTCTTTTGTTTTTCCCACTTCGCAATCAATGGTAAGATCACACCGAGTGCAATCATCAAGATTGGTAAGACGATGTTTAAGATTAACTCATGGGTATATTTAGCGGTGCCAGGTGTGGCATCGGTTGGGAAGATTCCGGCAGTTGCACAGACAAAGGTCGCCACAAAACACCAGATTCCCACGGCTAAAGCTAATTTACGATTTTTTAAGAAGACATACTCAGAAGGAAATTCATCTTCTTTTAAGCGAATCTTGATGAACGCCCAGAATAAAAAGCACGTTGAGTAAGGCGAAACAATTCCGTTGATGTTTAATAACCAGTTAAAGATATCGGTCATTTCGGGCAGCGTTGCACTCAAAAGTAAAATCACGGTACAAATGATGGTAGTAAGCCAATAACCGTTGATTGGTAGGCCTTGTTCATTAGTCTTAGTTAATTTGCTTGGCAAGAATTGTTTAGCGGTATCGGATAAAAACATCCGTGTACCAGCATCTAATAAGACGGCTAGTTGCGCACACATGTATAAAGCTTGTGTGATGGCAAACAGATACATTAAGGATTTGCCAAGATGAAATTGTTGACCTAAAGCTAAGAAAGCATAGTATGAACCGTTCATCTTCAAATCATGTGGTAAATGATGGGCATTAAAGAAGACGCCTAAAGAAAATGAGCCTAACACGGTTAAAAAGGCGGTCATGACAGCTAACATGATCATTGCCCGTGGGAAATCACGCTTGCCATCTTTCATCTGTGTGACGTAGGGCGCAACAAATTCAGCGCCGTTCATCGCAAAGATTAATAGCCCAAGAGACGATAAAAACTTCATGTCTAAGGTTGGCAAGAAAGCTTTAGCTGAAAAAGGCTGTGTGGCAATGTGACCACCTTGCCCAAGTGAAACAAAGGTCATAAAGACAAACATGATCGACATGATAAACATGGCGCCCCCGCCTAGGATGCTAAGCACTTGTAATGAGTTTTTTAGGCGATGTTGCACCCAAATGAATAAAATAAAAATAATTGCAGTAGCTAAGGCGAATTGCGAGTTGGTCAATTTGTTTTCCATCGAGTTATCACCCCAAATCAACCACCCAAAAGAAACGACCATTGAATTGGCGACATCGACTAGGTAAGGCAAACCAGTTACCCAATAAATCCAGGCACAAAGGTAGCCCCAGTTATCACCTGAAGTCTTACGGACCCACGATGACATACCACCTGACTCCTTACTAAAAGCCGAACCTAGATTACCTACGATTAGTTCGTAAGGCAAAACATAAACAAACAACATAATAATCCATGATGTGACCACGCCTAAGCCTTGGTTTTTGAAGTTGTAGATGATGTCATCAAAACCGATTACGGTAACAAAATCCATCAAAGCCAAGACGGGCCAAGCGATATATCGTTTCTTGATGAGATTACTCATCATGAAAACCCCCTTATGAAAATTAATGGTAAAATAAAAAGATTATTTTTATTATAACGCAAAAGTTTTGAAAAAATGAGGCCTCTTTTTCATGTTTATACAAAAAAGCCCTGCTTACTGAAAAATAGTAAAAAGGGCTTAAAAATTAATAACTTTAATTTTTGCTGATGACTCTATCGGTTCAATTAGACCAAGAGCAAAAAAACCCGAGTGGGAGCATCAAGCCCACTCGGGTTAAGGAGTTGTCTAACCGTAGTCAATAACTGACCTTAGTTAAAAAGTATTTTGTTATCGATTATTTAGAGAAGGATACATTTTCCCAGAGGTAGTAACTCTTACTTACTTGGTTAGTGTAACCTTTGATGTTTTTAGCTACTGGAGTTGCATCATAGTAATATTGCATTGGCACAACATAAGCTTCTTTGTTCATGTATTCTTGCCACTTGTAGAATTGCTTGATGCGGTATTTTGTATTGAATGATTTAGCAGAATCGATGTTTGCTAACAACGTGTTATTTTCTTTAGAGACGAAACGAGACATGTTGTATGGTGCACCTTCGCTGTAAAGGTCGTTAGGGGATGGTTCAGAAGATAAGGACCATGCACCCATGAACATATCGATGCCCTTAACGTCGTTTTGAACTTTATCGTAGAAGTTATTGAAATCAAGGAGACGACCGTTAACAAGTTTCACACGTAAACCAACTTTTTTCCATTGTTGGATGTAGTTTTTGATGATAGCTTCTTGGTCGGCAGAACCACTCATTGCTGCGAGGTAGATGGTTAACTTCTTACCATTAGGATCGGTTCTGTAGCCATCTTTGCCTTTCTTGTAGCCGGCTTTGTCTAAAAGATTATTAGCTTTCTTCAAGTTATAAGCATACCCTTTGACGCTCTTGTCGTGGTAATCACCAAATGCAGGTGGGATAAGCGTTGTTGCGCGAGTCTTTAAACCATAACCAAACTTGTCGCTGACTTGTTGGATATTCATCGCATAAGCGATTGCTTGACGCAAAGAGCGGTTGTTCATTTTAGCGTTTTTATCCATGACGTTTTTAGAAGTTTCGTTGTCAAATTTACCAACTTTAAATGCCAAGTAATTATAAGCTAATTCTTGTTTACCGGTGTAAACGTAGCCGTCAACTTTTTTGTTCTTACCGTAAACAGAGCTTGGTAATTGCCATAAGATGTCGTATTTCTTAGACTTCAAAGCAGCACTTGCTGAAGAAGGAGAAACTGTTTCGATGGTAATCTTGTCAAACTTAGGCTTTTTACCAAAGTAATATGGGTTTGGTACCCATTCAATAGATTCGCCTTGAACAATCTTTTTGATCATGTAAGGGCCGTAGTATAAAGGTGCTTTACGGATTTTATCGGAAGATTGTAAGTCTTTGAATGGTACGTCTTTAAGGTAGTGATATGGTGAAGCAAATTCCCAAATATAACCAGACCCAGAAGTGGTCATGCCGGGTTTCATTTCTTTGAAGTGGATCACTAAGGTGTGATCATCTTTGATTTCTAAACCAGAGATGCTGTCAGCTTTACCTTCGTGGTATTCTTCCATCCCTTCGATGTTTTTCAAACTATCAGTGTAACGTGAACTACCGCTATCTTTGTTAGCGATGATTTCATAAGAATAAACGATATCTTTAGCCACTAAAGGTTGACCATCGGACCATTTAACTTTAGGGTTGATGGTGATTGTGGCTGTTTTAGCATTTTGATCAAATGAGATATCAGCTGCGCCACCTTTGACAAACTTGTAGTTATCATCGGTTTTAAATAATGGCATATCACCAAATTGTGCGAAGGTAGAATCGTTAGCGTCATCGGATAAACCATCGTTAAAGATTCCTTTAAATGCTGAATCACTGACATAACCAATTTTAAGTGTACCACCTTTTTTAGCAGCTTTCTTATTGTTATAAGCGAGTGGTAAATTAGCTTGTTTTGTAGCGGCGGCTACGCTTTGAGCGCCTGAAGCAAAACTAAGTGCAACGACAGAAAGTAAGGTTGCCATATAGGCAAGTGATTTTCTTAACTTCATAAAGCTATTTCCCCTTTACATATTTTTTTAGAATTAACCCAAACGCTGACGGGCATCAGCCGTTCTACGCAAAACATTTCCGACATAACTGATACCGACACATAAAACTAAGATGAGTACTGATGCAGGGACCCACACCCATGGCATGCCGGTTAAAACGTCTGGATCGGTCGCATAACCAATCAAGGTTCCTAAACTAGGCACATCATTTGGTAAACCGAAACCTAAGAAGGTCAAACTAACTTCGATCCCGATGTTAGCAGCCAAACTTAAAGTAGCGTCGACAATGATAATAGAACTTAAATTAGGAAGTAATTCTCGAAACATTATTTTAAGATCACTGGTGCCCGAGGTCTTTGAAGCGCTGATATAGTCTTTGCGCGACTCGGATAGTGCTTTGGAACGAATCAACCGAGCCGTTCCAACCCAATAAAATGCGGCCATCACCAAGATGAAAGTCCAGATGTTGTAATGTGGAATGACCGTAACCAAAACGATGATTAACATCAACGTTGGTAAGACTAACATAAAATCTAAGAAGCGCATCATGATGTTATCGACTAAACCGCCGTAATAGCCGGCGATGATACCATAGATGATGCCGATGATTTCCATTAAAAAGGTGATTGATAAGCCAATAATCAAGGAGTTGCGTCCACCAAGAATTAACATCTTAAAGACATCACGTCCTCCTTGATCAGCCCCTAAAATCATCCCGTCAGTACCAGGTTTGTTATATTGTGCAAAGATATCAACGGTCATGACCTTAGAAGTCTTCAAGAAAAGTGCGCCGATAAAAATCCCTAAAAAGATGATTATTAAGACGATTAATGCACCTAAAGCCCAACGATCTTTAGCAAATTCACGCATCAAGACTCGTAAGCCAGAGGGTTGTTCGTTTTGCTTGAGATTAGCGATGATTTGCTCATCATCATAGGCTTTTTCTGGTTTTTGTTTTTTATTATTAAAGAGCATAATCTTATTTCCCCCTTGCAGATTATTCGATGCGAATCCGTGGATCGACAATGCTTAAGATGATATCGGATAGTAGGGTACCTAAAAGGTTTAAGATACCATAAAGCAAGACTAAAACGGTGATAACGGAATAATCGCGGTTGGTGATTGAATCGACAAACAACAAGCCCATGCCAGGGTAAGCAAAGACAGTTTCAACAAAGATTGAACCACCTAAAAGTCCGGTAATTGAATAGCCGGCAAATGCAGCGATTGGTAAAAGAGAGTTACGTAAGATGTGACGATTAAAGACTTTCTTTTCAGGAACACCTTTAGCACGTGCAGTCTTAACGTAATCTTGGTTTTTAGAATCGATGATTTCACTACGTAAATATTGCACTACACTAGTTGTTGATAATAATGACATTAAAAGTGCAGGCAAGATCATGTGATAGATACGACTAAAGACATAATTTAGACCGCCACCAGCAGAAACCGAGACCGAACCAGATGTTGGGAACCAACCTAAAACATAACCAAATAACCACAAACCTAACAGATAAAAGACGAAGGCAGGAATAGCATAAGAAATGTAGTTATAGATTTGGATGGCCTTATCTTTTTTACTATTTTCATGACGACCAGCAATTACACCTAAAGGAATTGCGATCACATAACTTAAGATAACCGTTGCTAAGGAAAGCCATAAAGTGTTGGCTGCCCGTGAAGCAATTAGGTTGAGAACGGGTGATTTGAATTGGTAACTGATACCAAAATCACCGTGGAAAATATTTTTAACCCAGCGGAAATATTGCACATACCAAGGATCAAACAATCCAGCGGCCTTTTTTAAAGCCTCGATTTGACTAGGAGAAGTTTGTGGAGTCACCTTGCCGGTAAATGGATCGCCAGGCATGGCTTTAGCTAATACAAAAACTAAGATACTTAAGATAATAATTTGCGGAATCATTAATAAGATCCGCCGCAAAATTGTTTTCCACATCTTATTTCCCCTCCTTTTGTTCTGGTAGGGCTACCCAGTGAGTATCTGAGATTTGGCGTAATGGATAGACTCGACCGTTTTCGTCATAATAGGAATATTGATTTTCTTGGAATTCTTGTTCAACTTGTTGGCGTAGTGCACGATTTTTTGCACGATTTGTAACATCAACACGTGGAATAGCCGCTAATAAGCGCTTGGTGTAGATATGTTGTGGATTTTGGTAAATATCTTGGCGTGAGCCGATTTCCACGAAACGCCCACGGTGCATGATGGCTAAGTTATCACACATATGATAAACGACACCTAAGTCATGTGAGATAAACATAAATGAGACACCAAATTCTTTTTGAATCTTTTTCATGTAGTTTAAAACTTGTGCTTGCACAGATAAGTCAAGCGCTGAAACGGGTTCGTCGGCGATGATGAGCTTGGGATTGGATGCTACAGCCCGTGCAACCCCGATTCTTTGTCGTTGTCCCCCGGAAAATTGATGGGGGTACTTGTAAAGCGAGTCACGCTCTAACCCAACGATTTCTAAGAGATGTGCTACTTTTTCGACTATTTCGTGTTGGCTGAGTTGTTCGAAGTTACGTAACGGTTCGGCAATAATGTCTAAAATCTTTTTACGTGGATTCAAGCTGGAAAGTGAATCTTGAAAAATCATTTGCACATCTTTGTTGTATTTAGTTTTGGTTCTAGTATGCTTTTTAGTTACATCATTTCCTTGATACAAAATCTGTCCGGAAGTCGTCTTTTCAAGGCCAACAATTGATTTACCAATGGTTGATTTACCTGAACCAGATTCGCCGATGATACCATAACTTTCACCTTGTTTGATTTCAAAGGTTACTCCATCAACGGCATAAACATAATCGGTGATACGATTAAAAAAACCAGACCGAATTGGATAGTGTACGCAAAGATCTTTTATCTCTATTAAGTTGTTGCTCATATGTTGTCCCCCTATCTCTCGTCTTTAAAGGTGAATTCTTGATAACAAGTGCACCGTACCAGATGTTGTGGTTCGACTTCGTGTAATGTTGGATGTTGCTCATGAGCACTAGCGTTAATCCAAGAAATACGTTTAGCAAAGCGACAACCGTCATGAGGCATGTTTTTGAGTGATGGTACCATTCCATCGATAACATAAAGCTGGTCGGAGATGCTTTCTTTTTGTGGCATTGATCGTAATAAAGAACGAGTATAAGGATGTTTAGGGTTTGTAAAAATTTGTTCAACGCTACCTAATTCAACGATTTGACCGGCATACATAACAGCTACACGATCGGCAATTTCAGCTACGACACCTAAATCGTGGGTGATTAAGATGATGCCGGCGTGGTTTTGTGCTTGGATATCTTTTAAAAGATCTAAAATTTGTGCTTGAATTGTAACGTCTAGTGCTGTCGTTGGTTCATCAGCGATGATGATTTCTGGTTTACAAGCAATAGCGATTGCAATAATGATTCTTTGGCGCATCCCACCTGAAAGTTGGTGTGGATATTGGCGAGCCACACGTTTAGGATTAGGGATACCGACTTGTTGTAAAAGTTCTAAGACGCGTTTTTGCTTGCTTTCTTCATCTAAAGTGGTGTGTAAATCGAGATTTTCTTTAATTTGATCTTCGATACGCATCAATGGATTTAAAGCAGCCAAGGGATCTTGGAAAATCATTCCAATGTTGTTGCCACGTAATTTATCCATTTGATCGATACTTAATTGAAGCAAATCTTGATCTAGATAGTTGATGCTACCTTCAACTTTTGTGTTGTTGTAGTTGTGTAAGCCAATAATACTTGTGGCTAAGGTGCTTTTACCACAGCCAGATTCACCCACGATAGCAAGAACTTCATCTTTTTTTAAATCGAGATTAATATCTTCGATTGCTGTATAAAATTGCCCGTCTAGTTTAAAAGATGTATTTAAACCACGGATTTTTAATAGCGTTTCATTCATACAAACCCCTCATTCGTTTAATTACTTTATGAATTATTAAAAAACAATGTCTGTATTGTAATATTTTCTAATAAATAACGCAATAGATTTTTAGAAATTTGTAATAAAAATATTATGTTTTTTGTAAATACAGTTAAAAAACACTGTTTTATAAAGGTTTTTGTTCAGGATATAAATTAGAAAATGTTTAGTTTAACTAATCTGATTTTTCTAATTTTTCTCATAATACACTTAAAAAAAGGTCAAAAAAGAACGGAATAAGGTTAAATTCACAAAGATAGATGTTTTTTTGAGCATATCTTAAGAAGTTTCAAAGCTCTTTATGATAAAATTACATTTAATTCAAAAAGTTTTCAAAATTAGTTATTATAATCAAGACCATAACAATTAGTTACACATGAAAGGAGTTCATTATTTATGAACGAAGATAATCAATTTGATGGGGAATTCAAAGAAGTACCTCCAACACAAGAAGAATTTACACAACCAGAAAAAAATGAAGAACCTAAAAGAACAAAACAATCCAAGTCTAATTTGCCTAAAATTTTTGTAGTAGCATTGATTGGTGGTTTGTTAGGTGGTGGAATTGTCACAGGTGGCTATGCCTTATATGAAAATCGCACGGTTGACGGTGTGACCTCAAATAATTCATTAGGTACGGCTAAGACAAGTAACATCAATGTTAATGTTAATAGTCAAACAACTAAAGCATTTGATAAGATTAAAGAAGCTGTGGTTTCGGTTGAAGCATACAGTACAAGTCAAAGCGATTCTTTAGAAGCTCTACTTGGTGGTATGGGTCAAGAAACGACTTCAACAAGTGAAGGGTCTGGTGTTATTTATAAGAAATCTGGCGACACCGCCTTTATCGTAACGAATAATCACGTTATCTCTGGCGCAGATAGTGTTGAAGTTTTGCTTAGCTCTGGTAAAAAATTAAAGGCGACAGTTGTCGGACATGATGCTATTACAGACTTGGCAGTTTTAAAGATTAACGCTGCAGATGTAAAACAAGTCGCAGATTTTGGAAATTCAGATAATATTAAAGTTGGTGAAACTGCCTTAGCTATCGGTTCTCCATTAGGCTCACAATATGCAACTTCGCTAACACAAGGGATTATTTCGGCTAAGAAGCGGACTGTTTCAGTAACTAACAGCAGTGGTGTAGAAACAGGTCAAGCAACAGTTATTCAAACTGATGCCGCAATTAACCCAGGTAACTCTGGTGGCCCATTGATCAACTTGGATGGACAAGTAATCGGAATTAACTCGATGAAATTGGCAAGCACAGGTTCTGATGGAACTTCTGTTGAAGGTATGGGCTTTGCTATTCCAAGTAATGAAGTTGTCAATATCATTAATCAATTGGTTGCTAACGGTAAAGTGGTTCGTCCTGCTTTAGGGATTAGCTTGATTGATTTGACAAATGTTCCTGAAAATGAACGTGAATCATTGTTGAAATTACCAAGTGATGTTACAAGTGGGATTGTAGTTGCTGATATCAATAGTGATTCACCACTCAAGAACTCAGGCATTTCAAAATATGACGTAATTGTGGGCTTAGGTGGCAAAGATGTTACAGGTATTGCAACCTTAAGAGAAGCCTTGTATGATCACAAATTGGGTGATAGTGTGGCAATTAAGTACTATCACGATGGTAAGCTAAAAACAACAACGGTTAAATTAACACTTGAGGCAAATGATTCAAATACGTCAGCTGCTTCAAACGAAGGTCAATAATCGTAGAAAAGATCACTCTTCTTGAGTGGTCTTTTTTGTAGGTTGCATCAGCTAGAAGAATCGTCCATAATATATAGATGATTTTAGCCAAGTTTTACCCAGAATTATCAACAACCCTTGTGGATAATTGTGGATAACTTTAAAGATTTAGTTGTGGTTTGGACATGAAAAGGTTATAATATCAAGGCTTATGAGTATACAAGAATATTGTGGATGTTATTGGTCGAGATGTTGATAACTTTTAGATTGTGGAAAAGAAACAAAACAATAAATCTTGTGGGGAAAATATGTTCTACACAAGATATGGGGTGCTTTTTGTGGAAACTGTGGATAACTTTGTGGAAAACCTGTTGATAGGATGTGAATTTTTGTGAATATAAAGATAATTGCTGTGGGTAAGTTAAAAGAAAAATATCTCAAGCAGGGGATAGCTGAATATGCTAAACGTCTAGGTAAGTTTTGTAAGTTTGAAGTTGTTGAGGTTGCAGATGAAAAGGCCCCAGAAAAATTAAGTGAAGCTCAAATGCAAGCCGTCAAGCAAAAAGAAGGCGAACGTATTTTAGCTAAGATTAAGGATAAAGAATATGTTTATGCCTTGGCGATTGAAGGAAAGCAACGAAGCTCAGAAGAATTTGCTCGTGAGTTAAACCAATTAGCAACGTATGGAAAAAGTGATTTGACATTTGTCATTGGAGGTTCGTTAGGCTTAAGTATGGAAGTTATGAACAGAAGTGATGCACAAATTTCGTTTGGTAAATTAACCTTGCCACATCAATTAATGCGGTTAGTATTGAGTGAACAGATCTATCGTTGCTACATGATAAATAACAATACCCCGTATCATAAATAAAAAACTCAGCCTTGTAAGCTGAGTTTTTTTATAATTATTAACTACAATAGCGCCATTTTTTGTCGGTCAAAACACGTGCAATAATCAAGCCTAACGGTAAGAATAAGACGATTAAAGCAGCCTTAGTTAACCACAAAGCACCATCGCTAATCGAGGTGACACCGATGTTATAGACAGCTCGATACATATAAAGACCAGGCACCATGATGACGATTGAAGGGACTGTCAAAGTGATGCGTGGGTAGTCTTGATGAGCTGCTGATGCGAGTAATCCAGCGACTAAAGCCCCTAAAAAAGCAGCAGCGGCTGGCGGACAATTAGCTAGATCAACTAATTCTAAACGCAAGGTATTAGCAACTGCACCGATTAAGCCGGCAACGGTTGCCATTTTATAAGGGCTATTAAACATGATTGAAAAGCCAAATACCCCACAAAAACTAGCAATTATACGCAATCCAGCTAAAACCCATGGATTAAGGTTTAAAGCAATAAAGTCGCTTGGCTTGAAGTTGACAATCAAAGCTAAGATCCAACCAACCAAGGTAGCAACGGTAATGATGACTAAAGCGTGAATCATCCGTTCAATTCCTGAGCGCATATCGAGTTTAGCTAAGTCTAGTCCGCTTGTGATAAATGGAAAACCAGGAATCACAAAAAGCATGGAGCCAATATAGCCAGCTTCGTGAGCCGAAGAAATATTAAAGAAATAATCTAAGGCTTCAAAGCTTATTAAGTAAGCCAAGCAAGCTACAGCAACACTAACTGAGATGCAAGCAATCAATGTTAGATGTTTGTCTAGCATTTTACGGCGAATCCAGTTGCCAAAACCAGCACCGATAAAACAACAAATCATCTCGATTAAGCCACCGCCTAATAAGAAAACAAAGGCGCTACATGCTAAGGCTGAAGCAAAACCAGCTGCCAAAGCGGAGTAATTTCCAGGTTTGGCTTGAATTTTGTCTAAAGTGTCATGAATTTGTTCGATGCTCATAAAAGCACCTTGTTCTTCAAAACGTCTAACGAAGTGTTCCATTTCCGAAAGTTTATCGGTGTTAACACCAGTCGTTGGTAAGGCTAGGGCTTGGGTGTAGCTGTGACCATCTTGAATACAGGTGTATTCGATTGAAATCAAGCCGACATCGGCTGAACAAGTTAATCCTAAAGTGCGTGCGATAGTGTTCATCGAATCTCTGACACGCCAAGCTCCTGTCCCACATGAAAGCATCATGATACCGATTCTACCAACTAAAGAGGCCTTTTCTCTTAAAGGTGCATCGCTTGCCATGATGTGGTCATTGCTTGTGACAAAATTATGCCAAGGCATGGCCATGTGATGTTTAGGCGATAAATTTTGATTCTGTGGTTTAGATTCATTATTTTCGCTCATAAAAATCTCCTCCGCAATAATTGCATAAAAAATAACTAACAGCTATGATTATAGCATACCAAGTCAAGTATATTTTTTTAGGGATTAAAAAGTAAGAAAGGGTGGGTGTAATGAAGATTATTATTTCGCCGGCTAAAAAGATGCAAGTTGATACGGATAGCTTTATTCCGCTTAGTCAACCACTTTTTTTGGAACAAACACAGCAGTTGCTAGAGTATCTACGTTCGTTATCTTTTGAAGAACTAAAAGATTTGTGGAAGTGTAGTGATAAATTGGCAACAGAAAACTACCAAAATCTTTTGGAAATGAACCTTGATGGTAATTTGACCCCGGCTTTATTAGCCTATGTGGGGATTCAATATCAAACCATGGCGCCAGAAGTTTTTAGTCAGGTTCAATTTGATTATGTGCAGAAATATTTGCGGATTTTATCTGGTTTTTATGGAGTGTTAGCGCCATTTGATGGGGTAGTGCCGTATCGCTTGGAGATGCAAGCTAAAGTAAAACTAAATGATAGTAAGGATTTATATGCTTTATGGGCAGATAGACTATATCAGGTGTTGTATGAAGATGATGATTGTGTCTTGAATCTGGCTTCAAAGGAATATTCTAAAGCGATTGAACGCTATGTTAAGCCTGACCAAAAATTTGTGACTTGTGTTTTTGGTGAATTAAAAGATGGCAAAGTTAAACAAAAAGCGACAGCCGCTAAGATGGCACGTGGGCAAATGGTGCAGTTTTTGGCACGCAAGCAAATTCAAGATTTAGCTCAAGCAAAGGAATTCAATGAATTGGGTTATCGCTTTTTACCTGAAAAATCTAGTCAAACGGAGTATGTTTTTGTAAAATAGGCTTTACAAACAACGGTTGTTTTTGTAAATAGGGGGATTATGATGTTAAATACACAAGTCAAAAGAATCTTTTTGATTGTTGCGTGTTTAGTGATGTTAGTGTTAGGGGTACTAAACTTGTTTGAACATGAATTTTTAAGAGGGGCAATCAAAATTGGTATCGTCATGTTAATCATCTATACCGATAAGAACATAAAAGTGTAAGTGCTTGAGCCGTCTAGAAGAGGACGGCTTTTTTAATGTCAAAAAAAGGACAGTCATAAAAACATGACTGTCCTCTTTATTAGTCTTCAAAAACATGACTGTCCTCTTTATTAGTCTTCAAAAACTTGACGGTAATTACCTAAATCAGCATTGGCACCTTGCACACTGATAAAGGCATTTGGATCGGTTAATTGAATCGTTTGTTTCAAGTATTTAAGCTGGCCTTTTTGGGCGACGATAATAATAATATCGGTTGGCTGATCGGTATAAATGCCTGTCCCGTTTAATAATGTGGCCCCGTGGACGAAATTTTTAAGGGCTGCTGCTAATTTAGCGGATTGCTTGGTGAAAATCATGATGTTGACATCTTTTTGTTGGATGAAGAAATAATCCATTGAATAACTGGTGACAAGCATACCAATCAAACTAAAGACACTGCGTCCTAAATCAAAGCAAAGGGCGGCAGCCACCAAGACGATGCCGTTGATGAGATTATTGACAAAACCAATCTTCTTTTTAAAGCGCATTTGGACATAAGCCACAATGACGTCAGTTCCACCGGTCGAAAATCCGTTATTAAAGCATAATCCCACACCAATACCGATTAACGCAGCGCCTAATAGCGTGTTAGTTAATTTATCAGAGACAATCATTGTTTGCGGGATAAATTCTAAAAATGTAATGTTAGAAGCAACGGCAATTAACGAATAAGTGATATATCTAAGGCCAAAACAGCGCCAAGCAAATAAAAACAAAGGGATGTTCATAAAAATCATCAGCAAACTGATACTTAAGTTGAAGTTGGTTTTTAATAAGATTGCATGTAATAACTGCGCAATTCCAGGAACTCCGACTGAATAAGAGTTAGCATGCGATAAAAACATATTGATACCAATTGCGGATAATAAACCGTATAAAACAGCAAAGAAGATTTTACGAATAGTTTTTATCTGTGTATTTTTGCAAGCAAGTTTCATGTAGTGATTTCCTTTAAAATAAATATTTTTAAACAGTTTGAATTATAGTCGATAATTGTAGGCAAATCAATGTAAATTAGCGGAGATTTTCATAAAAAACTTGTAATTTACAAGAGAAATTATTATCATAATGAGGTATCTCTAATGGAAAGAAAGGACTGTTTTTTTATGAAACCTATTATTGGGATTCCAAGTGATCAATTAGTTGAAGTAAATCCAAGAATGCCTGGCGATTATTTAGCTTATGCGCCCCATGACACCAAAGAAGCGATTTATGCGACTCATGGGATTCCAATAATCCTTCCTTTCCCTGATCGAAAAGCCGATGCGACCGCTGCGGCTAAAGAAATGGTGGATTTATATGATGGATTGTTGCTTCCGGGTGGCCCTGATGTTGATCCGCTTTATTTCGGTGAACAACCTCATCCACAAATCGGCATTACTTTAAGTGCTAAAGATGAATTTGAAATTGCCTTAATTAAAGAAACGATTAAACAACAAAAACCAATTTTTGGAATTTGTCGAGGATTACAGATTTTAAACGTTGCTCTAGGAGGCAGTTTATATCAAGATTTACCAAGTCAATACGAGAATTTACAAGTGCAACATAGTCAAGCAACGTTAGGACATTTCCCAACCCATGATGCTTTTGTTACACCAGAAACAAAATTAGCGCAAATGTTTGCGCAAAAAGTAACGGTTAACTCCAGACATCATCAAGCAATCAAGTCTTTGGGGGAAGGCTTAGTCGCAAGTGCTAAAGCTTATGATGGCGTCATTGAAGCAATCGAATCAAAACAAGCTAATGCCTTGGCCGTTCAATGGCATCCTGAAAACTTGTGGCAAGAAGATCCAGCTCAGTTACAATTTTTCAGTGATTTAGTTAAACGCGCACAAGAATGGAAATTAGCACATATAAAAGGGAAATAACGTGGTGAAAGTCGAAGAATTAGTGAGTTTGTTGTATAAACAAGGTGTTAAATTAGTTGAATTTATTTATGTTGATTATACAGGGATTGCACGTGGAAAGACGATTGTTTTAGAACAATTGGCTTCACGTCTCAGCGATGGAATGGGTATAACCCGGGCAATGCCTGCATCAACAATGCGTGATGAGATCGTTGCAGTCAAAGGGTTTGATGCGATTGGTGAATTTCGGTTAGTACCTGATTTAAGTTCACTACGCGTATTACCTCAGACACCTTGGGTAGCAACGGTGATGTGTGATTACCAAATGCAAGATGGAACACCTTTAGAATTTGATGGACGAGTTATTTTACAAAAGCAAATCAAACGTTTGGCTAAATTAGGTTTGACAGCTAAATTTAGTTATGAAAATGAATTTAGTCTGTATGAAAAAGATGAAAATAAGCAATTAAAACCATATCGGCCTAACATTTGTTTTTCGACTGAATCAATGGAAGATGTCTATGCGTTTTTACCCGAAATATTAGAAGCTTTGCAACGTGTAGGAATCGAACCTATTGCATATTATCCTGAAGCTGGGGCAGGGCAACATGAATTACCAGTCAAGCCTAAGGAGGCTTTAGAAGCAGCCGATGATTTATTACGCTTTAAGCGTGTGCTTAAAAGTGTTGTTAAAAAGCATGGTCTATACGCAACATTTGCGCCAAAGCCTAATTTAGATCAAGCTGGTAACGGTGCACACTTGCACGTGTCGTTATGGCAAGGTGAAAAAAATGCCTTGTATGCTGAAGATGATGCAATGAAGTTAAGCCAGCTAGGTTATTGGTTTGTTGGAGGGCTTTTAAAGCATATGCCGGCATTGCTTGCATTTAGCTGTGCGAGTTTAAATTCCTATGAACGTTTAAAGCCAAGTCACTGGAGCAGTGCTTATGTGGCATTTGGTCAAGATAATCGAGAAACTTGCATACGAATTCCATCAACGTTTGCAAGCGACCCAGCCCAAACATTAAATATCGAATTGAAGGCGAGCGATGCTTGTTGCAATCCGTATCTAGCCTGCAGTGCGCTATTGGCTGCAGGAATTGAAGGTATTGAACAACAAATCATGCCAACTCAACTATTAGACAGTGATCCGGCCTTATTGAGTCAAACACAACGAGAAGCCTTAGGAATCACACGGTTACCACAAAGTTTGACCGAAGCTTTAGAAGCTTTGCAACAAGATGAGTTGTTTGGTGAAATGTTAGGGAAAATAGGCTTAGAAACGTATTTGAAAGTTAAGCAACGAGATGTGGCATATTTTTCCGATAAAACGCCAGCCGAGATTGCGGCTGCGTACCGTGATTTATATTAGAGGAAGAAAAAATGAATTTAGCAGATTATCTAAAAGAAGTGCCTTTGCTTGATCATCATTGTCATTTCTTGATTGATGGGACCTTGGCTAATCGGGCCCAAAGAACAGCGATGGTATCAAGTGAGGCTGATAGTAGTTATTATCCACTAGAAGATACCAAGAATCGCTTGGCATGGTGGGAATTTCAAGCAGAAGCTAAGAAGTTTAGTCAGGATTTTGATCCGCTAAATGTGCTGACACAACAACAATATCAACAATATTGTACGAACTTATTTGGACATTATGATTATCGGAGTTTATTGATTGATATTGGCTTTGTGCCAGACAATGCGATTTTGGATTTAAAGGAAACAGCGACTTTGACCAATACGAGTGTATACCCGATTTATCGCCTCGAAACAGCAGCCCAAGATATCATGCAAAAAAGTGCGACTTTTGAGCAATGGTGGCAAGCGTTGTATGCTGAAGTTAAAATGGCTAAAGCAAATGGGTATGTAGGTTTTAAATCGATTGCAGCTTATCGTTTTGGTTTAAAAATCACGGAAGTTTCTGAAAAACAAGCTAAAATTGCGTTTGAAGCATGGAAAAAATCCAGTGTAGTTCGTTTAAGTGATCCGCAAATTATCAGTTATCTTGTCTGGAATTTAGCACCATTGATGATTAAACAAGATTTACCGCTACAATTTCACGTAGGGTATGGTGATGCGGATACCGATATGTATCAAGGAAATCCGTTGTTGTTGCGGGACTTTTTACAAAAATGGTGTTTAGCAGGATTAAAAGTAGTGTTACTACATTGCTATCCATATCATCGTGAAGCAGGTTATCTAGCGAGTGTCTTTCCTAACTTGTATTTTGATATTTCGTTAATCAATCCGTTGGGACCAAGTGCAATTGAACGTGTCTTGGATGAGGCGTTGGAATTGGCGCCATATACACGCTTTTTATTTGCTTCTGATGCAAGTACAAGTCCGGAAATGTATGGTGTGGCAGCCAGACGTTTCAAAGACGCACTGTTAGCACATTTTGAAAAATTAACGCTACTACCGTTAGACGCAAAGAAGCGTTATATTGATGCGATTTGTTGGCAAACAAGTGCACAAATTTATGGGATTAGAGAAGAATTTTAAGGAGAATTGTTGACTAGATGAGAGAAAAGAAATTATCATTACTTGAAGTCTTAGGTTTATCTGTGGCGATGTTAGCACCGACTGGGGCAATGGCCTTTAATACGGCTGGTGCGGTCAAGACTTCTGGTGTAGTTGCACCGATTGGTTTTATTTTGGCAGGTTTAGGTATTTTGTTTGTCGGGATGTCGTTTGTTCAACTTGGACGTGAAATTCCAGGTGAAGGATCGGCTTATGCTTACAATGCTAAGGCTTTAGGCGAAAAAGCAGGTTTTATTTCAGGTTGGTTGTTGGTATTAGTTTATGTGACCTTTGCATTTAGTAGTTCAGCGGTTGTGGGGAACTTTTTAGATGTCTTCTTACAACATTTCGGAATTCATTTGCCTGTGCCACTTTACGTGATTTTCGTGTTGCTTTTAGGTGGGGCATTGAGTCACAAAGGGATTGAATTTTCGACACGTTTTGCCTTAGTGCTTGAGTTTTTTGCGGTAGGGGCTTTAGTAGTCTTGACGGCTATCATTTTAATTAAGGGTGGCGATGCAGGACTTTCAGCTAAACCACTAAATCCAAGCAACGGGACTTGGAGTGGAATTGGCGCTGGGATGATTTTTGCCCTGATGTCATTTGCAGGTTTTGAAGGTTCAGCAACGATTGCACCACGAGCTAAAAAACCGGCTAAGGCCATTAAGATTGCGATCTTAGGTTCAGTTGTCTTTGGAATGTTCTTTTACATGATTGTTAGTTACACTGAAATCATGGGCTTTGGTTTGGCAAATCTTGACAAGATGCAAGACTCTGCTGCACCGTTAAATTACTTATCAACTCGTTATGTCGGCAGTTGGATGGCAGTCTTTATTGACTTTGCTTCTGTAACAAGTTATTTTGCTTGCTACTTTGGTGCTTTGAATGCGGGTGCGTTTATGTTAGAAGCCTTAGCCAAAAGTGGGTATTTGATGCCTTCTTTAGGTGAATTAAAAGGTGAAAAGCAAACACCAACCAAAGCGCTAGACTTGATTACTGTATTAGCGTTGATCTTTTATGCAATCATTGGTATTGGCTTAAAAGTTAGTGCTGGTGATTACTACAACTATTTTGGTACAATCGGCGTGATCGCCTTATTGTTGGTTTATGTGTTAGTTAATGTCGGCGCAATTGTTTATTTTAGAAAACAAAAGAGCAAAGCTTACTTTAAGCACTTGATTGCGCCAATCATCGGGATTGGTGTGATGATTTTCCCAATTTATAGCAACTTGTGGCCGATACCGGCTTGGCCAATGAACCTCTTCCCATATGTAGTGTTTGTATGGTTGATTTTAGGATTTTTTGTTCCAAGAAGAAAAGTTGATTAATATAAAAGGGACTGGGAAAAAAGCACCAGTCTGGACATAAAAATAGCTGATTGAATTTCTAAAAATGAAATTTGATCAG
>CAJLBJ010000009.1 GCA_905204935.1 uncultured Lactobacillus sp.
CATTTTATTTTATATTCTTGCGAGTAGCGCATAAAAATAACCCTCCTTACTGGATATCCAGTAAAGAGGGTATATATCAAAGTTGACTGTTTTTTTAGTCGTTACATAATTCTAGAGTCAAACATTTAAAAATAACTGTTTGTAAGGCAAGTGTAGTTAAATCACTATTTAAAGGTGTTACTTGTTGACAAGTTAAAATTGTGTTGAACTTGGTGGCAATTTCATCATAAGTAATTTGATCTAAAACTGGTGGTAATAGTTTTTCAACAATATCTAACGAATAAACACTTTTAAAAAGACTAACTAACAATAGTTGCCCCAGTTGGACGCAAGTATAACGTTTTTTGATAGGTCGGCTAATAAGTCCTTTTTTAACGTAACTGTTAACCATAGCAGGTGTTATGGTAGTTTGGGTTAAGCCGCTTAAATAGCGATTACCTAAGCTTACAATTTGATCCATGTAAAGCTCAAGTTCGGGAAACTCTTGCCATAAAGGTAAACTAGGTAATGAAATTGTTGATTGAGACATTAAAAAAAGCTCCTTTTAAAATAAAGAAATTTACTTAATTTTAGTATAACACATTTTCTTTATTTCTTTATCTAGATTATAAATCTAGTTGATGTTGATATTGAATATATTTGGTGTTATACTTAATACTAAGAGGTGGTTTGATGATTAACCAAAAGACACGAATTTTAAATGAAGTATGGAGTGCAATAACACATGGAATTGGAGTGTTTTTAAGCATTGCAGCACTGGTTTTGCTGATTTTAAAGGCAATAGGGCAAGCTAATATGCTTGCCTTAGGCGCGTATTTAGTCTATGGAATTACGTTAATTTTGCTTTATTTATGTTCAACCTTATTTCACTCACTTTATTTTACAAGGGCACAACGAATTTTTCAGATTTTTGATCATTGTAGTATTAATTTTTTAATTGCTGGAACATATACGCCATATTGTTTGTTAACAATCAAAGGCTCAATGGGAGTAATGTTGTTAGTTAGTGTATGGGGATTGGCATGTTTTGGCATGTTATATCATATTTTAGCTAAAAAGCGTCGCCAATGGATTGAGACAAGTCTTTATATTGTAATGGGATGGCTATGCTTGCTAGGGGTTAAGAGCTTGGAAGCTAATTTAGGAGTTGATGGAGTACTATTATTGTTTTTAGGTGGGGTTTCTTTTACCATCGGTGCGCTAATTTATAGTATTCATGGTGTTAAGTATCTTCATGTTATTTGGCATTTATTTGTATTATTAGGTACGATTTTGATGTATTTTTCAATTTATTTTTATATTGATTAAAAAGTAAATATACATTAAATTGAGTCGCGATTATCATTTTTTTATATAAAAAAGCTAAAAATAGTTAAAAAAATTATTGCAAACGCTTGCCTGACTTCATCATTAATGTTATTCTATACTCAGAAGTAGAGTAACCTTGAAAGGAGGGTGACGAAAATGACTACTGTTCAGTTAAATTCTAAGCAGATTTCTGCTATTAATAACTTCATGGGGGATTTCGAAGTTGTTAATGCGTTGGCTGATAGAAACCGTCAAAAAATCATTTATTTATTGTGTAGCTGTGCAGATGAAGGTATGACTGTAACTGATATTACAAATGAAATGTCAATTACTCAACCGGCTGTCTCACATCATTTAAAGATTTTGCGTGAAGCAGGTTTAGTATCATTTAGAAAAAATGGACTCCAAAGCTTATATTACCTAACATTGAACGACCCGTTAACTCATCTTGAAAAGGTAATCCATGATTTGAGAATGGAGATAGAGGAGTAATTTTGGGGATTAATAAGGCGATGGTTTTTAATCATCGCTTTTTTTATGTTTGCTGTTTGACTTTGACAATGGTATGCTAAAAATATTAGCAACTAAGGAGTGGAAAAAATTAAAACACAAAAATATTATGCGGTTGCGCAAGGAAAAAAAACGGGAATATATTTAACATGGGCTGAATGTGAAGCACATGTTAAAGGTTTTAAAGGCGCTAGATATAAAAGTTTTAAAACCAAAAAAGAAGCACAAGACTGGTTGAAAGGTTCTGTGAAAAAGGAAAGTACACAGGATAATTCTATTCAATTAGCACAAATTTATTTATATAGTGACGGTGGCTCACGCAATCATGGAAATAAAAAAGGCCAACACGTACAAGCAACAGATAAGGCCGCTTGGGCGTATTTAATCCAAAGAGCCGGACAAAATTACACGGGTGTAGATGGTGAATATGGTAGTACTAATAATCGCATGGAGTTATTAGGTTTATTAAATGGATTGCAGTTTATTTTGAAAAATGGTTGGCAAAATGAAAAAATTTATGCAATTTTAGATTCGAAATATATTTTGGATGCTTTAGGAAAAGGTTGGTTGCGTGGTTGGCAGGTTAATGGTTGGAAAAAAGCAAATGGTCAACCGGTAGCTAATAAGGAATTATGGCAACAACTCATTGAGGTTTTAATTTTGTTTCCTAATTTGAATTTTAGTTGGACTAAAGGTCATGCTAATAACAAGGGAAATAATTATGTAGATAAATTGTTAAATCAAAAGATGGATCAAATGTAAAAAGGAGTCAAATCGTTATTTGGGTTTGACTCCTTTTAGCTTAATCTGCAAAATATTGTAAAATTTCAGGGATTGTTAAGGCTTCTTTTTGTTTACCGCAGACATCCAAGACGATTTTGCCATCTTTTAAAATAATTGTACGGTTACCATATTTTAAAGCATCACTCAATTGATGAGTAATCATTAAGCAGGTTAAGTTTTGGTTAGTAATTGTCTGATTAGTTAACTGCATTAGTTGAGCACTTGTTTTAGGATCAAGTGCGGCCGTGTGCTCATCTAATAATAGTAGTGCAGGCTTTTTTACTGTGGCCATCAAAAAACTTAAAGTTTGGCGCTGACCTCCGGAAAGGTTAGCAACAAAATTGTCAATATTATCAGCTAATTTGTTAGGAAGCTGGGCACATAAACTTGTTAGATATTCTTTTTTTGCTGTTAATTTGCGTAGGCGCAAAGTCCGACTTTGACCACGTTTTAGCGCTAATAAAAGATTTTCAGCCACTGTCATTCGTGGAGCAGTTCCAGCTTTAGGATCTTGAAAAACTTGTGCAATTAAGCCCATCTTTTTTTTAGTAGAAATTTTTTTAAAGGGCTGATTAGCCAAAAAAATTTCGCCTTGCGTAGGTTGTAATGTTCCATTAATAAGGTTTAGTAAGGTTGATTTACCAGCACCATTAGTTCCTAATAGAGTGATAAAGTCGCCTTGCTTGATGGTTAGGTTTAATTTATCGATAAGCTTTTTTTCTTCATTTGGGCCACTTTTTAGGGTAAGAGTGACATCTTTAAATTCTAAGAGTGTTTTTTTGGTCATTGTTTCGAGCTTCCTTTACTAAAAGTCTGGCGAATTTTAAATTTTTGTTCTAAGGTTGGTAAACTTAAACAAAGAGTTAATATAATTGTTGAAATTAACTTAAAATCATTGGTATTAAATCCTAGTTGTAAAACGGCTAATAATACTAAACGATATAAAATACTGCCACACACTACGGCGACTAAACGTGCACTTAAGCTAAGTGGTCCATAAAGTACTTCACCGATAATAATAGCTGCTAAACCAATAACGATCGTTCCAATTCCCATACTAACATCAGCATAGCCATTGTTTTGTGCAAGCAAGCCGCCAGACAAACCAACGAGTCCGTTGCCTAGCATCAAGCCTAAAATTTTCATTGCATCGGTGTTAATGCCTAAAGAATGAGCCATTTTTTGATTGTCACCTGTTGCAATGAAAGCTTGGCCAAGCTCGGTATTTAAAAAGAGTACGATTGCAAAAACTACAAGGGTAGTAATGGCTATTCCCAAAAAGACTAACTGAAAATTAGGAGTGAGATAATCAAAATATGAAAAAATGGTTGAAATATCCAACAATCCCACGGTAGCTTTGCCTAAAATTCGCAAATTGATAGAGTATAAAGCTGTCATGGTTAAAATTCCAGCTAGGAGAATGGGGATTTTTAGTTTGGTATATAAAACACCTGTAACTAAACCACTCAAACAACCGGCAAATAAGGCCAATAAGGTGGAAAATAAAGGACTGACACCATGAGTTAAGGCACTGACGGTGACAACTGCACCTAAAGGAAATGTTCCTTCAACAGTCATATCTGGGAAATTTAAGATTCTAAAGGTTAAAAAGACGCCTAGAGCTAGAATTGACCATAAAAGACCTTGGCCAATAGAAGAAGTAATTAGACTCATGAGATTATTTCTCCTTTCTGTTGTGCTTGAGTGAGTAATTCATTTGGAATTTGAATGTTAAGTTTTTGTGCTTGTTTAAGATTTAGGCTTAAATAAGTTTTTTTGACATGTCTAATTGCCATATTTGCTGGTTTTTTACCTTTTAAAATTTCAGCAGCCATTTGACCTGTGAGTTTACCCAAATCAAATTGACTAACGCTAACAGTAGCTAAAGCTCCATCTTTTAATAAAGAAGAGGACGCTGAAAAAACGGGAACTTGATATTGAGTTGCCGTGTTGATAATGGTTGGAGCTGCTGAAGCAACATTGTTATCTGTAGGAAGATATAATGCTTGTATTTCTTGAGCAAGTACACTAGCAACTTGAGCAGCATCATTTGTCGAGCTTATAGTATATGGTTTGACGATTAAGCCTTGCTTTTTGGCTTGCCGAGCAAATTCTTGATAAGATGCGGTTGCTGAATCATCACTTGCCGTATATAAGACACCAATGGTTTTTAAATTAGGCAAGATTTTTTTAATCAAGGTAACTTGTTGTAAAACAGGTTCAACGTGCATAACACCAGTCACGTTTTGATCAGGATGTTTGAGATTGTTTACAAGTTTAGCACCAATAGGGTCACTGATTGCCCCCATTACAACAGGAGTCGTTTTGGTAGTATTCGCTAAAGCTTGTGCCGCTGGTGTGGCAATACCAATCGTGACAGCACTGTTTTCATTAATAAAACGTTCACTCATGGTTTTTAATGAACTTTGATCATTTTGGGCATTTTGAAAGTCAATTTCGATATTTTTGTGATTGACAAAACCTTGTTGTTTTAAGCCAGCAATGATTCCTTGATGGATTTCATTCAAAGCAGGATGTGATGTTAATTGTAAGATTCCAACAATAGGTTTAGTATTATTATTATTTTTTTTTTGTGGGCTAAAAAAGTCCCAAGTTAGAAAAATCCCTAAAATAACTAATGTAGTTAATAAGCGTTTCATATAATAATCCTCCTTTTATAATCCCTAACAGTTGTGTTGTAAAGAAAAAAGCCTTTTCTCGTCTTTACGGGAAAAGGCTTTTTAGCATTACCCGCACAATTTGCTGTGCGAGTCCATTAAAAAGTTGACCGGCACAGATACAACTGTCAAGGATTGTATCTGTCCTAAGCAAAAACAATCCTCATTACCGGCTTTGCCAACGAATGTTGCGGTTTAGAAATGTTAAGTATTGCATGTCAACTCTTCCTTTCGAATTTATTTCAAATAATTATAATCTTTTAAGTTTTTTAAGTCAAGCTTAAAAAGTTGTGTTAGATAAGTTTAAGATGTAGTATAATGTGTCCAAAAGGAAAACAATGTTTATCTTTCAAGATTGGAGTGTTTACCATAAAAACGAAACATAAATTAAGCATTGGGATTAGTATTGTTATAGTCGTAATTGGCGTAGCATTGGGAGGCTTAGCATGGTATCAAGCAAAGCATTTCAATGCCAATGTAACTATTAATGGCGTTAAAGTTGGTGGTTTAGATGCTAAAGAAGCATTAGCTAAGTTAAAGACCATAACAATCGATAACAATGTCTATGTAGGGGAAGATTTAATCTATCACGGTCAAACAACCAAAGCAGGTTTTACAACAAAAGATTTAGCTAAGGTTCAAACTGCTTTAAAGAAGCAATTTTCATTTTTCCCTAATAAAGCTAAGAAAAATTTGACAGTGGTACCAACTAAGGCAAGTGATTATCGGCAAACTACCTTGAAACAAGAAGTTCAATTGGCACTTGAAAAGGCTAATCAAACTAGACAAAAAGCAGTTGATGCTTATGCTTGGATTCAAGATGGGAAAGTACAAGTTGTTGATGCCAAAAAAGGTAATCAATATGATGTAGCAAAAATCTTACAACAGTATTCAAAGATTTCAAGCACTAAAAGTTTACGTTTAAAGAGAGTCTTTTTGCAACCAATAGGTGCTAAAGATAAAAGTATAAGTGAACAAAAAGAAGCACTAGAAAAATTATTACAGCGTCAAGTAACTTATGAAGTACAAACAACACCTTATGTGTTTAAAGCAGAAGAATTATTAAATGGTACTAAATATCAAAATAGCAAATATCAAATTCAAACAGATGGAATTGAAGATAAAATTGCACAGATTAATGCAAGCCAAGCAACATTAGGAAAGTCTTTTGCCTTTAAAACAACCGATGGAAATGTAATTAATGTTCAAGGTGAGACGTATGGTTGGGCAATCGATAAACAAGCAGCCACCCAAAGTATTGTTAAAGCTTTAGAAAATGATGTAAGTCAAATCAATGCTAAAGAAGATATTTATGGAAAAGGGTATTTGACTTATGGAACTGGATATGATGTATTAAGCAATGACGGCATCGGCGATACTTATGTGGAAGTTTCGTTAGCACAACAACGTCTATGGATTTATAAAAATGGACAACAAATACTAACTTGTACAGGTGTTACTGGAAATGTAGCAACAAATGAACAAACACCAACCGGAGTGTATTACATTATGTATAAGCAATCACCTTCTGTTTTGAAAGGTGTTCACTCTGATGGTGAGCACTATGAAATCGAAGTTAAGTATTGGGCACAATTTACCAATTCGGGTTGTGGCTTTCATGATGCTACATGGCGTACAAACTGGGATAAAGATGCTTACTTAACTGATGGATCTGGTGGATGCTTTAACTTGAGTCTTGAAGATGCACAAAAAGTTTATGATGCTGTTTTCCAAAAAGAACCAGTTATTGTTTATTAAAAAAATTAACCGATTGTTAGTAGCAATCGGTTTTTTTGTGGCGTTAAGCTGGCAAATGTGCTATAATTTGCTAAGCAATGGGGATGTTTTGGATTCGACAGGTATAGGTCGAGCCTAGATTGCGTTTGGTAGGTTGCGTCTACCATAAAACGCTCAGTTAAATATAACTGCAAAAAATAACAATAACTCTTACGCTTTAGCTGCCTAATCGGCCTAGCGTAGATCTGGCTTAGCATCGTCCATGTGCTAAACCCAGGTCCTATAATTAAGTGGACTACGCTTTAGACTTTCACCTAGAGTTTAAAGAAGAGTAACTTAGGTTAGCCGTTAATATTAGCCCTGTCATATGGCGCAGTTGGCGGTGAAATTTAAATAATATGACTATGAACGTAGATATTTAGGTGGCGATATGCTTGGACGCGGGTTCGATCCCCGCCATCTCCATCTAAAAACGCTCGCTAACTATAAAGTTGGCGGGCGTTTTTAATTTGTAATTAATTTAGAAAAGTTATACTAGCAAAAGCAGTAAGGAGATAAGAATTGAACAATAGGGAAATGCTTTGCTATAATGAGGATTGAAAAAGATAATGATTGGTGTACTTTTTATTCAAAGAAAAATCAAATTTGTTTGGTAAGCTAATCTTAGTAAAAACTGTGTAAGGATAGAAAAGAAAGGATTGTAAAGTTATGAAACTTTTGATGGTTGAAGATAATAAATCTGTTTCAGAAATGATGTCAATGTTTTTTGAAAAAGAAAAATGGGAAGTAGAATATGCCTATGATGGGCAACAAGCTGTCGAAATGTTTAGCCAAGATCCTGACAGTTGGGATATGATTACATTAGATTTAAACTTGCCTAAGATGGATGGGATGCAAGTTAATGCAGCAATCCGTAAAATATCAAAGACTGTTCCAATCATTATTTTAACGGCTAGAGATTCTGAAAGTGATCAAGTATTAGGATTAGAAATGGGAGCTGATGATTATGTGGTTAAACCATTTTCACCTATTACTTTAATTGCGCGCATTAAAGCTTTGCATAGACGAGCTGAACTTAATTTAAGTGATAAGAATTTAGAAATAAAAGCCGATACAAACCAAGCTTTTGATGTTAAAACGGATCATTTTAGTTTGAATACTAAAACTAGAGAGGCTTTCTTGTGCGGAAAGATGATTGAAGATTTAACCCCTAAAGAATTTGAATTATTAAAGACATTAGCTCAAAAACCACGACAAGTTTTTTCGCGCGATCAATTGTTACAACTAGTATGGGATTATGAATATTATGGAGATGAACGGACTGTTGATGCTCATATTAAAAAGATTAGACAAAAGATTGAAAAAGTTGGGCCACAAGTCATTCAAACTGTCTGGGGAGTAGGCTATAAGTTTGATGATTCTGAGGTAGAAAAACGATGAAATTTAAATTAATATATCAACAGATGTTAGGTTTTTTTACTGTTATTATTCTTTTGTTGATATGTTTAGCTTTTTCATTGTTTCATTTAACTAAACAAATGGTTTATCAAGATACCTGGGATCGTTTGGAAGGCTATGCTTACAGCTTGAAATCTGAAGCAATGACACTTCAAGTTACCGATAGTGGTTCAGAGTTTGTTTTAGATGTGACTAAGTTGCGTAATAGTGAAGTTATTTTACAAAATCAAAATGTACATTTCACAATTTACACAGCACCAGATAAAATTTTGTATCCAAGTTATGGCTTTAAATCGGTTATTTCTAATAGCGATTGGAAAAAACTCAAACAAGGACAAATTCTTAAACGTAAAAGTGATTTAGGCGGGCGTAAAAAGTTACTTGCTAAAGATCAAGATAATCAAAATGATATGATACCAGATACAGTGACTAAACAACGTATGACCGATATCTTTGCACCTTGTTTTGATCCCAATGGTAAATTAATTGCAGTTATATCGGTTGGTGCGACTGTTTCAAGTCTAGAAGAAAGTTTTCAAACTATTCGGCGCAATTTAGTATATACGCTAGTAGTTTCAGCTATTTTAGGGATTATCGGTAGTTATGTTTTAGCCCATTATACGACTAAAAGAATTGCTGTATTACGTAATGCAACCAAACAAGTCGCTGAGGGGAACTTTGATATTACCTTAAAAACTGGTCAACGCGATGAAATTGATGATTTAGCTACATCTTTTAATAAGATGACAACTTCGCTAAAAGAATCAAATGAAGAAATTAAGCGGCAAGAAGAACGGCGCCGCCAGTTTATGGCAGATGCAGCTCATGAAATGCGCACACCATTGACAACGATTAATGGGTTGTTAGAAGGATTAGCCTATGATGCAATTCCTGAAGAGCGCAAAGGGCAGTGTATTGAGTTGATGCAAAATGAAACTAAGCGTTTAATTCGCTTGGTAAACGAAAACCTTGATTATGAAAAGATTCGTTCTGGTCAGATTGTTTTATCTAAGACAACCTTTAATGCAGTTGATGCGATAAAAAATGTGGTTGCTCAACTAGATAAAAAAGCTCAAACGGCTAATGATACTTTTGAATTGGATATTCCAGCAGAAATTTCTGTTTATGCTGATTACGATCGGTTTGTGCAGATTTTATTGAACATTACTAAAAATGCAATTCAGTTTACAAACGATGGTGTGATTAAGATTACGGCTAAGCGACAAGATGATGCAACAGAAATTCAAATCTCAGATACTGGTATTGGGATGACGGAAGAACAGATTAAAAATATTTGGGAAAGATATTATAAAGCCGATGTTTCGCGCAAAAATACTAAGTATGGCGAATCAGGGCTTGGTTTAGCGATTGTGCATCAATTAATGCAACTTCATCAAGGAAAGATTGAAGTAACGAGTCAATTAGATCAAGGTTCAACTTTTACCTTGACTTTTCCTGATGAAAAAATCTAAAAAAACATCAAAGTAAGGATTACTTGCTTTGATGTTTTTTTATTTGAGTTTAAAAGATATATTGTAGTAAAAATGAACAAAGTGGGCCTATTTTTTAAAGCTATTTTTGCTTGTTTGAGAATGATTCGCAATTAGACGTAATAATAATAAATATAATTGAAAAATAAGATAGTTCTAGTTTTTTTATAAACATATTTTTATATTTTGTTTCTAATATTAAAAAAAGTTATCAAAATAGAATATAAAAAGATTAGTTTCCTTTTGTATGATTAATATATTTTTGTTGTTATAATTTTTTTGTTATATTTTTCGGTAAATATTTTTAAAGACCGATATAGGGGAGGAATATTTTGTACAACTTTAAATAACAAGCGTACAATGAGACTAGTTTTTAATAAATATAAATGAGGGTGAGAGTATGAAAGCTAGTTTATTTACTAGTTGTGTGGTCGATGCACTTTTTCCAAATGTTCCAATTGCAATGACTGAAGTCTTAGAACGTTTTGGAGTAGAAGTGTTATTACCAGATAAACAAGTTTGTTGTGGTCAACCGACATTAAATAGTGGGTATCGTAAAGCTTCTAGAAAAGTTTTGATTAACCAAATGGAAGCATTTAAGGATGCTGATTATATTGTAGGTGCAGCAGGAAGTTGTACAGCTACATTTAAAGAATATGCAGAATTTTTTAAAGATGATCCTGAATATGGACCATTAGCACGTTCTTTGAGCGAACGGACCTATGAGTTTACCCAATTTTTACATTATGTTTTAGGCTTGACTGATGTTGGTGCCACGTTAAATGCTAAGGTAACTTATCATCGTTCATGTCATATGACGCGAATTTTAAAAGAAAAGCAAACACCTTTTATTATGATGAATTATGTTAAAGGTTTGGAATATGTAGAATTGCCACATATTGAAAATTGCTGTGGCTTTGGGGGAACATTTTCTGTTAAAGAACCATTGATTTCAAATGCGATGGTAACAGAAAAAATGAACGATATTTTATCAACTAATGCCGAAGTTTTAGTGAGTGCAGATATGGCTTGCTTGATGAATATTGGTGGTAAATTAAACCGTGAAGGCAAGAAAATCAAGATTATGCATATCGCTGAAGTTTTAAATCATGATGTTGATGAAAGTCGGATTGCCTCATTGATTAAAAGAAGATAGGAGGCAAAATCATGGGATTAAAGACTAGTACATTAAGTTTTGAAGAACGTTGTGCAAAAAATATTAATGATCAACAAATGCAAGCGGCCATTAAAAAAGCTCAAGATAGTCAATGGATTAAGCGTGAAGGTGCACGTGCTGAGATTGGTGATTGGGAAAAATGGCGTGAGCTTGGCCAAGAAATTCGTCAACATACTTTAAATCATTTGCCAGATTACTTAGAGATGTTTGCACAAAATGTTGAAAAAAATGGCGGTAAGGTATTATTTGCTCAAACTGAAGAAGAAGCACGCGCTTATGTTAAAGAAATTACATTGGCTAAGAATGCTAAAAAAATTGTAAAAGCTAAGTCAATGGTAACAACTGAAGTAGGCTTAGATCCAATGTTTCTAGATATGGGATTAGAAGTTATTGAATCTGATTTAGCTGAATTTATCTTACAAATGGATAATTGGGACGAACCTTCCCATATTGTTTTTCCAAATATTCATAAAGATCGTAACCAAATTCAAAGAATCTTTAATAAATTAGGATATGAAGGTTCAAATGAACCAGAAGAAATGGCTAAGTTTGCGCGTAAAGTTTTACGTGAACATTTCTTGACCGCTGATATTGGCATTACTGGTTGTAATTTTGCGATTGCTAATAACGGGATGATTAACTTGGTTACAAATGAAGGAAATGCCGATTTAGTAATTGCTATTCCTAAGACACAAATTGTGTTGATGGGAATGGAACGTATCGTACCAAGTATGCAAGAAGCAGAAGTATTAGATACATTATTATGTCGAAGTGCGGTTGGACAAAAATTAACGAGTTATGTAACATTTACAGGAAGAAAAGCAAAAGATGAAGCAGATGGTCCAGAAGATTTTTATGTAATTGTAGTCGATAATGGACGTTCGAATGCTTTAGGGACAAAATTCCAAGAAATGTTACAATGCATTCGTTGTGGTGCATGTTTAAATGTTTGTCCTGTTTATCGTCACATCGGTGGACATGGTTATGGTTCGATTTATCCAGGACCAATGGGTGCAGTGTTATCACCAATTTTGGGAGGATATGAAGAATTTGGTGAATTGCCATATGCTTCCAGTCTTTGTGGAGCATGTAGTGAAACTTGTCCAGTCAAAATTCCATTGCACAAATTATTAATCGAACATCGTACTGTGATGGCGGATGAATTGAAGAGAACTAGCAAATTAGAAAAATTAGGAATGGAAGTAACAGCGGCTGTTACAGGCTCGGCTCCTGTCTTTAAATTTGTTGAACATGTTGATCATCTTGGTTCAGCGATTGTAACTAAGAAAGGTGAAACTTCCGTAGAAAATCTCTATAATCATGATGGCTACATTAATAAAGCTCCGGCAATTGCTAAAAATTGGACGGATTATCGTGATTTGCCACGACCACCTAAAGAAAAAGATACTTTTCGTGAGTGGTTTAAGCATCACCAAGCACAAAAGGAGGGCAAGTAGATGTTTGTTAATGCTGATGAAAAACAAACGGATTTTTTGGATAATTTAGCAACAAAACTTAATTATCAACGGCATTCTCTTGCAAAAGAACCGTTTGTTCCTCAAAATAAAGTTAATAAAGAACATATGCAAGGCTTGAGTCAAGATGAGCTATGTCAAATTGCCCAAAAACAATCTGCCGATATTTATACCGATTTTAAGTTGGTAACAAAAGATAACTTGGCTAAGGTTTTAGAAGAAGTGATTACGGCGAAAGGATCTGGCAAGGTGATTGTGCCAAATGATCAACGCTTTGCTCAATATGACCTAACAAAGGTTTGCCAAGCACATGATACCTATGTTTGGCAAGCTGGTGAAGATAAGCGGACGGACAATATCCAAGCTGCTAATCAAGCAAATGTGGGAATTGCTTTTGGTGAATATTTATTGGCAGAATCGGCAACAATGGTCTTAGAGACTAATCCAGGTCATGGACGGTCATTACATTTCTTGCCACAGCATTTCATCGCAATTGTTCCTAAAAGTCAGATAGTTCCACGAATTACGCAAGCAACCCAAGCTTATAACCAAAAAGTTTTGCAAGGTGAAAAAATTGGAACTAACTTGAGTTTTATTTCTGGTCCATCTAACTCTGGTGATATTGAAATGATTTTAGTTGTTGGGGTTCATGGCCCATTATCAATGACGTATTTAGTGATTGAAGACGCATAATGATTTGAAAATAAAGGCTAATATGAAATCTCTTTGTGAAGAGAAATTCATATTAGCCCTTTTTATTAAAAATTTTTGATTTCTTTGATTAAGCACAATAAGTATTTGCAAATTTTTTCTGCGGAGTCTGTAGTTTGGTCTGTTAGGAAATTGGCTAGTTGTTTTTGATAGGGGCAACAGGATTTGGAGTAGTCGGAATTTCTTGATTTTGTTGAATTAGATAATCTGTAGAAATATTAAGCGCTTTAGTTATTTTGTAAAGACTTGCTACACTGATTTTTTTAGCCAAACCACGTTCAATCTTAGAAAGATAGTTGACGGTTAAATCGCTAAATTCAGCTAATTGTTCTTGAGTCATTTTTTGTTTACGGCGTTCGTTAGCGATATTTTTTCCTAGATTGCTGATTTCACGCATTTTTAACATCTCCTTTAAGTTGATTATAGTCGTGTGCGCGTGAAAAAAGCCCCCAGTTTTGGAAATTAAAAAAGAGCCGTCATTTTACGGCTCTTTTGTTAATCTTGTTTATTGCTATCTTCTGGTAATTGTGTCTGTTTGTCGCTACCGTTTGTTAATTCGGGAGCGTCGGTGACATAAAGATTAGTCGTCGTTTGGTCATTATTTTTAGACCAAAGACTAGTTGATTTGTCACCGAGTTGTTGTTCGATGGTTGTCATTTTTTGGACGGCATCCTTATAGGTGTATTTTTTAGGATCAACCGGAACAAAACCTTGCGGAACATAGAAACGCAAGAGATTCTTGTTGTTTAAGGAATCTGATAAGGCTAGTTCTGTGCTAACTTTTTGGCGATCAGCTTCAAGTTGTTCTTGCACCTTTTTTGAAGGATGTGTAACAACATTTCCGGTTCCATTTTCATAGATTGTACTACCAATTACCGTATATTTTGGAGTAATGAAGTTTTCGTTTCTAAAGGCGACGACTTGATCGTGATCTTTAGAGAAAAGATCGGTACCAAACTGCAAGTAATTGCGTGAATCGATCCCTACCAAATGAAGGAGGGTTGGTAAAACATCGATTTCACCACCATATTGTTCTTGAATCCCACCATTGGTTTGTCCTGGAATGTGAATCATAAACGGCACGCGTTGGAGTTGTGCGTTGTCATAATCACTCCAAGTCGAAGATGATTTCCCTAATAAGGGAGCCAACTTGAGATTGCGCGTATTTGAAATGCCGTAATGATCACCGTATAAGACAATCACGGAATTATCATACAATCCAGATTTCTTTAAGTAATCGAAGAATTGTTGAATCGCTTGATCGAGATAATGGGCGGTCACAAAATAATTATTGATCGAGTTATCATCGGTATTAGCTGCTTTAAAGGTTGTATTTTGCTCATCTAAAACGTATGGAAAATGGTTGGTAACCGTAATGAACTTAGCGTAAAACGGTTGTTGTAAATGTTCAAGGTATTTGATCGAATCATGGAATAACAATTTATCTTTGATTCCGTATTCGGTCGAGTTATTAGCATTTGAATCGAAATAACTAGAGTCAAAGAAATATTGATAGCCTAAGTTTTTATAGACATTATCGCGATTCCAAAATGAGCCGTTATTACCATGAAAGACCGCACTGGTGTAACCAAGATTTTGATTCAAAATGGCAGGAGCACCTTCAAAAGTATTATCGGTTCCTAATGCAGAAAAAAGTGAACCTTGTGGTAAACCATAAGTACTTGTTTCAAGCATGTTTTCAGCATCAGAGGTTTTACCTTGTCCGACTTGATTAAAGAAGTTTGCAAAACTAAAAGTTTGATTACTATTATATAAACTATTTAAAAATGGTGTAACTTCTTTACCATCTAATTTATAGTTGATTAAAAATTGTTGGAAACTTTCCAAATGAATGATGATGATATTTTTATTTTTAGCAATACCAAACATCTTATCATCAGGCTGAGCATAGTGTTGCTTAGTAAAGTCAATGATTTTATTTAGATCAGAGCTTTCTGCTCGATTTCGAGCCTGATTATTTTTGGCAGTTTTTAGACCATCATAAATCGTAAAAGTATCAATACCTAAATATTTAACTAGATAATTGCGATCAAATGTTCTAGTCAATAATTGTGGCCGATCTATTTCACCTAATGTAATATTTAGCATCAAGAAAAACAGTGCAAAACTGGTTAAAGCCACTGCTTGTCTACGGACAATGGGACGTTTATCAAGTTTGATTTTTTTAGTGAATAATAATCCTAATACAATTACGATATCAATAACTTGAAGGATATCTTGGGGTTTAAGTAATGCAAAAGAACTACCACTTAAGCCAGTTGAAACACTAGAATAACCGAAGATGACGTTGATGGTCATAAAATCGGTAAATTCCCGATAATAGATGATACTAAATAATAAAAGCGCACTGTTGGCAATATATAACAAAAGCATACAGATATAAGCGGGTAAGATTTTGCGAATATATTGCGCGATCCCAAAGAAGAGTAAGGTTGTGGCGATGGGATTAAGTAGTAAGATGAAGTATTGATAAATACCACTGACACCTAAATGAAAATCAATCAAATAAGCAAGAATTGTTTTTAACCAAAATAAAAAGGTTAGTAACGTCAAAAACCCCCACCGAGTGTTGACAAAGGCTTTTAGTTTTTTTAACTGCACAATACTGACGTCCTTTCAAAAAAATTTGGAAGCTTAATTCATTTTAAACCAAGCTTGAAATTTAAGTCAATTTAGTGGAGACGATATTAGGAAAGTTTTTAGGTTTTAACCAAATTTAAGTAATTTTAAGTAGAAATCATAATTTATCGTCAAATTTATTCCGCAAAGGCCTCTGAATGTAGTATAATAAAACACGTAGAGAAAAACATTTTAGAGGAGAGAAGAACATGGCTCATATTTCTTTTGATAGTTCTAATTTGACTAAATTCGTTCATGATAACGAATTAGCTGAAATGCAAGCAATGGTAAATGCTGCAGATACCCAATTACGCGAAGGAACAGGTGCTGGTAATGATTTTCGCGGATTCTTAAACTTACCAGTAGATTACGACAAGGCTGAATTTGAAAGAATCAAAGCAGCAGCTAAAAAGATTCAAGCAGAATCAGAAGTCTTAGTTGTGATCGGGATCGGTGGTTCTTATTTAGGTGCCCGTGCAGCTATCGAATTTATGCATCATTCATTTTATAACTTATTACCAGCAGATAAGCGTAATAACGCTCCTCAAATCTTCTTTGCTGGTAACTCTATTTCATCATCATATGTTTATGACTTGTTAGACTTGATTGGTGATCGTGATTTTTCTGTGAATGTAATTTCTAAGTCTGGTACAACAACAGAACCATCAATCGCATTCCGTGTCTTCAAAGAAAAATTGATTGAAAAATACGGTATTGAAGGTGCTAAATCACGTATTTACGCAACAACCGACCGTGCTCGTGGTGCGCTTAAGACCGAAGCAGATGCCCAAGGTTATGAAACATTTGTGATCCCTGATGATGTTGGTGGACGCTTCTCAGTTTTAACACCAGTTGGTTTATTACCAATCGCTGCTTCTGGCGCAGACATCGATGCTTTGATGCAAGGTGCTGCTGATGCCCGTGCAGAATATAAGGATGCAGATTTAGCTAAAAACGAAGCTTATCAATATGCTGCTTTACGTAACATCTTATATCGTAAAGGCTATACAACTGAAATTCTTGAAAACTATGAACCATCATTACAATATTTCTCTGAATGGTGGAAACAATTGATGGGTGAATCAGAAGGTAAAGATCAAAAAGGCATCTATCCATCTTCTGCAAACTTCTCAACTGATTTGCATTCTTTGGGTCAATATATCCAAGAAGGTCGTCGCAACTTGATGGAAACTGTTATCAAGGTTAATAAACCAAACCATGATGTAGCTATTCCACAAGATGAAGAAAACTTAGATGGTTTAGGCTATCTTGAAGGTAAGACAATGGACTTTGTAAATACCAAAGCTTTCCAAGGTGTTGTTTTAGCTCATACAGACGGTGATGTGCCTAACATGATCGTTAATATTCCAGATCAAAGTGCCTATACTTTAGGTTACTTGATTTACTTCTTTGAAATTGCGGTTTCTATTTCTGGCTACTTGAATGGTATCAATCCATTTAATCAACCAGGTGTTGAAGCATACAAGAACAACATGTTTGCTTTATTAGGTCGTCCTGGTTATGAAGAATTAGGCGAACAATTAGCGCAACGTTTGAAGTAAAATAAGAAATAACGGCTCTTTGAATGGAGTCATTGCTAAAGATTAAAGTTATAAATTTTAATTTTTAAGCTCTCTTTACTGTTTTTTCCAGTGAGGAGGGCTTTTTTATATGTGTTACAATTCAAAAAACATTGGAATTTTTTGATAACCTTTAAAGCAAAGAACTTACAAAACGGATTGAGGTAGCAAAGCCTGATGTCTTTTATTTTGGTAGACATCTTTCTTAAAAGAGCTGATTTCAATATTTTTATATGTTTGTTTTGCTTTTTTACAAAAAAATTAGGACTGATTGGAATTTTGTCAGTCCTAAAAATTATAGAGCCTTTGTTAACTAGTTAAGTTATAGCAACTTTTAACCAACTTGACTGGTACCATCGTTATAATTTAAGGTTACACCGGGCTGAACGTTAAAGATATAAACATTAAATTCAACAGCGGAACTGTTGACCGATTGTGCCCTTAATTGCACGCCACGTGCTAAAAGTTCGCTACCTGCAAATATTGGACGCACACTATAGCGTACATAGTTGTTAGGGTTTTGCTTGAGGTATTGGGCGATGTGATTTTCATAATCAACCATCCCAGGATCGTTTAATTGCCGAGTTCCTGTCATTAAATTTTTGATGTTATTATTTTGTCCAGTCAACTGAAAACCAATTAAGTGACTACGGTTATATAACCAGCCAGAAGAAATTTTTTTATTATGCCAGCCCGTCGGATTGATATATAAACGTTCGCGCGGTTGTGTAGGCATAAGATTTTTGTTTAATAATGCATCAGCAGTAGTTACGCGGTTAAGTGTATCTAAATCACCATAGTGTTGCCAAGCTCCTTTAGAAGTATCTAAATCAGCAGCACTAAAACCTGGTTCATTGTTGTTGATAGCGATTACTTCTTGTCCACTATAAGCAAGTGTGCTTAAATCAGGTGTCGGATTGTTAAGCATAGTCAAGCTGGTAGATGCGTTTGCTTGGTTGGTTTGTGTATTAGTTAAGCTTTCTAAGGTGGCTTGATTAGTTGCGAGCTCATGTTGTTCTTGCTTTATTTCTTCTTCAAGTTGCTCGTTTTTATCCTCTAGTCGTTGTGCTTGCTTTTTAGGCTGATCGTTGACGATTGTTTTGACGACTTCTTTAGGCTGAGGTGAAGGCGGTAGAGGATCGCTAGAAATTCCTAAGCCATAGCCACTAGTCAATAAAGCAACGACTAAGAAAAATTTTAGAGAGCGTTTATTTTTTTTAGGCTTTTGGTAAAAATAAGCGGCACTACCAATGCCACATAAAACTAAGAGGGTTGCTAATGTTGTCATCTGTTTTCTCCTTTAACGTTTTGCTTTGCGATAACCAGCGGCTTGAGCTTCTTGCTCAGTATTAAAATAAACGGCATTAGCAGCATTCATCTTATAGCCGGCTTGGTCGGGGGTATGATAAATCTTGGAATTGATGTTACCAACGATTTTAGGTTGTTGATCTGTTTGAATTTCTGCAGTATTTTGAGCCTGCGAACTGCTTGTTTGCGTTTGTTGTTCTTGCTTTTTAGCTTGAGCTGCTTGATTTTGCATGCTAGCTGCTAGTGAAGCAGCAAGACTGCTACTTTGTGCTAGTGAACTTTCCTTAGCTTTTAGCTCATCTATTTGTTGATTGATTTGCTTGTTTTGTTTTTCAAGGTCATCTTGTTGCTGACTTAATAGCTCATATTTGTCTTTGGCTTGGGCGAGTTGCTTTTGTCCAACTGTTTTTTTGATGATTTTGACTGTAGTTTTAGGTTGAGGTGCCGGCCAAGCATTAGGATAAATAAGCATCAATCCTAAAATTCCTAAAAATAAAAAGAAGTTGTATTTTTGCCAACGCTTTTTTTGTAAGAAATCTTTGCGTTTGATAAACCAATTAATTAATGCACCAATTTGAAAAAATAATAAGATCAGGATTAAGCCTATTCGAATATCATTCATAAAAAAACTCCTTAGATATTTATAACTTAATTTTAACAGAAATTCCTTTATTTTTTTAGAAGGATACTTCATAATCGTTGCATTTTTTTAAAATCTTAGAGATAATTAAAGTGAGAAAAATTTTTTCTAGGGGGAAATTCACATGCATGGTCTGTTACACGGCATAAAAAAATTCATCAAGCAAAAAGCAACTATCCTAAAATTGTTATTTGTTTTTTCAGTGATGATTTTTGTAATTTATGAAGTGGGCCGTATTTTTAAGCAAGTCGATTGGCAAATTGTTGGGGATAATCTGAGTGAACAATCGTTTGGCGTTATCTTTTTATTATTAGTACTAGGAATGTTAGCGGTCTGTCCAATGTTACTTTACGATTTTGTAATTGTTAAATTTTTACCGGGAAAATATTCGCTAGGTTATATTTTGCGCAGTGGCTGGATTGTTAATACTTTTACTAATTTAGCCGGATTTGGCGGTATTTTAGGAGCGACTTTGCGAGCAAATTTCTATAATAAAGATGCTAGCAAAAAACAAGTATTGTATGCTTTATCAAAGATTGCGTTATTTTTATTGTCGGGTCTGTCATTATTTTGTTGGCTGTGTTTAGCTTTAATGCTAACAACCAACATAGATACAACATACCAAAATTATTATGTTTGGCTTTTAGGTGGAGGAATATATTTTCCTATTTTATTTTTAGTAACTAAGTTTAAAGGTAATGAATTTTTCAAAGATTTAACGATTAAACGTGAATTGACGTTAATTTTAGCATCCGTGTTGGAGTGGGGATTTGCCGGCGGTTTTTTCCTATTAATAGGAGCTTTTTTAGGTTTTAAGATTAACTTGTTAGCAGTCTTTCCGTTATATATAATTGCTTCAGTTTTAGGAATTATTTCGATGGTTCCTGGCGGCCTAGGTTCATTTGATGTTTTAATGTTACTAGAGTTGACAAGTCTAGGTGTTTCAAATGAACAAGCTGTTGTTTGGCTATTATTTTTCCGGTTGTTTTATTATATTGTGCCATTTATTATTGGTGGAATCTTTTTTGTACATTCTGCAGGACATGGGATTAATCAGAAGTTTGATGGAATTCCTAAATCTATCTTGCAAAAATGCTCGCATATTTTAGTGACGGCTTTTATGTATTTTTCAGGAATCTTTATGTTGCTTGAAGCGGCGGTTCCTAATTTTACCTATAATAACCAGATTTTGTTGAAGATAATGCCATATACTTTCTTTTTCTTAGATCACATTACTACAATTATCTTTGCCTTTTTATTGATTGGGATGGCTCGTGGAATTGAATCAAAATTAAAGAAAGCATATATTCCAACGCTTGTGGTTTTGGCAATTGGAATTATTAATACGCTATGGAAGGCATATACATTGAGCTTGGCAGTCTTTTTAGCGCTTGTTATGTTAATGGTGTATTTTTCACGCCATGAAATGTATCGCGAAAGATTACAGTATTCATTTGGTAAATTGGTTGTCGATGCGGCAATTTTTGTTGGAACTTTCGTTTTATATGCGATAGTTGGAATTATTAACTTTCCTGCCAAACATATTCCAAATCATTTTAAAAAAATTCCGGATTTCTTACTTTTTCCTGGACAAAAATTATGGTTTTATGGGTTATTAGGGCTTTTATTAGCTGCCGTAATTTTATTGTTGGTCTTGAAATACTTTACGCAAGGGGTTGATCCGTTCAAACGGCAAACTTTTGATGCTAAAAGAATCAAGGCGGTTATTGAACAATATGGCGGTAGTGAAGTCAGTCATTTAGCGTTTTTGCGAGATAAGAATACTTATTTTTATCGTGTTGATGAAGAAGATAAACTCTTTTTCATGTATAAAAAGATGGCAGATAAATTAATTATCATGGGTGGTCCAATTGGAGATCAACAATATTTAAGACCTGCTTTGGAGCAATTTATGCAAGAAGCCGATGTCTATGGTTATCGCCTAGTCTTTTATGAAATCTCTGGGCCATTGACGATGTTATTGCATGAATATGGGTTTGATTTCATAAAAACAGGTGAAGAAGGTTATTTAACTTTAGCTGATTTTACTTTAACTGGTAAAAAACGCAGAGCGCAGCGTGCTTTAATGAATAAGTTTGAACGTGAAGGTTATGTTTTTAGTATAGAAAATCCACCATTTAGTTCTGAATTTATGGAACAATTACGTGAAGTTTCCGACAGTTGGTTGAATGGACAAGTTGAAAAAGGTTTTTCATTAGGCTTTTTTGATGAGTTTTACCTTAATCAAGCACCAATTGCAATCATTAAAGATGAGCAAGAAAAAATCGTGGCTTTCGCATCGTTAATGCCAATGAAAGATAATATTTTATCAATTGACTTGATGCGTGAAAGCAAGGATGCACCGTCTGGAATAATGGATAAAATTTTCATTAGTTTGTTTGAATACGGACGTGAGCAAGGTTATGAGTATTTTGATATGGGCATGGCGCCTTTAGCTAATGTTGGTGATTCAGAATTTAGTTTTATCGAAGAAAGAATGGCTCATTTTATTTATGAATATGGCTATAATTTGTATGGTTTCCAAGGGCTAAAAGCTTATAAAAACAAATACGTAACTGAGTGGCAACCACGTTATACGGCTTATCGTAAGCCAAGTTCTGTAGCGATTACAATGTTACAATTAGTGATTGTTGTCAATCAAAAACGCCATGACCATAATCGTTATGATCCTAACTTGTTGGTTCCGGATTTCTTACAAAAATAAAGTTTACAAAGTGTAAAAATATTTTAATACTATGTATAGTCGTTCAGAAATGGACGACTATTTTATTGCAGTACTAAATTTAGTAAAGAAAATATCTTTTGTATTTAGCGGTTGTACTTTTTTAATTGACAAAGTTCAATGATTGCAGTAAGGTTAATATATAGTTTACAGTTGTAAACGAAAGGAGATAGACATGCAGACAGATATCTTTTTAATCTCAGGTATGGTTTGTGCAGCCTGTGGGCAAACAGTTGAAAAGGTTGTTCAAAAATTAATTGGAGTACAAAAAGCACAAGTAAACTTAGCGAATAATCAATTATTAGTTGTGTATGATACAGATAAGTTGACGACTGAGGCTATTATTTTGGCAGTTGTTCAAAGTGGCTATCAAGCAAAACTTTTAAATGAAGAAGATGATAATCATCAATTACAGCAAAAACAACAAGAAGAATTATTAAAAAGTTATCAACAACACTTTATAATTAGTGCATTGTTGAGTATACCAGTAGTTTATTTGGCAATGGCAGAAATGTTTGCTTGGTCGCTTCCTTTATGGGTTACTGCTAGTTACAGTCCATTGATCTATACAAGTGTACAATTTGTTTTAAGTACACTTGTTTTAATCAGTAATCATGCTTTTTACACGGCAGGGCTAAAAGCCTTGATAAAAAGGCATCCTAATATGGATTCATTGATTGCACTGGGAACTGGTGGAGCTTATTTGAGTAGTATTTGGACAACAATTTTAATTTTTAAAGGGCAACATCATTTAACGATGAGCCTGTATTATGAAGCTACAGTAGTTGTATTGAGTCTAGTTTTATTGGGACGTTTCTTAGAACAAAAAGCAAAGGGAAAAACATCGCAAGCAGTCATGCAATTACTAGATTTAGCACCCAAAAAAGCGCGCTTAGTGACGGATGAAGCGGAAGTTTTGGTAGACGTGGCTACTCTTAAAGTCGGAGATGTTATTAGGGTTTTACCAGGGGAAAAAATTCCGGTTGATGGAATAGTGATTTGTGGTCAAAGTCAAGTTGATGAAGCAATGCTAACCGGTGAAAGTCAACCAGTGCTAAAACAAGCTCAAAGCAAAGTTTATGCCGCAACACTTAATCAAACTGGGAGTTTTGAATTTAAAGCGACTAAAGTTGGTCAACAAACATTATTAGCAGAGCTGGTTAGATTAGTTGAACAAGCACAATCAACCAAGGCACCGTTGGCTCGTTTAGCGGATAAAATTGCTTATTTTTTTGTACCAGGTATTATTTTATTGGCATTTTTAACTGGTTTGGCGTGGTTGGTTATTGGACATCAAAGTTTGACTTTTTGTTTGAAAATAATGCTTGGAATATTGGTGATTGCGTGTCCGTGTGCTTTAGGCTTGGCAACACCAACAGCAATTATGGTTGGAATTGGACAAGGAGCTAAAAAGGCGATTTTGTTTAAAAACGGTGAAGCTTTAGAAAAGTTGTGTCATGTGCAAAAAGTCTGCTTAGACAAAACAGGTACGATTACACAAGGTAATTTTAAAGTGGTAGCTAATAAAACTTTAGGTGGTTTTTCTAAAAAACTAGCCTTACAACTGGCTGCAAGTGCTGAACAAAATTCAGAACACCCAATTGCACAAGCTTTGATTAAAGAAGCTAAAAAACAATCCTTGCCTTTATTAGCAAGTGATAACTTTGAAGCTTTAGTTGGTAAGGGGATTTCTTGTCAAATTGAGCAAAAAGAAATTTTAATCGGTAATCAACGTTTATTGGAAGAATTTTTTGTTGATGTAAGTGATGCCAAAGAGCTAACAAGCCAAATGCAAAGTCCAATTTATTTAGCACTCAACAAGCAATTAGTTGCAATATTTGAAATTAGCGATGCACTCAAAGAAGATAGTAAGCAAGCGATATTAAATCTACAAAAGTTAGGCTTAGAAGTTGTTATGTTGACAGGAGATAATCGAAAAGTCGCAGCACAAATTGCTCAACAAGTAAATATCACAGAAGTTTATAGCGAAGTAACACCTAAAAAAAAGGCGCAAATCATTCAAAAACTGCAACAAAGAGATTCTGTTTTGATGGTTGGCGATGGGATCAATGATGCTTTGGCGTTGAGTCAAGCTGACGTTGGGATTGCGATTGGTTCAGGAACTGATATTGCATTGGAATCAGCGCAAATTATCTTACAACGTAATTCATTAACTGATGTTGTAAAAGCAGTAAAATTAAGCCAAGCAACTGTCAAAAATATTAAAGAAAATCTTTTCTGGGCATTTATCTATAACTTATTAGGTATTCCGATTGCAATGGGAGGATTATATTTGTTTGGAGGTCCGTTGTTAAATCCAATGATTGGAGCAGGTGCAATGAGTTTAAGTTCACTTTGTGTGGTGCTAAATGCTTTACGATTACGTTTCAAAAAGATATAAAAAAACATTTGCTAGGCAACAGCCTAACAAATGTTTTTTTAGTATTAAAACTTAAAGTCGTAATCATCATCAGACATCGCTTCAACATTGCCTAAAAGATAACCATTTCCGACTTGTGAAAAGAAGTCATGATTAGAAGTCGAAGTTGAAATACCATTCATTACAACAGGATCGACATCATCAGCTGTATCTGGGAAAAGTGGATCTAATCCTAGATTCATCAAAGCTTTATTAGCATTGTAGCGTAAAAAGACTAACACTTTTTGGCTCCAGCCGACTTGATCATATAACAGATGGGTGTATTTTTCTTCGTTTTCGTATAGTTCAAACAAGAAGTCATAAACCCACATTTTGAGTTCTTCTTGTTGTTCGCTTGTCAATTCGTTAAAACCTAACTGAAATTTATAACCAATATAGGTTCCATGTACAGATTCGTCACGCAAAATTAATTTGATAATTTCGGCCACATTGGCCATTTTATTGCGTCCTAACCAATATAGTGGTGTGTAAAAACCTGAGTAAAATAAGAAAGTTTCCAAGAAAACAGAGGCAACTTTCTTTTGTAAAGCAGTCCCATTTTGATAGATATCATTGATTTTTTGTGCCTTAAATTGAAGAGTTTGCTCGTTATCTGTCCAAGCAAAAATTTCATCAATTTCTTTAGGGGTATTTAACGTTGAAAAAATCGATGAATAACTTTTAGCATGTACCGATTCCATGAATTCGATATTGTTTAAGACAGCTTCTTCTTGTTGTGTACGCACATCTTTTTTCAAAGAGCTCATACCATCTTGAGATTGAAGCGTATCAAGCAACGTCAATCCCCCAAAAACCTTAGCAATGACGTCTTTATCTGCACTGCTTAAAGTTCGCCAATCGGCTAGGTCATTTGAGAGGGGAATACGTGTATCTAACCAAAATTGTTCGGTTAATTTTTCCCAGGTAGCCTTATCAAGTTGATCTTCTAAAATATTCCAGTTGATTGCTTTATAATTTTCACTCATTACAACGTTTCCTTTCATGTTAGATACTGCAGCTTTCGCATTCATTAGCACCAACTTCACTTTGATCGTCGGTAAATGTGCGCACATAATAGATTGACTTAATGCCTTTTTGGTGGGCATAGTTACGTAGAATCGTCAAATCACGTGTAGTCATCTTGTCTGTTCGGCCATTTTTCCATTCATAAAGCCCAGCTGGAATTGTAGAACGCATAAATAAAGTCAAACTCATTCCTTGATCGATATGTTCTTGAGCTGCAGCGTAAACATCGATGACTTTACGCATATCGATGTCATAAGCACAACGGTAATAAGCTAGTGTTTCATTTGAAAGATAAGGAGCCGGATAGTAAATTTTACCGATTTTACGTTCTTGGCGTTCTTCAATCTTGTTGATGATTGGATGAAGCGAAGCAGTAGTGTCGTTGATATATGAAATCGAACCATTTGGAGCGACAGCCAGACGATTTTGATGATATAAACCGTCTTGTTTGATATCTTCTTTTAATTGTTGCCAAGCTTGTTTATCTGGGATGAAGATACCTTGGAATAATTCTTTAACCTTAGGTGAAGTTGGCACAAATTTATCAGTAAGATATTTGTCAAAGTAAGTCCCATCCGCATATTTACTCTTTTCAAAACCTACAAAAACTTGTTTGCGCTCTTTGGCAATCGTATTAGAGGCTTTTAGTGTCCAATAGTTTAATAACATGAAATAAATGCTAGTAAATTCTACAGCTTCTGGACTGTCATAATGGATTTGATTTTTGGCTAAAAAGGCATGTAATCCCATTGCACCAAGACCGATTGTATGGGCTTGCTCATTACCATGGCGAATCGAAGGAACGACATCAATTTTTGAATTGTCAGTTACAAATGTTAATGCACGTGTCATCGTTGCAACTGATTTACCGAAATCAGGTGAAGCCATTAAATTGGCAATGTTGGTTGAACCTAAGTTACAACTAATATCTGTTCCTAAGACTTCGTATTCTTGGCGATCGTTTAATAAAGAAGGGGTTTGCACCTGTAAAATCTCGGAACAAAGGTTACTCATGATGATCTTACCATCGATTGGATTAACCTTGTTGACCGTATCGATATTGATGATATAAGGATAACCGGATTCTTGTTGTAATTTAGAGATTTCTTGTTCTAATTCACGCGCGTTGATTCGTTTCTTAGGGATATCAGGGTTAGCACACATGTTATCGTATTCTTTGGTGATATCTACATAAGAGAATGGCACACCATAAACACGTTGTACACCCCAAGGATCGAAAAGATACATATCAGCATTATTTTTAGCTAATTCATAGAATTTATCTGGGACAACTAAACCCAATGATAATGTTTTAACTCGAATTTTTTCATCGGCATTTTCTTTTTTAGCAGATAAAAAGTCAATGATATCGGTGTGGAAAATATTTAAATAAACGACTCCAGCACCTTGACGTTGGCCTAACTGATTGGAATAAGAAAAACTATCTTCCAATAATTTCATGACAGGAACAACCCCAGAAGCAGCCCCTTGAATTCCTTTGATAGGGGCACCAGCACCACGTAAATTACTCAAGGAAATACCGACACCACCACCGATACGTGAAAGTTGCAAGGCTGAATTGATTCCACGGCCAATAGAATTCATATCATCGGTTAACTGTAATAAGAAGCAAGAAACTAATTCACCACGACGCTTGCGCCCAGCATTTAAAAAGCTAGGTGTAGCGGGTTGATAGCGTTGGTTGATTAATTCATCAGCTAAATCTAAAGCTAATTGCTGATTACCATCAGCAAAATATAAGGCATTAGCGATGATACGATCTTCAAAAGTTTCAAGATAAGCTTGATTATCGTTAGTCTTTAATGCATATTGAGCATAAAATTTATAGGCAGCCATGAAAGTCTTAAAAGTAAATTTAGCAGCGTAGACTTTGGCAGTTAATTCTTCAATAAAAGAAAAGTCATATTTAGCTAAAAATTCGCTTTCGAGATAATCATTTTGAATTAAAAAATCATAGCGTTGTTTTAAAGTTGGAAATGTCATCAAATTAGGTATGACATTTTCATTTAAAAAGGCTGATAGAGCTTCTTGATCCTTGTTAAGTTGGATCTTACCGTCGAGCGGAATGTTGACTTGATTGTTGAGGTCATAATAGGTTACCTGATTAATATCAATATCTTTAAGACTCAAGTTGTGCCACCACTTTCTTTACATTTTCTACATCTGTTGAAGTACCATTAAATTCAAATGCATACAACAACGGGACTTGATACTTGTGTGCGATATTTTTTGCAGTGAAAATAAAAAGCTCGGCAAAATTACGATTGCCAGAGCCGATAACACCTTTAAAATAGTGAGAATTTGTGCGATAACTTAAAAAGTCGTCGACCGCTTCTGTGATTTCCTCATCATAAGTTGGAACAATCAAGATAAACGGTTCGCCGACTTCAATTAAAGGTGCTGCCGCATTTATTTCGTAAGTACTAGGAAAGTTTAGTTTTTTTACAAAGCGTCTAGTCTGTCCGGTGACGCTAAAATAAACAATTTTCATTGTGCAATCAACTGCTTTAATAAATCAGGACGAAAACCACTGATTAAAGCTTGTGAATCACGTTCTAAGACTGGCACACTGGCAAAGCCTTTATCTTTTAAATAATTGATATATTCTGGTGAAGTTGAAAGATTTCTTTCTTCAAAATTAATATTATGTTCAACTAAGAAACGCTTGGTCATTTTGCATTGGATACAGTTATCTTTGGTATATAATTCTAGACTCATAAGCAGTTGATTCCTCCTTTGTATTTAACGAAGATTATTATACTACACAAACAATTTTGATACAATATATTGACATTTGAAGAATTTTCATCCCAACATCTTGTATCCGTTGTAAATTGTGGCTTTAGTGAATTTTTATGGGATAAAAAGAAAAATTGCCATTTTTTTTGAGAAAAAAGATGGAGAAATTTTTTATCTAAAAGAGTAGAAAAACACGTCAAGAGAGTCGAATAAATTTAGTTGCGTTTCACTAAATTTGTCCGTATCATAGTAGTGTAACAGAAAGTGAGTTAAAAAAATATGACAAATTATTACTATACTAGAAATCCAGAGGTAAAACATAACGAAAAGACTTGGAATTTCACGTTATATGAACATAATTTTATTTTTAGTACGGATAATGGAGTCTTTTCAAAAGCAACTGTTGATTATGGTTCACGTGTATTACTAGCAGCATTGCAAGATAGTCAAATTAATGGTGATATCTTAGATGTAGGATGTGGTTATGGTCCTTTAGGATTGGCTTTGGCGTATAAGTTTAAAGATGTTCATGTTGATATGGTTGATGTTAATTTATTAGCATTGCAATTGGCTAAGAAAAATGCCATACAAAACGGTTTAAACAATGTTACTATCTTTGAATCAGATGGTTATCAAGTAGTGACTAAAAATGATTATGCTGCTATTATCACTAATCCGCCAATTCGTGCAGGTAAAGAGGTTGTGCATAATATTTTGAGTCAAGCAAAACAACATTTAGCCCCTGAAGGAACTTTGACAGTGGTAATTCAAAAAAAGCAAGGTGCACCTTCAGCTCAAAAAAAGATGTTGGAAGTTTTTGGGAATTGCGAAGTGATTGCTAAAGACAAAGGCTACTTTATTTTACAAAGTACTAAACAATTAGAGGAATAATGCAATGGAGCTAAAACAGCAAGAATATTTCATGCAAGAAGCTTTAAAAGAAGCTAAAAAGGCTTTTGATTTAGGTGAAGTTCCCATTGGATGTGTACTTGTTGTAGATGGAAAAATTATTGGTCGAGGACATAATTTACGTGAAACATCTAATGACGCAACATCTCATGCTGAGATTCAAGCAATACGTCAGGCCAATCAAGCATTGCAAAGTTGGCGCCTTAATGGCGCTAAACTGTTTGTAACACTTGAACCTTGCCCAATGTGTAGTGGAGCAATTTTGAACGCTAGAATTGCCGAGGTTTATTATGGAGCCTATGATTTAAAGGCAGGAACTGCAGGTACTTTACTTAATTTATTGGCAGATCGGCGTTTTAATCATCAATGTTTAGTAACTAAAGGTGTTTGTTACCAAGAATGTCAAGCCTTACTCCAAAATTTTTTTGGAGCAATTAGGCAAAAAAATAATGAAAAAGACTAGCAATATTTTTGATTTTAAGGTATCATAATAGATGCCGTAAGGCCTTGAGGCAATGTTGACCTTATGAAGCGTGTCAGGTCCGGAAGGAAGCAGCACTAAGTTTGGCTTAACATGTGCCTTAAGTTATGAGGAAATTGAGTCCCGGTCTTTTCGATAAGATCGGGTTTTTTTGTAGCTAATAGAAAGGAACATAAAATGAGTTATCAAGCATTATATCGTGTCTGGCGTCCGCAGTGTTTTGCTGATTTAGTGGGACAAAAGTTAGTGGCACAAACTTTAAAAAACGCAATAAGTACCCAACAGATTTCTCATGCCTATCTATTTTGCGGTCCACGAGGCACGGGAAAGACATCAGCGGCTAAGATTTTTGCTAAGGCCATCAACTGTAAGCATCAAGTTGATGGGGAGCCATGTAATCAATGTGAAATCTGTCAAGCAATTACGCAAGGTAGTCTTAATGATGTAATTGAATTTGATGCGGCGTCTAACAACGGTGTTGATGAAATTCGTGAAATTCGTGATAAAGTTAAATATGCACCTACTCAAGCGGATTACAAAGTTTACATTATAGACGAAGTTCATATGTTATCGTCAGGTGCATTTAATGCATTATTGAAAACTTTAGAAGAACCACCGGCTAACGTTGTTTTTATTTTGGCAACTACTGAACCGCATAAGGTTTTGCCAACGATTATTTCACGAACGCAACGTTTTGATTTCAAGCGAATCTTACCTCAAGATATTTTAGAGCGAATGCAATATATCTTAGAGCAAAAGCAAGTAAAATATCAATTAACTGCACTCAAGTTGATTGCTAAAGCAGCTCAAGGTGGAATGCGAGATGCTTTAAGTATCTTAGATCAAGTTATTTCTTTTGGTGAAGATGATGAAGTAACTTTTGAAAATGCCTTATTGGTAACAGGAAGTGTAACACAACAAAGCTTGCAAGAATATTTGCAACAAATTTTTGCTAATGAGACGTCAGCGGCTTTAATGACAGTTCATCAAATTTTGGAACAAGGAAAAGATCCACAAAGATTTATTGAAGAGCTTATTGAATATTGTCGTGACTTGTTGTTGTATTGTCAGGCTCCTCAAGTTGTTGAAGAAGATCAATTAGGGCTGATAAATGAAGATTTCAAGCAAATGGCACAAAATATTGCCCCAGAAATTTTTTATCGTATTATCGAGACTTTAAATACTAGTCAAGAATCTATGCGTTTTAGTGCACATGCAGCAATATATCTGGAAGTTTTAACGGTTAAATTAACTCAGGTGGCGTCTGCTACGCAAGTGATTGAGAAAAAAGAAGTAATACAAGATTTGAGTGAAGTTAATGAATTAAAACAACAAGTCGCTAAGCTCAAACAACAAGTTGCACAGTTGTTGGCGAATAATAGGCAAGTAACTCCAAGAAAATTAGCCAATGCTATAGAACTTGAACCTAAGATTGAACAAGATAAAATTGATCAAATTTTAGTGAATGCTAAACGTGACTCTTTAATCGAGTTGCAACAAAAATGGAATGATATCTTGATGCAACTACCAACACAGTTGCGGGCAAAGATTTCAGCTTCTTATCCAGTGGCGTGTGGCTTATTAGGAGCATTAATCACTATAAAAATTGATGCATTATGTCAAGCTGCACAGGAAGATTCACAATTATGTGATAAAATAAAAGAGCTATTGGGATGGCATGATGAAGTTATTTGCTTTATACCAGAAAGTCAATGGCCTAAGATTAGACAAGATTATGTTACGCGCTTTAAGGCAGGAAAGATTAGCAAACAAGTACAGCCAATCAAGCAATTAAAGCCGGTGGCTACCAAAGAAGAAGTGGTTGAACCAAAAGAGCCTAAATTAACGGCAAAGCCAGAGCCACTTGTAGATGAGGCAATTAAACTTTTTGGAGAAGAATTAATTGAAGTAACCCAAGATTAAAATATGGAAGGATGATTTATTATGATGCGTGGAATGGGAAACATGCAAGGTATGATGAAACAAATGCAAAAATTACAAAAACAAATGAAAGAAGATCAAGCTAAGCTTAATGAAACTGTTTTTACAGGCGTTTCTTCTAATGAATTAGTAAGTGTTCAATTTAATGGTGCTCATGAAATGACAGATATTACAATCAAAGAAGAAGTTATTGATCCTGACGATATTGAAATGTTACAAGACTTAGTGATTATGGCTGTCAACGATGCCATGAAGCAAATAGATGAACATACGCAAAAAACAATGGGCAAATACACCCGTGGAATTGGTTTTTAAACTTAAAGATTGGTGGGAAAAGCGATGCAATATCCAGAACCAATTGCTAAGTTAATCGATAGTTATCAAAAGTTACCAGGGATTGGTGAAAAAACAGCGGCTCGCTTAGCATTTTATACGATTGAAATGGATGAACAAGTTGTTAAAAATTTTGCTCAAGCTTTATTAGCGGTCAAGCATGATTTGTGTTATTGTCATATATGTGGCAATATTACAGAAAATGATCCATGTATTATTTGTGCTGATAAGTCGCGTAATCAAACACAAATTTTAGTAGTAGAACAACCCAAAGATGTTTTAGTGGTTGAAAAAATCAATGAATATCATGGATTATATCATGTTTTAAACGGGGTGTTGTCGCCTGTTGAAGGAAAGGGACCTGAAGATTTAAATATTACTAGTCTTTTAAAAAGATTGCAAAGTAATCCAGAAATTTCAGAAGTTATTATTGCGACTAATGCAACTCCTGAAGGTGAAGCTACAGCAATGTATCTTTCACGTTTGATTAAACCGGCTAATATTAAAGTGACACGTTTAGCTCATGGTTTAGCAATTGGAAGTGATATCGAATATGCCGACGAAATGACCTTATTTAAAGCAATTGAAGGTAGACAAGAACTTTAGGGAAGTGAGAAAGTGTTTGGGAGAAATAAGCAAAAATTGCGCTTAAAATATGATGAATTATTGCTAGAAGATATTATGCAAGCGACAGATATTTGGAATCATGCTAAACAAACGCAAGCAGCCGTATATGAACTAGATGATGAATTGTTGGCACAAACAAAATTAGCTCAAGCCAAGTATCAATTTTTGTATAAAGAGGCACGTATTCGTCGAGTTAAGGGAAAAATTCAAAAATCGGTGATTGATTATTAGGTATAACAGCGTTAAATTAAGGTGACTTGATTTGACGCTGTTTCTTACATTATTAAAAGAGATTGTTGCTAGAACATGGACAAGTTCTAGGATTGTAAAGTACAATAAGAATAATAGATTATAATAGTAATGGAGTTTTTTAAGTGAAAGGAATTTTTGTGACATTTGAGGGTCCGGATGGTTCTGGGAAAACAAGTGTGTTAAACAGCGTTGTTGAAATGTTAAATCAAACAAGTAAAAAAAATGATTACATTTTAACTAGAGAACCTGGTGGCAACCGCATCTCAGAAGATATTCGAGGAATCGTTTTAGATCCAAGAAATACTGAAATGGATGAAAAAACTGAGGCCTTGTTGTATGCGGCGGCCAGACGACAACATTTAGTGGACACAATTTTGCCAGCATTAAATGAAGGAAAATTAGTGTTATGTGATCGTTTTGTCGACAGCTCTTTAGCATATCAAGGAGCAGGACGCCATATAGGTGTTTATCAAGTTGCTAAGATTAATGAATTTGCTACTGATGGTTTACAACCAGATTTAACATTTTACTTTGATATTGAGCCAGAGGTTGGTTTGGCACGAATTAAAAATCATCGTCAAGATGAAGTTAATCGTTTAGATCAAGAAAGTTTACAATTTTATGAAGATGTACGCGCACAGTATTTGTGTTTGGCAAGAGAAAATCCTAAACGCATTATAAAAATTGATGCAAGGAAATCATTAGCAGATGTTACTGCCCAAGTCTTAGCTCTATTAGAAAATAAATTAGCCGAATTTTTTAAGTAAATTCAAAGAAATGGGGGAAAAAAGATGAAATTAATTATTGCAATTGTTCAAGATAAAGATAGTAATCGCTTGAGTAATGTATTTATTGAAAATAATGTACCTGCTACTAAGTTATCTTCAACTGGGGGATTTCTACGTTCAGGAAACTCAACTTTTTTAATTGGGGTTGATGATCAACGCGTTGATGAGGTTTTGGAATTGATTAAAGAAACTTCTGAAACTAGAAAGCAATTTATGGCACCACCTGTTAATTTAGATTCTCCACTAGAAGCAACAAGTGCATATCCATTAGAAGTTCAAATTGGTGGTGCAACGGTATTTGTATTACCAATCGAAGCCTTTCATCATTTCTAGGTCGTGATATCATGTCAGAAACAATTATGCAATTACAGCCTAATCTGAGCCAACATTTTTTAAAGCTTGCTCAAAAAAAGCAGTTAGCACATGCGTATTTGTTAGTAGGAGACACAGGCTTAGGCAAAAAAGCATTGGCGCGGTATAGCGCACAAACAGTTTTTTGCCTAAATCAAACGGAAGTTGGACCATGTCAAAAATGTTCGGAATGTTTACGAATCGCTCAAGGAATTCATCCAGATGTAGTAGAAGTCGATCCGCAAGCTACAAGTATTAAAGTTGAACAAATTAGACATTTAAAATCCGAATTCAGTAAAAGTGGGTTAGAAAGTGCACGTAAATTTTTTATCATTTCTGAGGCAGAAAAAATGTCAACTAGTGCAGCTAATAGCTTGTTGAAGTTTTTAGAAGAACCTAGTGGACAAGTTACAGCTTTTTTATTGACGAGTAATGCTAATTTGATTTTACCAACAATTATTTCGCGTTGTCAGTTGTTTGAATTAGAAACCCTTAGTCAAACTAAACGGAAACAACAACTATTAGCAAGAAATATTTCTGCTAAGCAAGTGGATTTATTAGTACAATTAACAACTAGCTTAACTCAAGCGCAAGTGTTGGCTGAAGATTCTGATTTTTGGGAATTGAGTGCACTTATTTTTGAATGGTATGCAAGGATTTTACAAAATGAACCTAGTAGTTTTGTAATGATTCAAACGCAAATATTACCTTTAATTGAACAAGGTGATCCCAAAAAACAACGTACATTGGCTTTGCAATTAATATTGTTGTTGGCGCGCGATAGTTTGTTGATTCATTATCAAGCACTCACACAAAATTTAGCTTTTAGTGCTAAGAGCCAAGAATTACAAACGAAAGGTGCAAATTTAACTGTTGAACAATTGACAAAAGGAATAGAATTAATCTTAGAAACAACTAAAAAAATGACATTTAATGTTTCATTTCAAGGCTTGTTAGAAGCATTAACCTTGAAATTGCTCACTTGCTATCACATAAAATAGTGATTGAAATGAAGGTGATTTTGTGAATAAACGAGAATTATATGACAGTTTTGATGATATGAAAGCCCAAACTTTGACGATTGCTGGTATGCTTGAAAATGTAAAAAGTGAAATGACACGGGTAATCGAAAAAAATGCAGAATTAGAGATTGAAAATCAGCATCTGCGTGAACGTTTGCAAGAGCTTGAATCCAAGCAAAATAAAGGCGCAAACAATGAAGGTGGCCTTTCAAAATCACGGCGAAACTTAGAAAAATTATATGATGAAGGATTTCACGTCTGCAATGTTGACAATATGTATGGTTCACGTCGAATCGATGATGAACCTTGTGTCTTTTGTCAAGATGTGATTTATGGAGAAAGACATTGACATTACAACAAGTTAGCAGTTTTAAAGGAACTAAGGTTACGGGAAGTTTATATTTGGTTCCTACCCCCATCGGAAATCTAACTGATATGACACCGCGAGCAATCGAAACTTTGCAACAAGTTGATTTGATTGCAGCTGAAGATACACGTAATACACAAAAACTCTTGAATCATTTTGAGATTAAAACGCCACAGATTAGCTTTCATGAGCACAATACGCAAGAAAGAATTGGGCAGTTAGTGACTAAGTTAAAGGCTGGTCAAAATATTGCACAAGTTAGTGATGCCGGTATGCCATCAATTAGTGATCCTGGACATGAATTGGTTAAAGCATGTATTTTAGAAGATATTGCCGTGGTAGCTTTGCCAGGGCCAAATGCAGCTTTAACAGCATTGATTGCATCAGGATTAGCACCACAGCCATTTTTATTTTACGGTTTTTTGCCACGTAAAACCAAAGATTTAAAAGAGCAATTAGAGCAGTTGCAATATCAAACGGCGACCATGATTTTTTATGAAGCTCCGCATCGTTTGAAAAAAACATTGCGTATTTTAAGTGATAGTTTAGGGGAAAACAGGCAAATTGCACTTTGTCGTGAGTTGACTAAACGTTATGAACAGTATTTACGTGGTAGCTTAAAAGAAGCGCTTGAATGGAGCGAGGATGCAGAAATTCGTGGTGAATTTGTTTTAATCGTACAAGGAAATTCACAAGGTTTCGCACAATTACAAGCTCATAAAAAGGAGTCAAGTGATTTATCGCTTAAACAACAAGTAGATGCTTTGATTCAAGCTGGGCAAAAACCTAATCAAGCAATCAAACAAGTTGCCAAGGAAAACGGTTTGAAAAAGCAAGTTGTCTATAACGAATATCATCAAATAGAAGGTGTCTAAAATGAGTGGCAAAAAGTTTAGTGAACAACATCGTGTAGTGTATTATGAAACAAATGTGACTAAACAAATCAACATCGGTCATATGGTTGATTTATTGATTTTAACTTCAGAAAATCAAAGTGATCAATTAGGGCTAACGACCGAAGTGGTTAATAGTCATGGTTGTGGTTGGGTTATTACGCAACATTTAATAGACATTACACACTTACCGCAAAATGATGAAGTTGTGACATTGAGTACTCAAGCTCAAAGTTATAATCCGTATTTTTGTTATCGCGACTTTTGGATTCATGATCAAACAGGTCAAGAATTGGTGCATATGCATAGTGTGTTTGTTTTGATGGACTTAAAAACTCGAAAGATTATTCGGATGATTCCGGAATTGATTACGCCATATGAAGCGTTAGAAAGTAAAAAAATTGAACGGTTAGCAGCCCCTCAGCCACTGACATTAGTTAATGGTCAAAAACAATATAATGTTCGTTTTATGGACATTGATAGTAATCATCATGTTAATAATGTACATTATTTTGACTGGATGTTGGATTGTTTAGACGCAGCCTTTTTATCACAGCATGAGTTAGTTAAGATGAATATTCAATATAAACAAGAAGTGCGTTATGGACAAAAGGTTACCAGTCAAGTGTATTTTAAAGATGATTTAACGACATGTCATCAAATTGTGACTGCAGATAATATCAACTGTTTAGCACAATGTGAGTGGAGGAAAAAAGATGCCTGATTTGACGATTAGTTTAGCGACTTCAACTGAGTTAGTGGACGTTTATGCTTTGTTTAAGCAAATTGTGGATGCCGAGTTTAGCTGGCAAGAGAAGGTAGCAAGCTATCCGGCTTTTTTGAAAAGTGTGGCGGGTGAAGAAATTTATGTGGCTAAAGTAGCGGGAAAAGTTTGTGGCTTTTTGACTTTTTGGCGGGCCGATAACTTTGTGCATAATCTTTTTGTGGCCAAGGACTGGCGCAAATGCGGGTTAGCTACGGCCTTGCTAGCTACGGTTTTAGCGACCAGTAAGAACGCTGTGTATTTGAAATGTGTCAGCCACAACCACCAGGCTTTAGCTTTTTATCGGCAAGCCGGTTGGCAAATAGCTAAAAAATGTTTAACGGAAACGCCTCCCTATTACTTATTAGTAAAAAAACGTTGTTAGTAACGTGTGTTTTACATGCTTACTAACAACGTTTTTTATTAGGAAACTGCATCAGTGACAAAGGTTGCTAACTCTTGACCACTTAAGCCAGCACTTAGACCAACAAGAAGTTTGATTCGTGCTTTTTGTCCGTTTAAACCATGGCAAAAAGTAACGCCCATTTGGCTAAGTTGCACACCGCCACCTTGGTAATCATAGACATCTTGAGCAATACCATTAAAGCAACGTGAAACTAAAACTACTGGAATATTTAAATCAAGTAATTTTTGTAAGGCATCTAAGACACGTGGAGGTAAATTGCCGGCGCCTAAAGCTTCGATGACAACTCCTTGAGTGTTTGAATTAGCTAAATTAGCTAGTAATTCAGGATCCATACCGGCGTAGGCTTTGATTAAATAGACATGATCAACCACATGTTCAATTGGCAAAGCAGTGTGTAAAAGTAACTGTTCAAAGAAAGTGACGCCATTTTTAGAGACCAAACCGATTGGCCCAAATGTTGGAGTTCTAAAAGTTGCTACATTGGTAGTATGTGTTTTGGTGACATAGCGTGCTGTATGGACTTCATCGTTCATTACAACTAAGACGCCTTTACCAGCAGCTTGTTTACTTGCTGCAGTTTGAATTGCACACCGAAAATTATGCAAGCCATCTGAGCCAATTTCATTAGCTGAACGCATTGCACCGGTTAAAACAATCGGAAATGTAGTAGGAATAGTCAAATCTAAAAAATAAGCTGTTTCTTCTAAAGTATCGGTTCCATGAGTGATGACTACACCATCGATACCTTCATCAATCGCCAACATGATACGTTTTTGAAGTTGAAGCATTTGTTGTGGCCCCATATGCGGTGAGGGAAGATTAAAAATATTTTCAGTAATTAGCTTTAAATCGGTGGTAAAAGGATTGACGAATTGATTTAATGGATTTTCGCTACCAGGAGCGACAGCACCGTGTTCATCTTCTGACATTGCAATAGTACCACCGGTGTGTAAGATAAGAATTTTTTTCATTTGTAGGCTCCTTTAGCTAAATTTCAAAAATGATTCATTCAAAATTATACGCATTTTTACAAAGAAAGTATACTGTTATAGCGATTTTTAAAAAGATTTTTGCAAGTTAAGCAGAGTGTGATAAGATATGATGTGATAAATAACATAAAGATGAAAGATAGGGGTTTATATGAAAACACTTGCGATAGATACATCCAATCAAGCACTAAGCGTAGCGGTGTTAGATGATGAAAATTTATTGGCACAAACAACTTTAACGGTTGGCAAAAATCATAGTGTAACATTAATGCCAACAATCCAAATGTTAATGGAACAAAGTAAATTAAAACCTGCGCAACTTGATAGAATCGTAGTCGCTAAAGGTCCTGGATCTTATACAGGCTTACGGATTGGTGTTACGGCAGCCAAGACACTAGCTTTTGCGTTGGACAAACAATTAGTCGGTGTTTCGAGCTTAGAATTATTAGCGGCTAATTTTGATGCTAACAGTGCGCAAGAAAGATTATTGGTACCCTTATTTGATGCTAGAAGAGAAAATGTTTTTGCCGGTGTGTATCAATATCAAGATGAACATCTGGAAGTAAAAATGACCGATCGTCATGTGTCATTAGCAGCTTTATGTCAAGAAGTTAAGGACAAAAATCCTTGTTTTATTGGACAAGATGTCTTGAATTTACAAGAACAAATTACAGCGCTATGTGCGGGAAGCAAGATTAGTTTTGCAAATGGGTGGTTTAATTATCCTCAAGCCTATGTTTTAGGTAGACTTGGACAACAAAAACAACCAGTTGATATTCAAACCTTTGTTCCAAGCTATTTACGCTTGACACAAGCAGAAGTTCAATGGTTAGAAAAAAATCCTGATAAAGGAATCGTAGATAATGGAACATATGTTGAAAAAATTTAAGGAAAGCTTAGAAAAAATTTTGGTTGATCAACCAGAAACAAAGAAAAACGAGTTTACGAATCATAAAATACAAGTTTCAGGACAAACTTATTTTTTGTGTAAGGCTTTGGTACCTTCGATTCCTGAAATCTTAGCGGTAGAACGTGCAGTATATGAAGGACAAATGCCTTGGGATTATGATGCTTTTTCAAAAGAAATTGCGGATGATTTTAAATCATTATACTTAATTGTTAGAGATCAAGATCAAATGATTGCTTTTGTAGGGTGTAATTTAAGGTATGCGCCTAAAGAAGCACACGTAACTAATATTGCTGTTTTACCAGCTTATCAAGAACATGGGATAGGTAAAGCATTGTTACAAACGTTATTTGCTGCAGCCAAGAAATATGATTGTAATCAAATCAGTTTAGAGGTTCGCCAAAGTAATGTTAAAGCGCAACATTTGTATGAACAACTTGGATTTAAACGTGTAGCAAGTAAATTGAATTATTATGCAGATAATGAAACAGCCTTGCAATATATTCGAGATCTTCAAGATATCAAAGTTAAAAAGGAATGGATATAATGTGTGAAAAAAAGAAAAATTTAATTTTAGCTTTTGAATCAAGCTGCGATGAAACAAGTGTTGCGATAATTGAAGATGGACATACAATTTTAGCTAATGTCACGGCAACTCAAATTAATAGTCATCGCCGTTTTGGTGGTGTTGTTCCGGAAGTAGCAAGTCGACATCACATCGAACAAATTACCGATTGTATCGCAACTGCTTTGGAACAAGCAGATGTAACTTATGAACAATTAGATGCTGTGGCAGTAACATATGGTCCTGGCTTAGTTGGTTCGTTATTAGTTGGCTTAACGGCAGCTAAAGCGGTGGCTTTTGCTTATGATTTACCATTGATTCCTGTTAATCATATGGCTGGCCATATTTATGCAGCACGTTTTGTGAGTGAAATTAAGTTTCCAGCATTAGCGTTGCTTGTTTCTGGTGGTCACACTGAGTTAGTTTATTTGCCTGCTCCAAATAAATTTAAGATTATTGGTGAAACTAGAGATGATGCAGCAGGTGAAGCATATGATAAGGTCGGTCGGGTGATGGGCTTAGCCTACCCAGCTGGAAAAGAAATTGATCAGTTAGCCAAACAAGGTCAAGATACCTTTAATTTTCCACGAGCTATGGAAAAAGAGGATAACTATGATTTTAGCTTCAGCGGTCTAAAGAGTGCCTTTATTAATACGTTGCATCATGCTAATCAAATCGGTGAAGAACTTTCAAAGGTCGATTTAGCAGCAAGTTTTCAACAAAGTGTAATTGATGTGTTAACACTAAAGACAATCAAAGCATTAAACAATTTTGAGTGTCAACAATTGATTTTAGCTGGTGGTGTGGCGGCCAATTCTGGTTTACGAGCACGAATTGAAGAAGAGCTAAAAGCTTTTCCAACGGTAGAATTAATCAAAGCACCACTCAAATTGTGTGGTGATAACGCAGCAATGATAGGTGCAGCAGGCTATGTGGCTTATCAAGCTGGCGAAGTTGGAGATTTGAGCTTGAATGCTAATCCAAGTTTAGAATTTGATTGGATTGACTAAAAAAATCGTGAAATAACGTTTGTACGTTGTTTCACGATTTTTGGTTTATTGATTTAAAAATTCTTCTAAAGCAAGCAAATGCTCTTCCCATGTGTTCTCTACTTGACTAAGTTGATCATTTGTTTTAGTCAATTCGGTTTGCAGTGTTGTTAGCTTAGGAACATCGTTAAAAAGCAAAGGATCAGCCATTTGTTCTTCGATTTCTTGTTTTTTAGCTTCAAGTTGTTCGACTTGTTTTTCTAATTCGGCTACTAAACGTTCTAATTTACGCTGTTGTTTTTGTTTTTCTTTACTTTGTTGATAATCTTTTTTTGCCTGTGAAACCAATGATTGTTCGGCAAGTGGTGCATTTTGCATTAACTTTTGTTCTTTTAATAACTCTTGTTCTGCTTTTTTAGCAATGTAGTAATCATAATCACCTAAATAAAGTGTTGAACCAGTTGGTTGAATCTCAAGGATTGAAGTTGCAATCTTATTGATAAAATAACGGTCATGAGAAACAAATAAAATGGTTCCTGGATATTCGAGTAAAGCAAGTTCTAAAACTTCTTTGCTATCGATATCTAAATGGTTTGTCGGTTCATCTAATAATAAAAAGTTATCGTGTTGCATAGCAAGCTTAGTTAATAATAGACGTGCTTTTTCCCCACCAGATAAGCTGTGAACCATTTTTTTAACATCATCACCACTAAATAAAAAGCTGCCTAAAAGCGAGCGAATATCCTTTTCAGGAGTTGTTGGATGCTCATCCCAGATTTCATTTAAAACTGTTTTTTGGGGATGAAGATTTTTTTGTTCTTGGTCATAATAACCAATTTGGACATTTGTTCCAATGAAAGCTTCACCTTTGATAAACGGAATTTGGCCTAGAATACTTTTTAAAAGTGTTGATTTGCCAACCCCATTTGGCCCAACAATTGCCATGACATTTTGTTTACGCAAATCAAGATTGATAGGAGCTGCTAAAATTTTGTCATCATAACCAATTGCCCCATCTGTGACTTGTAAAACAACATCACCGCTAGTTTTGTTGGGAACAAAACTAAAATGAGGACCTTTTTGCTCACCCTCAGGTCGCTCCAAACGCTCCATTTTTTCGAGTTGTTTACGGCGACTTTGTGCACGTTTAGTAGTTGAGGCACGTACAATATTACGATTAACAAAATCCTCAAGCTTGTTGATTTGGACTTGTTGTTTTTCATAATTTTTCCATTGTTGTTTGAGACGTGCAGCTTTTTCATCAATATAATAAGAGTAGTTGCCCTTATAGTAATGGCAAGTTTGTTGACTCAATTCGTAAACTTCGTTGACAACTTTATCTAAAAAGTAACGGTCATGAGAAACAATTAATAAAGCACCTTGATAACTTTGAAGATAATTTTCAAGCCAAGTTAAAGTTTCAATATCAAGATGGTTAGTTGGTTCGTCTAAGATTAATAAATCACGTTTTTCTAAAAGTAACTTTGCTAAAGCTAAACGTGTTTTTTGCCCTCCGGATAGAGAAGATATTGAGCGTTGATAATCTGTTTCATAGAAGTGAAAACCGTGTAAGACTGAGCGGATTTCATTTTCATAACCATAACCATTTTGTTCTTTAAAATCATGTTGTAATTGATCATAACGTGTTAAAAGTTGTTGATATTTGGTTGAATGATGGTCAATATCTTGGGCCATTTGTTGTTCGAGTAGGTGCATTTGCTCTTCAATTTTTTTAAGATGTGCAAAGACACTCAACATTTCTTCAAAAATTGTTTTATTTGAGGTTAACTCACTATTTTGGGCAAGATAGCCAATTGTTAAATCTTTGCGTTGACTAATTTTACCTGCATCGGGTTTGGTTTGTCCAATGAGCATTTTGATGAGCGTTGATTTGCCAGCTCCATTGCGCCCAACTAAAGCAATTTTTGAATTATCTTGAATATCTAAATTAACATTTTTAAATAAAATCTCTGCACCAAAATGTCGTGCAACTTGTTGGACTTGCAATAAAATCATGTAAATCACCTTTTCTATTTAATTTAGCCATGAATAAGTGTACCATTAGAAATTACACTTGCGCTAATGTGATACAGCAATATCTCTTAAATTTGCATGGTCGCGCTTTTTTAGATATTCTTTTGTAATTATAGATTAATTATATCATGACGGGCGTCAAGATAGTTTTTACTCTATCTTTTTTATTATACTGAAAATAATGAAAAAAAGTAGACTTGTATTTTTGATGAAAAATGTTATTGTTTTAGAGCTTAGATTAAATTGACATAGTAATAAGTTTTCGCTGATATATGCTACATCATATTTAAATATCCAATTGTAAAATGATAAAGCGTGTTAAGTAATTGAGTTTATTGTTTGTACTAAATAAAGCTAGTAGCGTAACTGATAAATTTTTGTAAACATAAAAAGTTTTTTGTATTTTTTCTTGATTAAAAAAGCGCGAAATTTTTTCTGAAAGTTTGTGAAATAGTTACATAACGTTTTTAAAAAAAGAGATAAGACGGCATTTTTTTTGTGCAGAATAGTTCAAATTTAAATACGCGTATGTTAAAATTGATGTATATAATTTTAATAGGAAAGGAGTCTAGGTTTGAATGGTAGCAGCTACAATTCCACAAGCAACCGCAAAAAGACTACCAATTTATTATCGTTATTTAAATATTTTGGCTGATTCTGGTAAAAAGCGTGTTTCTTCAACGGAATTAGCAGAAGCAGTTAAGGTTGATTCTGCCACTATCAGACGAGACTTTTCATATTTTGGAGCATTAGGGAAACGTGGTTATGGTTATGACGTTGAAAGTTTACTAGAATTTTTCAAGAAAACTTTGAATCAAGATAAGCTAACTAATGTAGCCTTAATTGGTGTCGGTAATTTGGGACATGCGTTGTTAAACTTTAACTTCCATAAAAGCAATAATGTGCGTATTAGTGCGGCTTTTGATATTAATGAAGAAATCACTGGTACAATTCAAAGTGGTGTTCCAATTTATCCAATGTCTGATATGAAAGAACAATTAACTGTACAACAAATTGAAGTTGTAATCTTAACCGTTCCTTCATCGGTTGCGCAAAAGGTAACTGATGAGTTAACCGAAGTGGGGGTTAAAGGTATTTTAAACTTTACCCCGTTACGTATCACTGTGCCTGAGACAGTTCGGGTGCAAAATGTTGATTTAACTAATGAATTACAAACATTAGTTTACTTCTTGGATCATTTTGGACCAGGTAAATAAAAAATTCCCAAGTTTTCATGCTTGGGAATTTTTTTATTGAAAATTAAGCCACAAGACGATAGCGTTCATGATTAGATGTGCTAAAATCGGCGCTAAAATAGTATGACTATAGCGATAACAAAGTGCCAAAAGCATTCCAATCAACCAATAGGTTAGATAATGCCCATCACCATGAGCGACACTAAATAACATGCTTGAAGCGACTAAACATAGCTCAATATTAAAGTAATCACTTAGGTTACCATATAAAACTTTACGAAAGATTAATTCTTCGCAAATTGGAGCACAAATAACGATGACGATTAAATAATAAGGATATTTTTGTGTAATAGCTATCAAAAGATTGGTATTTTGCGAAAAGGCAGGTTGATGCAAAAAGATATTTTCAAAGTAAAGTCCAAATGTCTGGACGATAAAAAGTCCAATGCTTGTGCCTAAAATTAATAAGCTTAATCTTAGTTTATTAATTTTAACCCCTTGCTCAATCTTGTTAGAAGCTTGATAGTGATGGTTTAAGCTTAGTAAGACTATGATCAAGCAAAGATTTAAAATAGTTAATATTGGATATAAGAAATCATTATTGGCAATAAATTGTCCACATAAAAGTTCTAACAGATTAAAGCCTAAATAAGTTGTCAGTAAAGCTAAAATATTTTTTTGCAGTGTCATCTTTAATCCTCCTAAAAAACTGTTTGTATTATAGCATTCTTTAGTAAAAGATTAAAGAAAGACTACAATTAGCAGATTATTTTTCAGATGAAAAAGCTTGATTTAACAGGCTTTATCGCTAAAAATTAGCACTCGATGCTTGAGAGTGATAAAAAAAGCTTGCATTTTTGGATGAAAGTGATTATAGTAGTAATTGTAAGTTGTTAGCACTCTAGTTAAGCAAGTGCTAAAAAAGATGGAGGGATCTACAGTGCTTAAACCATTAGGAGATAGAATTATTTTAGAAGTTCAAAAAGAAGAAGAACAAACAGTTGGTGGAATTGTTTTGGCAAGTAATGCTAAAGAAAAACCACAAACTGGTAAAGTTGTTGCTGTGGGTGCGGGCCGTGTCTTAGAAAATGGTCAAAAAGTTACACCAGCTGTGACAGTCGGCGACGTTGTTTTCTTTGACAAATTTGCAGGGACAGAAGTTAAATATGAAGATCAAAAATATTTAGTCGTACGTGAAGGCGACATTATTGCAATTGTCGACTAAGATAATTAGATTTTAGATAAGGTGGAAAATAAAATGGCAAAAGAAATTAAATTTTCAGAAGATGCACGTTCAAAAATGTTAGCCGGTGTAGATAAATTAGCAAACACCGTTAAATCAACAATTGGTCCTAAAGGTCGTAACGTTGTTTTAGAACAATCTTTTGGTTCTCCAACAATTACAAACGATGGGGTTACAATTGCTAAGGCCATCGAATTAGAAGATCATTTTGAAAACATGGGTGCAAAGCTTGTGGCAGAAGTTGCTTCTAAGACAAATGATATTGCTGGTGATGGTACCACAACAGCTACTGTTTTAACTCAAGCAATTGTTAATGAAGGTATGAAAAATGTGACGGCTGGTGCAAACCCAGTTGGAATCAGAATCGGGATTGAAAAAGCTACCGCAGCAGCTGTTGATGCTTTGCATGCAATGTCTCATTCCGTAGAATCTAAGAGTGATATTGCACAAATCGCCGCAATTTCTTCTGCTAGTGAAGAAACAGGGGCTTTGATTGCTGATGCGATGGAACGTGTTGGTAACGATGGTGTGATTACAATTGAAGAATCTAAAGGAATTGATACTTCTTTAGATGTTGTTGAAGGGATGCAATTTGACCGTGGTTACCTTTCACAATACATGGTAACTGACGAAGATAAGATGGAAGCCGAATTAGAAAATCCATACATCTTGTTGACAGACAAGAAGATTTCTAACATTCAAGAAGTTTTACCATTATTACAAAGCATTGTGCAACAAGGTCGTCCATTATTGATCATTGCCGATGATGTTGATGGCGAAGCCTTACCAACCTTAGTGTTAAACAAGATTCGTGGGACATTTAACGTGGTTGCTGTGAAGGCACCTGGTTTTGGTGATCGTCGTAAAGAAATGTTACAAGATATTGCGATCTTAACTGGTGCAACGGTAATTACGGATGATTTAGGTTTACAATTAAAAGACACAACGATTGAACAATTAGGTTCAGCTGGTAAAGTGACTGTAACTAAAGAAAATACAACAATCGTTGAAGGTGCGGGTATTAAAGAACAAATCGGCGAACGTGTAGCACAAATTAAAAAACAAATTGAAGATACAACTTCTGATTTCGATCGTGAAAAATTACAAGAACGTTTGGCTAAATTAGCCGGCGGGGTAGCGGTTATTAAAGTTGGGGCTGCTACTGAAACAGAATTAAAAGAACGTAAATACCGCATTGAAGATGCTTTGAACGCAACACGTGCTGCGGTTGAAGAAGGTTTTGTGCCAGGTGGTGGTACTGCCTTAGTAAATGTTATTGATAGTGTTGCAGCTTTACAAGAAAGTGGCGATGTGCAAACTGGGATTAACATTGTTAAACGTGCTTTAGAAGAACCAGTTCGTCAAATTGCTATCAATGCTGGTAAAGAAGGTTCTGTAATCGTTGAAAAACTTAAGGAACAAAACCCAGGTGTTGGTTACAACGCAGCAACCGACGAATGGGTAGATATGATTGCATGCGGAATTGTTGATCCTACTAAGGTAACACGTTCTGCTTTACAAAACGCCGCTTCTGTTTCTGCTTTATTATTAACAACCGAAGCAGTTGTAGCCGATAAGCCAGAACCAAAACAAGAAATGCCAATGCCAAATCCTGGAATGGGCATGATGTAAGCTAATTAGTTTTTCAATTAGTATTATTGATTTATAAAACAAGCTAATAGATGGATGTTTCTTTGAATTGACAAAGGAGCATCTATTTTTTTATTAGTAAAAAGCTTTGTTTAAAGAAATAAAGATTAACACATATTTAAATTTTGAAGTATAGGCGAGTTTTTATAGAAAATTTATAACAAAATTGTCCAAATATGGTAAGATAATAATGATACCATAGTGAAGGTTACAGGCCTTTTAGCAAACGCGTTTTGCTAATAAAAGAAAGAGGACAATTTATGTATACAGTTATTGCGTCACTTTTTGTGACTACAATACTTGCGGTTATCTTGGTACCTTTTGTAAGAAAGTTAGCATTTAAGGTGAATGCTGTTGATAACCCAAATGCACGTAGAATAAATAAAACTCCCATGCCAACTATGGGAGGCTTAGCAATTTTTATCGCTTTTAATGTTGTTAATTTTACTTTACTAAAAAATCAATTTCCAATAGGACAGTTAGGTGCGCTTTTCATTGCAGAATGTATTATTTTAGCCACAGGCATCTTAGATGATATTTATGAATTAAAACCTTGGCAAAAGGTAGTAGGAATTACCTTAGCTGCTTTAATCGTGTATTTTGCCGCTAGTGTTCGTATGACAACCTTAACTTTACCGTTTTTTGGTGTTGTTTATCTAGGGTGGTTAAGTTTACCATTGACGATTATTTGGATTTTAGCAATTACTAATGCGATTAATTTGATTGATGGATTAGATGGATTAGCGACAGGTGTTGCTATTATTGCCTTGACGACAAGTGCATTGACTGGATTTTTCTTTTTAAACGTAACAAATACATTTGTTTCGATTATGATGTTTAATTTGGTCGCTGCATTGGTTGGATTTTTACCTTATAATTTCAATCCAGCTAGTATTTATTTAGGCGATACCGGGGCTTTATTTATCGGCTTTATGATTTCGGTGTTTTCGCTATATGGACTAAAAAATGCAACGTTTATTACGATTATTATTCCTGTTGTAATCTTGGGGGTACCAATAACGGATACTTTATATGCGATTTTACGGCGTCTGTTAAACAAACAACCAATTTCTCAACCAGATAAGCATCATTTACATCATCGCTTGTTGCAAATGGGGCTATCACATCGGCAAACAGTATTAGTGATTTATGGAATTGCATTGATTTTTTCATTTATTGCGTTACTTTACCCACTATCTAGCTTTTGGGGATCTGTTTTATTGACGATTGCGACCTTGTTTGGACTAGAAATTTTTGTTGAAGTAATCGGCCTAGTCGGCAAAGATCGGCGGCCTTTATTAAACTTGATTAGACGTTTGACTGTCGGATCTTTGAGTGATGAATATAAAAATAAAAGACATAAAGACTGAGTATTGATATGTACCCTCTTTGCTGGATATCCAGTAAAGAGGGTACATGTCATATTCAGCCTTTTTTATACAAAAAAAGCCCTGTAAGATAGGGCTAAATTAAAGTTTGACTTCAATTTCATGAAATTTTTCTTTTCCAATGGTGATATCGATTTGAGCATTGAAAAGTTCGGTGATTTGAGCACAAAATGTTTCAATTTCATCGTTATCAAGCGCAAGACAAACTGTTACATTTTCGGTATAAATAGTGTCAGTAATAGGAATTTGTTTGTTTTCTAAGAAGTTTTGCAGTTTACCAAGATTAGGATAGTTTAGGCTTAAATTTAACTCGCGTTGCAAGACTTTTTTGACAATTCCCGTGTGTCTAATTGCCTCTGAAGCTGCCTTACTGTAGGCACGAATCAAACCACCAGTTCCTAGTTTGATACCACCAAAATAACGGGTTACAACAACTGTTGTATCATGAAGTTGCATCTTTTCTAAAACATCTAAAATAGGGACGCCAGCTGTACCAGAAGGTTCGCCATTATCACTTTGACGTTTAATTTGATTGTTTGGTCCAATCACATATGCAAAACAATTGTGTGTAGCTTGGCGGTGAAGGGTTTTGATTTTTTCAATGAATGTTTCAGCTTCTTCTTTAGTTGTAGTGCGCGCAACATTACAAATAAACTGCGATTTTTTAATGACAATTTCATGTGTTCCTGTATCTTTAATCGTTAAGTATAGATCAGACATTTTGTTTTTCCTTTCTTTAGTTTCATGATAAATTCTACCATAAATTGAAAAAAGATGTGCTTTTTTACGTATTTAAAGTAGGAGGTAGATAGCATGGAACTTTCTGAATTATATGGACGGCGTATTCCAGCAAGCCAAGTTCCTAAAGAATTGTTAGTTAATCAACAGATACGAAAATATCGCATGATTAAAGTAGAGAAAAAAACGATTCGCTGTTTACGTTGTGGTCAAGTAACGCCTAAGCAAGTAGCTTATTTGCCTGATAATCAGTATTATTGTCCAAGTTGTATTTTATTAGATCGCATGAGTACACTTGATTATTTAGTCGGTGTAGATGAACCTAACGCTTTTGTTAAGGAAAACTCAGAAGTGTTAACTTGGCAAGGTAAGTTATCCAAGTATCAACAACAATGTTCAAATGAACTTAAAAAATACGTTATTAGTGGCCATAAACATTTACTTTGGGCAGTTACTGGTGCAGGAAAAACCGAGATGTTGTTTGAATTGCTAGCACAAAATTTGCAAGAACAAAAAAGAATATGTCTAGCTTCGCCTAGAGTTGATGTATGTAACGAACTTTATCCCAGATTACAACAAGCTTTTGGAAGGACAGACATTCAGTTATTACATGGTTCAGCTAATCAAAGCTATCGCTACACCCAATTAGTTATTTCTACGACGCATCAGCTTTTACGTTTTTATCATGCCTTTGATCTTTTAATCATTGATGAGGTTGATGCATTTCCTTTCGTGCATAATCGACAATTAGAATATGCAGCCAAGCAAGCATTAAAAGTAGATGGAGCCTTGCTATATTTAACAGCTACACCAGATAAAGATTTACAAGCTAAAATCAAGCGTCATGAGTTTAGCGTTAGTTATTTACCGATGCGTTTTCATACGCATCCATTACCACAAGCCAAAGTATTATTGCGCCCTAATTGGCAAGAAAAGTTACAAGGTAAGCATAAATTAGCACATTTAGATAAAATTTTAGCCAACTGGATTAAACGCCGAGAACCATTTTTACTTTTTGTGCCACGCATTTCTTTACTACAACCTGTATTTGAAGCAATGCAAAATTTATTTCCAACACTAAAGGGGCAAACGGTCTATGCTAATGATGAACAACGAATTGAAAAAGTCTTGGCGATGCGGCAAGGTGAGTTTCAATATTTGGTTACGACTACGATTTTAGAGCGTGGGGTAACTTTTGCACGCTTAAATATTTTAATTTTGGGAGCTGATGATGAAGTCTTTAGTCTATCTGCTTTGGTTCAAATTGCTGGACGGGCAGGGCGAAGTTTACAACGACCTAAAGGTGATGTGTATTTTGTTTGTCACGAATATACTAAAACTATTAAAGGAGCAATTAAGCAAATTAAGTACTTAAATCAAAAAGCACAAAGGATGTTGCGTGATGGCTAATTGTTTATTATGTGGGCGCTATTTGACTGATAAGTTTAGTTTTGGATGGTTATTTTCATGGCAAAAAATTATGACAACTTATGTTTGTCCACGATGCTTGGCGCAATTTGAATCGTTACAAATAACGAGTTGTTGTCCAGGCTGTGGTCGCAAGCAGGAAACAAATGATTTATGTAAGGATTGTCAGCGTTGGCAAAAAATGGGGCTCGAACTCTTGAATAATAAAGCTTTGTATGTATACAACCAAAATATGATGAAAGATTATATTGAACGCTATAAATTTATGGGAGATTATCGTTGGCGCTTAGTTTTTCAAGAGCAATTTAGTCGTTTTGTTTTGCAAAATTATCCCAAAGATTATATATATTGTCCAATACCAGTTGATAAACAAACCTATCAAACGAGGGGATTTAATCAGGTTATAGGACTATGTAAAGGTTTTAAGTTGACAGAATTAGTAGCATTTAAAGAGATAAAAGAGCGCAAGAAACAATCACATAAAACAAGAAAGCAACGAATGCTGACTGAACAACCTTTTATTTATATAGGACCAATTGATTTAAAGCAGCAAAATGTTGTTTTACTAGATGATATTTACACTACTGGACGGACGTTATATCATGCAGTAAATCTGTTAAGACAACATAATGCAGGCATGATTAAATCAATTACTTTAGCACGTTAAAAAAATTTTTTTGTAAACGCTTCACAAGGTTAGGATAAAACTTTTTTGTGTGATTTTTAATACGCTATTTTTTGTAAAACAACCTTTTATGCGTTTTTTAGTATATAAAATAAATAAAAAAGCACGTTTTAATATATCGAAAAAATTGTCGAAATTAGGTGGAAATATTTGTTAATTTAATCGTTTTCTATTATAATAGAAGTATAGAAAAGGTATTAAAAAATACCAAACTATATAAGTGTAGTTGCGACTGTATTTAGTCGTGAAAGGAGAGGTTTACCATGTTAAAAATAAATGTTCGTGGTGAAAATATCGAAGTTACTGGCGCAATCAGAGAATATGTTGAAAAGAAGCTTTATAAGCTTGAAAAATATTTTACTGATACATCCAGTTCAACGGCTCATGTAAACTTAAAGGTTTACACGGATAAAAATGCCAAGGTGGAGGTGACAATTCCGTTGCCATATCTGGTATTGCGAGCAGAAGAAACCTCGCCTGATATGTATGCAAGCATCGATTTAGTGACCGATAAATTGGAACGTCAAATTAGAAAGCATAAAACTAAATTGAACCGTAAATCTCGTGAAAAAGGTTATAAATCATTTGATTTTGTAGCTGAAGAGATTGCTCCTGTTGAAGAGAAAAAAGACGATAAAATTGAAATTGTTAGAACTAAGAGTGTCGCTTTAAAACCAATGGATAGTGAAGAAGCTGTCTTACAAATGGAAATGTTGGGACATAATTTCTTTATTTATGAAGATGCTGAAACTCAAGGGATTAACATTGTTTATCGTCGTCGTGATGGACGCTATGGTTTGATTGAAGCAAGCGATGAAGATTAAGAAATGATTAATAAAAATGCTCGGACAAAATGTTCGAGCATTTTTATTCTAAAAAAAATACTAATTTTTGATATAAACGTAATAGTGTTAATATGCTATGGTAATATAGTGGTTAGAAAAAAAGAAAACTTATTATAGATAGTTTTAATTCTTAATAAATAATGATAAAATGTAGTTTGGTATACTAGAATTAGTAATTATTTAAAGTTTAATTTTTGTGATAGCATAGAAAGGAATTATGACATGGCGAATGTCTTAAAAAAATGGGTTGAAAGTGATAAGCGCGAACTCAACCGTTTAGGAAAAATCGCAGATAAGGTTGAAGCGTATGCAAGTACGATGGAGTCCTTATCTGATGAAGAATTACAAGCAAAAACTCCAGAATTAAAGCAACGTTATCAAGATGGCGCAACCTTAGATGATATTTTACCTGAAGCCTTTGCAGTAGCGCGTGAAGCTGCGCGTCGTGTTTTAGGTTTGTATCCATATCGTGTACAAATCATTGGGGGAATCATCTTACATGAAGGTAATATTCCTGAAATGAAGACTGGTGAAGGTAAAACTTTGACAGCAACGATGCCAGTTTATTTAAATGCTCTTGCAGGTGAAGGTGTTCATGTTGTTACGGTTAATGAATATTTGGCAGACCGTGATGCAACAGAGATGGGTGAATTGTATAATTGGTTAGGTCTGAGTGTAGGTTTAAACATTGCAAGTAAGAGCCCTGAAGAAAAACGTGAAGCGTATGCAGCCGATATTACTTATTCGACTAACAGTGAGCTAGGTTTTGATTATTTACGCGATAACATGGTTGTCTACAAAGAAGACATGGTGCAACGTCCATTGAATTTTGTGATTGTCGATGAAGTTGACTCTATTTTAATTGATGAAGCTAGAACTCCATTGATTATTTCAGGCCAAGCGACTGGAACGACAACACTTTATATTCGTACAGACCGTTTTGCCAAGACATTAACAAACGAAGCGGACTATAAGATTGATTTAGAATCTAAAACTGTTTCTTTAACTGAAGAAGGTATTCAAAAAGCAGAACAATACTTTGGATTAGAAAATCTCTATGATCCAGATAACACTGCATTAAATCATCATTTGGATAATGCATTACGTGCTAATTATATTATGATTCGTGATAAAGACTATGTTGTTCAAGAAGGCGAAGTTTTAATCGTTGATCAATTTACTGGCCGTATCATGGATGGACGTCGTTATTCTGATGGTTTGCACCAAGCAATCGAAGCTAAAGAACGTGTTGATATCGAAGAAGAAACAAAGACGATGGCTAACATCACTTATCAAAACTTCTTTAGAATGTATAAAAAGCTAGCAGGAATGACCGGTACTGCTAAGACCGAACAAGAAGAATTTCGTGAAATTTACAACATGGATGTTATTAGCGTGCCAACTAATAGACCTGTAATTCGTGATGATCGTCCAGATTTACTTTATCCAACATTGAAGAGTAAGTTTATGGCAGTAGTTGAAGATATCAAGACACGTCATCAAGCTGGCCAACCAATCTTGGTAGGTACTGTAGCTGTTGAAACGTCCGAATTGTTATCTCACTTACTTGATCAAGCAGGTATTGCACATGCTGTATTGAATGCTAAAAATCATGCACGTGAAGCAGAAATTATTATGAATGCTGGTCAACGTGGGGCAGTTACGATTGCAACTAACATGGCTGGTCGTGGTACTGATATTAAATTAGGACCTGGTGTTAAAGAACTAGGTGGTTTAGCAGTTATTGGGACTGAACGTCATGAATCACGTCGTATTGATAATCAGTTACGTGGACGTTCAGGACGTCAAGGTGATCCTGGTGTAACACAATTTTATCTTTCATTGGAAGATGATTTGATGTTGCGTTTTGGTTCTGAAAGAATCAAGATGTTTTTAGAAAAGATGAAAGTTGCAGATGAAGATGCGGTTATTCAATCTAAGATGATTTCACGTCAAGTTGAATCTGCACAAAAACGTGTGGAAGGTAATAACTATGATACACGTAAGCAAGTTTTACAATACGATGATGTTATGCGTGCTCAACGTGAAGTTATCTACAAGCAACGTCAACAAGTTATTTTAGAAGAAAATTCCTTAAAAGATGTTATCATGTCTATGATTAAGCGTACGGTAGAACATACCGTGCAAATGCATACACAAGGCGATAAGAGTGCATGGGATTTAAATGGAATCTTAGATTTTGCAATTGCTGTTATGGTTAATGAAGATAGTATTACTATCGGTGATTTAACAGGTAAGAGCCAACAAGAATTAATCGATTACTTGATGCAACGAGCAGAAAGCAACTATGCAATGAAGACAAAACAACTTTATGATGCTAGTCAAATGTTAGAATTTGAAAAAGTTGTTATTTTACGTGTTGTTGACTCTCGTTGGACAGATCATATCGATGAGATGGATCAATTACGTCAATCGATTGGTTTGCGTGGTTATGGGCAATTAAATCCATTGGTTGAATATCAATCTGATGGTTATCAAATGTTTGAACAAATGATTGGTGATATTGAATATGACGTTTCACGTTTATTCTTGAAAGCTGAAATTCGTCAAAACATTAAACGTTAATAAGTCTGAAAATGGACTAGGGCCCAAAGCTTTGGTCCGTTTTTATTAAAGGAGATAGTTTATCATGGAATACAGTGATTACAAACGCGAAATTACACAGATGAATGATAAAATTTCAGACTTTAGGGGGTCTCTTTGACTTAGAAGGTCTGGAAGCTAATATTGCAGAAAACGAACAAAAAATGGCTGAACCTGATTTTTGGAATGATCAACAAGCTGCACAAAAATTAATTAATGAAAATAATGAATTAAAAAATAAATATGAAAACTTTCACCAATTAAGTGAAGGGGTTGAAGAGCTAGAAATTTTGTTAGAAATGGCCCAAGAAGACTCAAATATTATGGAAGAATTAGCTCAACAATATGATTTGTTATCCCAAAAGTTACAGGCTTATCAGATGAGTCTTTTATTTAATGAAAAGTATGATAAGGATAATGCTATTGTAGAAATTCATCCTGGTGCTGGTGGAACCGAGTCACAAGATTGGGGTTCGATGCTTTTACGCATGTATCAACGTTGGGCTGAACAACATGGATTCAAAGTGGATGTTTTGGATTATCAAGTAGGTGATGAAGCGGGAATTAAAAGTGTGACCTTAATGATTGAAGGCCTAAATGCTTATGGTTATTTGCGCAGTGAACGTGGAGTACATCGACTAGTGCGGATTTCACCGTTTGATTCAGCAGGAAGACGGCATACTTCATTTGCTTCAGTCAATGTAATGCCAGAACTTGATGATGATGTTGAAATTGAATTAAGACCAGAAGATATTAAGATGGAGGTTTTCCGTGCGAGTGGTGCTGGAGGACAGCATATTAACAAAACTTCATCTGCGGTAAGATTGATTCACATTCCAACAGGAATAGTTGTTTCTAGTCAAGCACAACGTTCGCAATTTCAAAATAGAGCAACAGCTGAAAGTATGTTACGTTCCAAGTTATATCAAATTGAAATGGAAGAGCAAGAAAAGAAACGTGCTGCAATTCAAGGTGAACAACTTGATATTGGTTGGGGCTCACAAATTCGTTCGTATGTTTTCCATCCATATTCGATGGTTAAAGATCATCGTACTAATTTTGAAACAGGAAATGTTCAAGCAGTTATGGATGGCGATTTAGATGGTTTTATTAATGCTTATTTGCAATGGAAGTTACAAAAACAAAATCCACAATAAAGCGACTGCAACAAAAGCCACTGAAATGAAACGATTTTGTAAAGTTAGTGCAATCTTAATAGTTGGAATAATTGCTATAATTAACATTGTCGATAAAGTTAGTATTAAACTTTGGAAAGGAAAAGCCATATTGTAAGATGATATGGCGTGGCATAAATCGTGATTGAATATAAAAATGTTTATAAAACATATCCTAATAACGTATCAGCAATTAATGGATTATCAGTCAAAATTAACCAGGGTGATTTTGTTTATGTTGTTGGACCAAGTGGAGCAGGAAAATCAACTTTTATTAAGATGATGTATCGCGAAGAAAAACCTACTTCTGGTCATATTCAAGTTAATGCATATTGTTTGGAAAGTATTAAAAATTATGAAATTCCACACTTCAGAAGAGAACTTGGAATTGTTTTTCAAGACTTTAAGTTGCTTCCACGCTTGACGGTTTTTGAAAACGTAGCTTATGCACTTGAAGTTATCGAAAAATCTCCTGATGAGATTCAAAAACGTGTAGTCCATGTATTGGAATTAGTTGGACTAGACAAAAAACAAAATAGCTTTCCTAATGAGCTTTCAGGTGGTGAACAACAACGTGTTGCAATTGCACGTGCAATTGCAAATCGTCCGGGGATTTTAATTGCCGATGAACCAACCGGAAATCTTGATCCTGAAAATGCTGAGATTATCATGGATATTTTAGAAAAAATCAATAAACAAGGAACGACTATTGTTATGGCGACGCATAATAGCCATATTGTTAACGAGTACCGTCATAGAGTTTTAGAAATTTCTGGTGGTAAAATCGTTCGTGATCAAGAAGGAGGTTTGTATGAAGATGAAGAAACAAACAATTAAACGCCACTTGATCGAAAGTTTAAAGAGTTTAAAGCGTAATACAAGGATGTCAATAGCCGCTATTGGTGCGGTAACCGTGACGTTGTTGTTAGTTGGTGTATTGTTGTCGATTATCTTTAACGTCAATAAAGTTGCAAATGATATTCAAAATGATGTCCAGGTTCGAGTAGTTATCGATCGTGGAACAAATAAAGAACAACAAGCGGTATTGAAAAAGAAATTAGCCAAAATTGATGGTGTAGAAGATATCAAATTTTCTAGTCGTAAGCAAGAATTAGAAAATGTTGTTGGAACTTATGGAAAAGAATTTAATCTCTTTAAGGGAGACGACAATCCACTTTATGATGTGTTTGTCGTTCAAGCAAGTTCTCCTGAGATGACATTAAAAGTTGCTAAGCAGGCTAAGAAACTCCGCAATGTTTATGATACTAAATATGGCGGAGCATCTGCTAAGAAGCTCTTTAAAGTTGTTGCCAACATTCAACGTTGGGGGATTTTGATTAGTTTATTACTTTTATTTGTAGCTGTCTTTTTAATTTCTAATACAATTCGGATTGCGATTTTTTCACGTAAAGATGAAATTCAAATTATGCGACTCGTAGGTGCTACAAATAGCTTTATTCGTTGGCCTTTTATTCTTGAAGGGGCTTGGACTGGTTTGTTAGGTGCAATTTTACCCATAATCGTTGTTGACGTGGGGTATATTTGGGCTTATGGGATTCTTTCAGATTCTTTGCGAGGCACAAGTTATCATTTAATTGCACCACATGTTTTCTTGTTTGAAATCGATTTGTTAATGGCATTGATTGGTTTGATAATCGGGGCATTAGGAGCAGGAATTTCGATGCGACGCTTCTTGAAACTATAAAATAGTAAATAAAAAGGCTCTTGTTAGCGATATTTAATCGTTGATAAGAACCTTTTTTTATTTAATATAAGTTTAATTTATAGACGCAAAACGAATTTAAATATTCCAAGCAAGTTAATATCAAAAATGGCAAAAGTTAGTTACAATTAGATAACGAAAAAAATTTAAGGACTGTTATTAAAAATGGACAAATATTTTTATTTTGAGTTAATTGTAATTAGCTTGATTTTTATTTTATATTTTGGCGGACATAAGTATCGCTTTATGAAGCTAGGTTTGATGTTAGTGATGCTTATTACTACAGGAATTTACTTGATTTGGAGAACGTTTTATACGTTACCAACGTCAAGTATAGCAAGTTTAATTGTAGGGATATTGTTATTAGCAGCTGAATGGTTAGGATTTGCAAATTCGGCAGTATTTTATTTTTTATTTTCTAAAGATTTTAAACGTCCGCTAAAAACAGTTGATGATTTATCTGAATTACCAAGTATTGATGTTTATATTGCAACTTATAATGAAAGTATTGATATTTTGAAACGTACGCTTGTAGCAGCAACACTATTGGATTATCCGGATAAAAGTAAGGTTAATGTTTATGTTTGTGATGATGGAAGTCGCTTAAGTGTTAAAAAAATATGTGCAGAATATGGAGCGACACATATCACACGCAAAACTCATGAACATGCTAAAGCAGGAAATTTAAATAATGCATTGAGTATTACAGATGGTGAGTTGATCTTGATTTTAGATGCGGATATGATTCCAAGACAAGATATGCTCATGCGTATGGTTGGTTATTTTAGTAATCCTAAACTAGCCTTTATTCAAGCACCACAAACTTTTTATAATGAGGATCCTTATCAATTTAACTTATTTGCTGCTGAAGAATTAGGTTCTGATCAAGATTTTTTCATGCGCGATATTCAGCAACATAAAGATTATTTTAATGCCGTTATGTTTATTGGCTCAAATGCTTTATTTAGACGTAAAGCGTTAGAGGATATCGGTGGTTTTAGTGTTGGTGTAATTACCGAAGATATGGCTACAGGTATGTTATTGCACAGTAGAGGTTGGCATGCTTATGCACTTTCAGAAAATTTAGCAAGCGGATTGCAACCAGAAAGTTTTGCAGACATGGTAAGTCAACGTGATCGCTGGGGACGTGGCAATATTCAGGTTTTGCGTAAATGGAATCCCTTAAAAATCAAAGGACTAAGTTTAATTCAGCGTATTTTTTATATAGATGGTATCTTATATTGGTTTTATGGCTTAAAAAAATTAATTTTTATATTGGCTCCCGTTTGTTATTTATGCTTTGGTGTTTTGTGTATGAATGTTGAATTTACTACTTTAGTATGGTTTTGGGGTCCAACTTTTATTGCGTCACATCTTTCTTTTGATTTGATTGCTAAAGGTAAGCAGTCATTATTTGTGAACAATTTATATGAAACATCGCTTTCTGTTCATATGTCAAAGGCAATTTTAGCCGAAGTATTTTTTAAAAAGCATGATAAGTTTGTGGTTACTAACAAAGGGATAAATACCAAACACTGGTACTATAACTGGCGTTTAGCTTGGCCGTTATTTATAATATGGATATTGTCATTATATGGAATAATAAAAGCTATTTTGATTTTATTAGGTTTACCTTCGAGTATTGAGGAAAATAGTATCTATCTTAATATTTTTTGGGCAATCTATAATTTATTTAGTATTACATTGGCTTTGTTTATGTGTATGGAACGTCCACGTTACCGTAAAGCTGAAAGATTTGTAGTCCAAAAAAAAGCCAAGGTTCAACTTGATAATCAACAACTAATTAAAGCTTTTGTTGTTGATTTAAGTGAATACGGCGCATATATAAAATTAATAAATTATAGTACTAAGCAGCAAAAATTAAGTGGATGGCTATTAATAGATGATCAAAAAATTGCTTTTGAAACACAAAGAATAACAATTACTGAACAACAAAAAGATGTCTATATAGGTTGTAAATTTACTACTGTAACTAAGCAACAATATAGTTATTTGATTACACAGACTTATGCACAAAAATCAACTCAAATTGTTCAACCGATTAAAAAACATCGGATGTTTAGAGTACTTTTTTCTTGGATTATTAAACATAAAAAGTTGAGAAGTGTGAAATAAGGTGGCAAAATGCGAAAGAAAATCTTAGTAAGATTGACACTTATTATGGGACTTTTGATAATTTGCTTACAAGTATTTTTTAGTACTTATTTACGCAATACGGAGTTTCATGCAGAAATTAAAAATCTAGAAGTGACAGTTAAGCAGTCAATTCAAAATTATCAGATGCTTGAAAAATATCAAAAACAAGCACGTAATTTATTTGCAAAAGATTATTTTAAACGGGTACAGATAGCCCAAATAATTACAAATGAAAAGAATTTAGCCCAATTAAATACCAATCAATGGCAAGAAATTTTAAATTTTTTAGGAATACAGATAATTAATATCTTAAATGAGCATGCAGTTGTTGTACAAAGTAGTCAACCGCAAAATATTGGGTTGAAATTGCTACAAATAGGTGAACTTAGGCAATTAATGAATAATGCAGCTAAAAAATATATACTAGATTTGAATGGTAAAGATCCTGTAACAAAACAAAAGACTATTTATTTAGTGTGCAAATTGAGTGCTACAACTAGCATGCAGCTGCAAATCCCTTATAGTGAATGGCAAAGCTATCAACGGCAAGCAACTTTAAAACAGTTGACCAAAGCAATTCCCACACAGGCTAGCCGTACATTGTTTGTGTTAAATGAAAACAATAAGCTGTTAGCACTTTCTTGGAATAATACACAAAAAGTAAATATTGACAATCGATTAAAACAGGTCAAAAAGGCAACCAAAAATCCGATTATTGTTGAATTTAATCAAAAAAAGGTGTTGATGGTAGCAAAAAAATATGCCGATAAATATTTTGTATATACATCACAGCTAAATAAAATCGAGCAAAAAATCTTGGGACAATTAGGCAATGTTATTTTTTTCATGCTAATTTTGTTATTGGTTGCATTATTAGTGGTTTACTTTATGATGGATCGGTTGGTTTTAAAAGATATTGAATCTTTAAATTTCTTGACGAAACGTTTTTGTCAAGGTTACAACGTGAAATTTTCTAACTATCATACACCTGAATTAAATGGCCTGGCTCAAAATTTGAGCAAGTTAATTAATGTAATTGGAACTAAAAATGAACATTTATCTAGTGTAGTTTCGCTTTTAGGTGATAACTTTGGTGCGTATGAGTATTATCGCGAACTTAATCAACTATATTATTCTAAAAATTTACCTAACTTGCTAGGTATAAGCGAAGAAGAATGTGTTGTGAAACTTAAAGAACAATTGAAAAAAGAGGGACAACGCTTAAATGAATTACCAGATGAAAATGCAAAAATCGAAAATAGCAGCATTTTTAAAACTGTTGATGGTAAAACTTTGTTAGGACATCATACTTATTCAAAACAGATATCGTATACTTTTTTTGAAGATGTTACTGAAGAGCAAAATATTAAAGAAAATTTAAAAGCAACCTTACAAAAGGCACAAAATAAAAATTATTTGGATTCGTTGACTAAATTATATAACCGTAAGATGCTAATCAAAAAGCTTACTAATATTATTAAACAAAAAGATCCTCAAGGAATTATCTTATTTATGGATATGGACAATTTCAAGGAAATTAATGACCAATTTGGACACTTACAAGGCGACATTTTACTAAAAGAATTTGCCGATATTTTGCGTGCTCAATTTGGGAATGATGCCGTTAAGGTCAGATTAGGTGGCGATGAATTCGTGGTTGTTTTGACGCATGCCATCGAAAAACAACTATTAGAAAAGAAATTGACTAATTTTTTAAAGGTTGTCAATGAAAAATTATTTGCAAAATATCATAATGTTAATTTAACAGTTAGTATTGGAGCAGCTTATATCATACCTCAATTCGATGATATAGATAGCTTATACCAAAAAGCCGATGAGGCAATGTATTATGCTAAAAAGCATGGTAAAAATAATTTTTATATAATCTAGTTTTAAAGGGGCTGGGAAAAAAGTACCAGTCTGGACATAAAAATAGCTGATTGAATTTCTAAAAATGAAGTTTGATCAGCTATTTTTCTATTATGTCTATTTTTGGTTCGTTTTTTTGGGGATTT
>CAJLBJ010000010.1 GCA_905204935.1 uncultured Lactobacillus sp.
AATTTTTGAGTATATTTAGTCATACGAAAAAAGCACCTCACAATCGCTAGACTTTATCTAACAATTGTAAGGCACTTCAAGTAGAGGTCTTTTTTATATTATTTCAATGCTTCGTTTAAGCCATAAACTTGCATTTCGTAGATACGAACCGCAGTGTCTGAGCCTTGGGTTGGCTTATCTACTACTAACTTGACATAGCGTCCTTGCGTTGGTGCAAAGGTATTATCGCTTTCTTTAGCCATGTTATTGCTTGTTCGTGCGACTTTTGTGAAATCTTTACCGTTTGTACTGATTTCAATCGTGTAAGCTTTGGTGTTCATATCGGCATTTTCGCCCCCAGCTTGAGCGTGTGCCAATTTAACTTCACTGATTGTCTTAACTGCACCTAAATCCAATGTGATTTCATGTGGTGGATTACCAGTTGCACACCATTTAGTTGACAAATCACCATCGATAGCAAATTGTGGTGCTTCAGAATCATTGGTAAAGCCAGAAGCTGTAGCTGTTGCTCCTTGTGAAAGCAAGCTTAAATCACCTGTAAGTTTAGGTGTTACCGTAATCAAGCCTTTCATCACAAGTGGTGTCTTACCATGACTGTTTTCAGCTGTTAATTTAACCGTATATGTGCCCGGTTTAGTGTACTTAACTGTTGGATTTTTGGCTGTACTTGTCTTAGTTTTAGCACCTTCAAATTCCCATTTAACCTTCTTAGTATTGGCAGATACCTTACTCTTGAAGGTTACTTCTTGGCCTGGAGCAATCAATGTTTGTGAAGCTGTAAAGTCAGCTTTTGGCATCTTGTTATCTGGCCAAGTAAGAGTTGCTTCATCCGATGCTTTGCCACGATTTCCATAAATATCAACTGGTACAACCACAAATTTAGTTTGGTCTTCACCGTTACGATCTAATGCATTTAGATAGTGTGTCTTAGCAGGAGTTGCTCCTACAAATGAATAGCTACCGTCTTTGTTGACACGATAAATTTCATAGGCTGCTAAATTAGCGGTATCGCTAGCTTTCCAACTCAAGCAAACACCAGCTGTCGTGCCTTCGTCTTCATCAAATGATTTACTGTCAACTTTCAAATCAGATACACTGATCTTGTTATTTGTAGGTTTATCTGTAGCAGAGATTTGCCCAAAGTTTAATTCGTAAAGACTATCATCTTTAGCTGTCTTAAATTTATAAGAAATTGCCGTTACCGTCTTGCCTTCAGCTTTCTTCACATCATAATTGACCGTTGTCCAACCTTTTTTGACTTTTTGGTCACCTTTAAATGTTTGGCTTGTGCCATCACTATAATCTAAAATTAAATCGAGTTGTGTTGGTGAACTAGCCTTAGCTGTTGTGGTAAAGACTGTATCTTTTGGCATCTTGAAACGACTAGAATAAAGTTTCATTGTCGTTGTCTTATCTACAAACATTTCACCGCGAAGTTTCAAGGAATTACCACCATTATAAGCAGTAGTGTAATCCATTGAGGCTTCTAGGCTATTTTTATTATCTTGGTTTTCAAAAATCCACCGATATGTTGGCAAAATATCTTGCAAACTACGGTTATTCCAGTCCATTTCGGAAACTTTCTTGCCTTTAATGAAGTAGCTATAACCATTACCCATACTAAAGTTTGTAACAAATGGTAACTTCGTCAAAGCGGTTTGTTCAACTTCAAAGGTTGATACCCCAGCCCAACTGGTGTCTTTTGGAATTACCCCTTTAGTTGGGTCACCCTTTGAATTTACCCAAAATGAATTTTCCTTGGATTCAAACTCATCTTGTGTGCTTGAAGAAGTATATGTCCAGTTTGGTGCATATAATCCTAATGAGGTATATGGTTTACCGTTTTTATCTGCAAAAAGATTCCATCTTACCGGTGTCATGTAGCCATCTGCTTGCACATCAATTCCGGCATAAAGATCGTATGGATTAATTCCTAATTGTTTAGCTTTTTCGTTTGATTTTTTAAGCAAATCTTGATCGGCTAATTTCTTAGTATTCCACCAGAAGTTCATAAACATGCTATCAGAAACAGGATTCATATTAGCATCGACTAAAAAGTCTTGGTTTTGATCGGTCAAGGCGTTTTGCCAGTCCATCTTACCATCACTAGTCATTGAGTCATACCACATGATTTCAGAATCCTTAGCCTTCTTTTTGTATTGAGCGATTAATTCTCGCATCAAATCGGCATGTTTTTTGGTCAATCCATCGTTTGTTTGCTTAGCTTCTTTACCTTCTTTGGCATCATCAAAGCTTGTTACACTCGTATCTGTTTCTTGGTTGATAAACCAACCATCAAAACCATATTTGTCGGCAACTTCAATTAACTTATCGACAATAGGGAAATTACCTTTAGTATCTTTTTGCAAGAATTGGTTGAGCCATTCAATCTTACCGCCACTGACTTCTTGTGGGAAAAAGATTGTCCCTAAAACAGGTACACCATTTTTATGGGCTGCGTCGATCACATCTGGACTTGGTGGCACGATAATTCCTTCACCAGCCGAGCCACCCCAATAAACTAACTTATCGATGTATTGCCAGTATGAAAATGTATTAACATCAAACGTATTGATCCCATGTGGTGCATTACCACTAGTACTGCTATTGATGATGGATAAGGCCACCACATTCATCTTTTTATCTTGTGTCTTGTTGACTGGCAGCAATTCTTTTTTAGCAACACGCTTGGCTAACAGAACCGAACTCACGTTATATTTAGCATCAGGATCTTTGTTAAAATCCCATTTCAAAAGTTGTTTAGGGAACCAATAAGATGATTCAGGATGCTTATCCATTGCCTTATTTGACGTGCTTTCTTGTGTCGTCTTAAAGGTAATCTTATCAGTTTGATCTTTACTGGAACAAGCGCTTAAAGTTGTTGCTAGTGCTCCTAAAACTAACGTGCAGGTCAATAATTTAGAAAGTTTCATTATCTTAATCCTACCTTTTTTAATTTTGTCTAAAATTCTCTAAATTTCTCTTAAGCCCAAATTCCTTAAAGAAACCCACGACTGATTAGTACTAAAAATCGTGAGTAAAATTAAGCTATTTAACAATTTTAGTAAACAGAAAGTTCAGTTTCTGAATCAAAGAAGTGTGCCTTATTCAAATCAAAGCCCATCTTGAGTACGGAACCTGGTTTCACAAAGTCACGTGCATCAACTTTAGAAATGAATTCAGTTTTGCCTACTTTGTTATAAAGTTGCGATTCAGCCCCTAAAAGTTCGGAAACGACCACGGTTGCTTCAACCACCGCATCTGGGAAGGTTTCTAAGAAGGCTGGTTCGGTATGAATATCTTCTGGACGAATACCAAAGATCAATTCTTTGTTTTCATAACCTTTTTCGCGTAAAACTTTCAAACAACCTTCCGGCACTTTCAAGCTGAAGTCGCCATCTTTGTCGATAATCGTATCGCCTTTAAGGCTAACTTTAAAGAAGTTCATCGCTGGTGAACCGATAAAGCCACCAACAAAGACATTAGCTGGATTATCATAAACTTCTTGTGGTGTACCAACTTGTTGGATCTTACCATCACGCATAACAACGATACGATCAGCCATTGTCATCGCTTCAGTTTGATCGTGTGTAACATAAATAGTAGTTGTCTTTAATTCTTGGTGCAACTTAGCAATTTCAGCACGCATCGAAACACGTAACTTAGCATCCAAGTTAGATAATGGTTCGTCCATCAAAAAGATTGGTGCATCACGCACAATCGCACGTCCTAAAGCAACACGTTGTTGTTGCCCACCAGACAAAGCTGCTGGCTTGCGATCTAAGTATTCTTTTAAGCCTAAGATATCAGCAGCACGTTGCACACGTTTGTCGATTTCTTCTTTAGAATATTTACGTAACTTCAAACCAAAGGCCATGTTATCATAAATTGTCATATGTGGATAAAGCGCATAGTTTTGGAAAACCATCGCAATGTTACGATCTTTAGGTGCTTCATCGTTAACAACCTTGCCGTCAATCTTGAATTCACCTTCTGTAATTTCTTCTAATCCGGCAATCATACGCAATGTTGTTGACTTCCCACAACCGGAAGGACCAACAAAAACGATGAATTCGCAGTCTTTAATGTGTAAATTAAAATCTGTTACAGAATAGTTTTCCGCATTTTCGTATTTTTTATAAATGTGATCTAAACTAATTTCAACCATATTTTTCACCTATTCATTAAATTTCTTAATTGCGTTTTCATTTTAACGCAAGCGTTTTCTTTCTTCATCGGCAAAACTTACAAATTAATTTATCTTCTTTGTGCACATTTACAATATACAAAAAGATGTCTCACCCATTTGGATGAAACATCTTTTTTTAATAACCAATTCGTTGGAAATTGTATTTCTTTTTGAGATAGTTGCGTACAAAAAATGCAGCCACTGCTAAAATCGCATAAATAATTGGATTTAATGGTACATTAATGCTTTGTGGGATAAATGGAATCAAACCAAATGCCAACAACCAAACAACCACCATCAAAGCCGTAATTCCTAGACCGCGCAACCATTTATTTTTAGCTTCTTTCATCTTTTGTGGATCCATCATCTTATAGAAGAAGGCCAAGCCTAAACCAACGATGATTGATGTGACAAACAAGGTTAACCAGCCATTGTTTTGTTGATCCTTTTCGTTTCCAAAGAAGCCCAAAACGCCATACAAGACACAAAACATCATGAAAATAATCAAGATGTTATCGACCGCTAGTTTCCAAAACTTGATTGGTTCACGTGGAGGTTCTTCACCTTTTTTACGTCCTGAAACAATTTCTTGGGCATATTCTGTCACGGTTCCAAATAATTTAACAGCAGTTATCCCCTGACGTTGCTTTTCTTTTAATTCCTTGTAGGTTGTTTCAAGAATTGCTTGTTTCTTGTCTAAATCGTAGCCTTTTTCTTCTAAAAGCTTGTTTAAACGAAACATGTACTCTTCGTTTTTCTTAGTTAAACCTGCATACTCACCATCACGAACAGTCACTTCAACTTGTTGAACTTCTTCGTTTTGTACTTCTACTTCTTGTTGCTTTGTTTCTTCAGCCAATCTTGAGTCCTCCTACTCTTATTAGACATTGAATCTAAATTCAATGATGTCACCATCTTGTACTTCGTATTCCTTACCTTCCAAGCGCAAACGCCCAGCTTCTTTAACGGCTTGCATGCTGCCATATTTGTCTAAATCGGCAAACGAAACTGTTTCAGCACGAATAAAGCCACGTTCAAAGTCAGAGTGAATAACGCCAGCTACTTGGGGGGCTTTCATGCCTTGTTTGAAGGTCCAAGCACGTGTTTCTTTACCACCAGCAGTAAAGAAGGTTGCTAGCCCTAGCAATTTATACGAAGCTCGAATCAAACGATCTAAGCCAGATTCACTAACGCCTTCTGCTTCTAAGAATTCTTGTTTTTCATCGTCGTCTAATTGAGCGATTTCTTCTTCAGTACGTGCACATACAGCTAGTGCTTGAGCACCTTCGCTTGCAGCAAAATCTTTGATTTGTTGATAGTATTTGCAACTATCTGGATCAGCCATATCTTCTTCGGCAATGTTAGCCACGTATAAAACAGGTTTAGTCGTCAACAAGAACAAACCTTTAACAATCTTTTGTTCTTCAGGACTAAATTCAAGACTACGTACAGCTTTACCATCTTCTAAAACAGGCTTAATCTTTTGTAATACTGCAAATTCAGCAACTGCATTTTTATCCTTGCTACGTGCCATCTTTTCAACACGGGTATAACGCTTATTGACAGATTCCAAGTCAGCTAAAACCAACTCGAGGTTAATCGTATCGATATCTTCAAGTGGTGCGACTTTGTTTGCCACGTGGGTGATATTTTCGTCTTCAAATGCACGTACAACATGTACAATTGCATCAACTTGACGGATATTTTCTAAAAACTTGTTTCCAAGTCCTTCACCTTTGCTAGCGCCTTTAACGATCCCTGCAATATCGGTAAATTCAAAGGTTGTGTGGACAATTTTTTTAGCCGGAATCATTTCGTCGATTCGTGCTAAACGGCTATCAGGAACTTCAACCATCCCGACATTTGGATCAATCGTCGCAAATGGATAGTTTGCCATTTCTGCGCCTGCCTTAGTAATTGCATTAAACAAGGTTGACTTACCAACGTTTGGTAACCCAACAATCCCTGCTGTTAGTGCCATAATGTAAATTCACTCTTTCTTAGTTAGTTTGGTTTGCTTTTTGCAAAACCTTTTTAAATCTTCTTTCAAATTCACGGCGTGGTAGCATAATCAAACGATTACACTGTGTACAGCGAATTTTGATGTCCATCCCCATGCGGATAATTTCCCAACGATTTGCACCGCATGGATGAGGTTTCTTCATTTCAACAATATCATGTAATTCGTACAATGTCATCACCTTGTCGTATTATTTCAATCCAAACTGATATTTAAAATCTCTAAAATGCGATTTAAATCGTCTAAGGATAGATAATCGATTTCAATCTTGCCTTTACCGCTAGTGTTATTTTTAATGGCAACCTTCGTACCAAATTTTTCACCTAAAAGCTGTTCACTTTGCTTAAAGTAAGGTGATTGCGGTTTTTCTTTTTTCAGTGGTTTTTTTGTTTGTTCGTTTAACTTAGCCACTAATTGTTCTAACTGACGCACGGTAAGATTTTCTTTAACGGTTTTTTTAGCCACTTCGATGATTTTTTTCTTATCTTTAAGCGACAGTAAAGTACGTGCTTGCCCCATCGAAAGCGTCTTTTCTTGAATCATCTGCTTGACTTGCGCAGGTAAACCTAATAAGCGCACACAGTTAGCAACGTATGGCCGGGATTTACCTAAACGCTCTGAGACTTGCGCTTGAGTCAGATGCAAGTTTTCCATTAATTGGCTATACGCTTGAGCTTCTTCTAACGGTGTCAAATCTTCACGTTGTAAGTTTTCCAAAACAGCAATTTCCATCATCGCTTCTTCGTCTAACTCGCGTACGATAGCGGGAATCACTTCTTTATTAGCCAATTGTGACGCACGATAACGGCGTTCACCTGCAATGATATCATATCCTTGAACGCTTGACTTACGCACGATAATCGGTTGAAAGACACCATTTTTAGAGATAGAGGCTGCCAATTCTTTTAAGGCATCTTCATCAAAAATCTTACGTGGTTGATATGGATTAGGACGAATTTGGCTTAATTCAAGTTCGATGACTTCTTCTTTTTGACCATTATTTTCTTGCGCAATTTCTTCAAATAACGCTTCGATACCGCGTCCTAAGCCACGTGCATTGCTTTTTTTATTTGCCATTTGCTGCCAAAACCTCCTTGGCTAATGCCATATATTCCTTTGCTCCACGTGAGTTTGGATCATAATCAATGATTGCCAAACCATGGCTTGGAGCTTCTGATAAGCGAACGTTTCTTGGAATGATGGTTTGATAAACCTTGTCTTTAAAGTAGTTTTTAACTTCTTGTACGACTTGATTTCCCAAATTAGTCCGTGAATCATACATTGTCATTAAGACACCTTCGATCTTGAGGTTTGGATTGAAGTGTTTTTGCACCAATTTAATCGTGTTCATCAACTGGCTTAAGCCTTCCAAAGCATAGTATTCGGTTTGGACTGGCATCAAGATTGAATCACATGTCGTAAAGGCGTTGATTGTCAATAAACCTAAGGAAGGAGGGCAGTCAATCAAGATAAAATCGTATTGATCTTTTAGCGGTAAAACTGCACTGGCTAGCCGTTTTTCACGTGCCATTTGTGAAGTCAATTCGATTTCTGCTCCCGAAAGTTGAATCGTTGCTGGAGCCACATCTAAACCTTTTCTTTGCGTATGTTTAATGACGTCTTCTAACGCAACATCATTGACTAAAACGTCATAAATATCTTCTTTTATCTCTGGCTTTTTTATACCTAAGCCACTTGTTGCATTGCCTTGAGCATCGATATCAATCAACAACACTTTTTGGCCTAACTGTGCCAAACAAGCACCTAAATTCACGCTGGTCGTAGTCTTGCCTACGCCGCCTTTTTGATTCGCTAACGCAATAATTACTCCCATTGTTGCTCCTCCGTTTAGTTTTTATTGTCAGTCGCAATATCGATAATGATGCGATGATAACCTTCGATGTCTTCTTCACTGGCTTTAACTTCAATACCAGTCTTTTCAATCATCTTGAGTGATTCTTTGATCGTATTGACGGCTAACTTGCTGTTGCGTGCTACTGCCTTAGTGTTGACCTTTTTAACTTTTTTAGGGACACTTGGTTTTTGTAACTGCTTGATAAAAGCTTCTGTTTCTTTGACCGACATGTGTTTAGCTAAAATCTCTTTTAACACTTGCACTTGTTGTTCAGCACTTAGACTGACCATACAACGGCCGTGCCGTTCACTGACATTACGATTCATGATTTCTCGTTGTACACCTGGTGCTAATTTTAATAAACGCATCTTATTGGCAACAAACGATTGACTCTTTCCGATTGCTTGAGCCAGGTTTGTTTGCGTCATTTGATTTAATTCCATCAAGCGTTGATAAGCCTGTGCTTCCTCAATTGCCGTTAAGCCTTCACGGTGCAAATTTTCGATAATAGCCATCGATGCTGAAGCTTTATCGTCCATCTCTTTAACTAAAGCTGGAATCGTCTGCCAATTTAATGAGCTAACTGCCCGAAAACGGCGTTCACCTGCGATGATTTCATATTTTTGTGGTTCATATTCACGTAAAACTACCGGCTGTAACAAGCCATGTTCTTGAATTGTAGCTGCTAGTTCTTGGATGCTTTCTTTGCTAAAAACTTTACGCGGTTGAAACCGATTGGCTACGATTTGACTCAATGGTATTTCTTGAACCCTGGTGGCATCGTTTGTGGCGTCTTTTTTATTATGATCTTTAAAGAAAAATGAAAATGGCATCTGCGTCGTTTGTTATCCGCATGGAAATGTATTAAAGAAAGATAACCCCACCTTTCTTAAGATTTTGACTGTTCTCGAAATGTCCATGCTTTGATTCTTTCAGTTTCGAGTTTACATTTATTCACCCAACGGTTGCTTAGCTGGCGTACCGGCTTTACGTGGGTATTTAGCCGGTGTTTGTTTAGTCTTGCTAAACACCAAGATATGACGTTCATCGTTTACTTGCGGTAAAGTTGTTTCATAATCAGCTGTAAGTTTAGCCCCTAAAAGCGCTAAAGCTCGCTTGGCTTGGCTTAACTCTTCGCTTGTCTTAGCCGCCTTAAGTGCGATGAATTGTCCGTCTAATTTAACTAAAGGTACACATAATTCTGCTAAAACACTCATCCGTGCAACGGCACGTGCGGTCACTACATCAAAGCTTTGTCGTGCTGGACTCTTTTTACCACCAAATTCTTCGGCTCTGGCATGTATAAAATGTACATTTTCTAAGCCCAATTTAACGGCTAACCGCTCTAAAAAGCCAATCCGCTTATTAAGCGAATCGATGATGGTAACCTCAAGTTGTGGAAAAGCAATTTTTAATGGTAAAGACGGAAAACCCGCACCAGCTCCCACATCACACAAGCGCAGCGGTTTGGTGCGCAAATCCGCAACAAACAAAGCAGGCAATAACGAATCACAAAAATGCTTCAAATAAACTTCTTGTTCTTGCGTAATCGCCGTTAGGTTCATCTTTTCATTTTCCGCCACTAAAAATTCATAGTATTGCGCAAACTGTTGCATTTGTTGGGCACTTAACTCGATTCCTTGTTGGGCAAAAAAGCGTTGAAATTCTTCTGGTGTCATGGTTATCCCCTTCACTGCCAAATTATTGTGAAACACAAGTAAATTATTCAGTGTTTCACGCACAATACAAGTGTAATTTATTTAGCCGTGAAATACAAGTTAAGTCCCAGATTTTTTATAAGTTTTTGTTTGCATTTTCAAATAATTTCAGCTACATTATTCTCAACAAAGATTATATGAAAGGAACTTATCATGAGTATTGAAATTATCACTTCACACGAACCGACTACCAACCAGCAGCCTCACTTACAAACACTGGCTTTTGAACCCAACAATGATATTGAACTCATCTTGCCACCTCAGGTAAATGAAAAGCCTTTTAGCTTTATTATCTGTTTGCAATCTCAACCAACCAGTTGGCCTTTGCAAGCATTATGTACACTGGCACAAAATAATTTAGCACTTGGATTAGTCAAAATCGAGCCAACTTTAAGTCAAAAAAAGCAAATCGCCTTAATTCATCAAGCAACGCGCCACTTATTATTGCATGCTTATCGTTTCAACTTAGATACCAATCGTTACTTAATCTGGGGAATACGGCAAAGTGCATGGCTTGCACATCAAGCCTTAGTAACGATGCGGCAACAAGCTTATCATACCCAGGATTGTCGGGTCTTGCCTTTACGTTATCGTGGAGTGATCATGAGTGCACCAATTCAGCTTGAAAACCTATTGTGGGCCGACAATAGATTTAAGCAAGCTCCTTGTTTTATCGTCAGCTGTGATGATCCAAAACAAGACTGCATCGCTAAGCTTACAGCAAGTGGACATGAAGTACTTTTTTACCACCTACCAGAAAGTCAAAATATGGACGATTCTTTTTACACGCCCTATATTTTAGACAAGATGATTACCTTTGCTAAAGAAATTTTAGAAAAAAAATAAGCAACAAATGCCAACATTTAAGGTTTTGCACGCACAACTTTGCTCAGTATATATTTTTTCAATATTTCTTCACAATTTCTTCACAATTTTAGATTATATTACAATTATACCTAATAACAACAAACAAACTTTTCATTTACTCCCCCCTAAACAGTAAGTGAACCCGATCAATCGGATCCCCCTAATCCGATTGGTTATATATTCCTTTTTCTCCACGGTTTCCCGACTGTGGAGTTTTTTTATTTCTAAAATAATTATATATTAGTGATTAATTTCACATTTTAAGAGGTGTTTTATTAATGACTAAACAAGAACAACAATTAACTCAAATTATTTCTTACGCTTCTGCTGCACTAGCAAACGATAAAACCGGTCATGACTTGGCGCATCTTAAACGTGTGGCTTCTTTAGTTGAAAAGTTACATCAGGAATGTGATTTTGATCTTTTCATCGCTTTGAGTGCCGCTTATTTACACGATGTAATCGATGATAAATTATTTGCAAATCCAGCCACGCAACTGGCAAAACTCAAAGAATTCTTGGTTGCGCTTGATTTAGACACTACACAAATCACAGCCATCGAAGACATCATCACACACATGTCGTTTGCCCATTCACTAGAACAAGAAGTTAATTTATCTATAGAAGGACAAATCGTCCAAGACGCCGATTGGCTTGATGCAATTGGTGCAATTGGTATCACACGTGCCATTTATTTTGGTGGAGCACATCATGAAAAAATCTATGATCCGACAATGAAGCCACGCCAAAACATGAGTAAAGAAGAATATCGCAATTTAGATAACGAAACGATCATCAATCATTTCTATGAAAAACTTCTCTTACTCAAAAATAAATTAAACACTTCAGCCGCACGCAAATTAGCTGCTCACCGTCATCAAGTCATGCTTGATTTTTTGAGTGAATTCAAAGCAGAATGGGATGGCCAACGTTAGCTTTAGCTTTTTTTAAATAAATCGCTAGTCTTTTTTAACTACTTTCGTGACTATTATTTAAGAATTATCGTTTATTATCCTAAACATAACCTGATAATTAAAACTCCGAGATATGTTACACATGTCTCTTCTTCTAAAAAATCAATGTTAGCGTCCTTTGACTAACTGATTTTGCTATATAACATACTCCTTTTTCTCCACGGCATTACGTCGTGGAGTTTTTTTTAAATCGTAATATGTTTTTAACAAATACTTAAATAATAACTTTTTACTATTTTCTAAATCGTAATGAACAACATTTAGCTCGCAAAAACACTTGACACAACAAGCTTTTTCCCCTAAGATACTAAACAGTAATCATTACTCAATAAAGGAGATCATAAATCTACATGAAAAAAATTATCTATACTTTAGTATTGTTACTTACTAGTTTTTTATTCACCCCAAGCGCACATGCCAAGGATACTAAGTTAAATATCGTGACTACCACCGATTTTTACGGCGAAGTTGCCAAAAAAGTTGCCGGTAAATACGCAACCGTCACTCCAATCATCAACAGTCCTAACATTGATCCACATGATTTTGAGCCAACGACTAAAACAGCTAAACTCGTTGCCAAAAGTGATTTAGTCTTATATAACGGCATGGGCTATGATACTTGGGTTAAAAAACTTGGTGGCAAAAAATACATCTCGGTTCAAACCATCATGCATGCCAAAGACGGCGCTAACGAACATTTGTGGTACAAGCCTCAAACTATGGCTAAGACTGCAACATATTTAGCCAAACAATATGGTAAACTAGATCCTAAACACAAAAAACAATACAGCGCCAACGCTAAAAAATACATTAAACAACTCAACAAACTCAACCAAAAATTAGCCCAAATTAAAAAGACTGCCAACAACCAAAAAGTAGCTGTTAGCGAACCTGTTTTTGATTATGCCTTAAAAGCAATGGGCTTTAAGATTGCTAATCAACATTTTGCCAAAGCAACCGAAGAAGGCGCAGATCCTTCTTACTCTGATATCAAACACCTTCAAAACGATATCAAGAACAAAAAAATTGCCTTTTTCGTTGCTAACAAGCAAAGCGATAGCAAAGTCATCCAAAACATGATTGAGTTGTGTCAAAAATCCGATGTTCCAGTAGTTGAAGTTACAGAAACACTCCCTAAAGATCACAGCTACATTCAATGGATGACTGCACAATATGAACAAATTCTTAAGTTACAAAAATAATTGGAAGTGAAATAAAATGGACAGTATCCTCAAAGTAACAGGACTTAACCTCGATATCCCTGGTCGGCGTCTTTTTAATGATTTACGCTTTGAGATTCCCAAAAACGCCTTGACTTGTATCACAGGCGAAAATGGTGTGGGCAAAACAACTTTGATCAAACACCTATTAGAAGACTTAGAACACGGTCATCAAGTCCACACACATTTTGATATCAGTCGCGATCAGGTACAATATGTGCCTCAATTACGCAGCATAGATGACGAATATCCTCTTTGTGTGGCTGATTTTGTCAAGTTCGGTATCAAAAAATGTTTCTGGCCTTGGAACAATAAACAAGCCAAAGATAAGGTCATGCAAATCTTAGCTGAAACTAAATTAACTAAGTTAGCTAAACAGCCTTTAGGCAAAGCTTCTGGAGGCGAAAAACAACGGACCTATCTTGCACAAGCTTTGTGTGCCGATCCAAAACTATTAATTTTAGATGAAGCAACTGCTAATCTCGATCAAACCTCAAAACATGAGTTGTTGTCATTGCTACGTAAAAGCATGCGTGAACATGGCTTAACGGTCATCTTCATCACTCATGACCCTGAACTATTGGCACAATACGCTGATTATGAGCTACATTTAGCTAATCAAACATGCACACTCATCAAAAAGGAGGCACAAAGCTGATGTTTCAATATGATTTCATGCGCTATGCATTTATCTCGGGGATTTTTATTGCCCTTATCTGTGGCATAATGGGCGTTTTTGTTGTCGCACGCCAAACGTCATTTTTCACCCACACCTTATCTGAAATCGGCTTTTCGGGTGCTTCGTTTGGTGTTTTTGCTGGGATTTCCCCGTTGCTTGGTATGTTGACTTTCACTTGTGCCAGTGCTATTTTCATCGGCTTATCTGGTCAACGTTTAGGCCGACGTGAAGCATCTATCAGTGTTTTTTCAGGGATCTTTCTTGGTTTAGGCATCTTGTTTTTATCTCTTTCAGATAAGCAAACTAGTTATGCAACAAGCATCTTGTTTGGGAGCATCGTTGGCATCAATCGTGATAATCTGTTGACCTTAGTCTTGTTAAGTATCGTTTTGCTTGTAGTCATCGGTGTATTATTTCGCAAACTGGCCTATAATTCATTTGATGCACAAGGAGCAGAGTTCAACCAACGTTTCAACCAATTAATCTCGGTTATCTTTTTAGTCTTATTAGCTTTGACCATCAGTATTACAGCGCAAATCGTGGGTTCGTTACTTATCTTTGTTTTATTGACGATTCCAGCTTCGGCGGCTAAATACTACACCCATTCACTTTACAAAATGATTGGCTTAAACATTGCATTTGCCTTGTTTGGTATCTGGTTAGGGCTTTATTTAAGTTATTTAACCGACTGGCCGGTCAGCTTCTTTATTACTTTGATTGAAGCTTTAATTTATGGCAGTGCCCTATTAAAAGAATATCTAGCAAATGCACATAATTAGCCTTAACCCTCGCAAAAAAGCGAGGGTTTTTAATTTATTTTCAATCCCCAAAAACTGCACGCTATCGGCTTCACGGGAACATTTTTAAAAAAAGTTAATTTTTTCTCTTGATTTTTTAATCTTTTAACCATATAATTTATAACAATCTAATCATTCTATAATTTCCCTAAAAAGGAGAGTGTGTCTATGAAACTTAAAAAATTGCTTGTAGCTGGGACTATCTTGGCTTGTTCTAGCCTAACGGTCAACTTACTTATTCCCGCTAGTGCCAGTGCCGCTAGCTCCAAGAAAACCTTAAACTGGAGCATCCCATCTGAACTGTCTACAATCGATCCTTCTAAAGTTAACGATACTTATGGTGGCGACATGGTCAGCAACACGCTAGAAGGTCTTTATCGTTTAGGTAAAAACTCTAAGATTGAACCGGGTATGGCTAAAAAGACAACAGTCTCTGATGATGGCTTGACCTATACATTTACCTTACGTTCTAATAACAAGTGGTCTAACGGTGATCCTGTGACTGCACAAGACTTCGTTTATTCTTGGCAGCGTACGGTCGATCCTAAAACAGCCTCTTCTTACGCTTATTTATTTGACGGAATTAAAAATGCTAACGACATCATGGCAGGAACCAAAGCACCTGAAGCCTTAGGCGTTAAAGCCCAAGGCAAATACAAGTTGGTCGTAACGTTAGAAAAACAAATTCCTTATTTCAAACTATTGATGGGCTTTGATGTCTTTTTCCCACAAAACCAAAAAGCCGTTGAAAAATACGGCGATAAATATGGTACAGCCGCTAAATACATGGTTTATAACGGACCATTTAAGATGGTTGGTTGGGATGGCTCTAACCTCAAATGGAAACTCGTTAAAAACAACAGCTATTGGGACAAGAAAAATGTAAAATTAAAACAAATCAATTTCCAAGTTACCAAGAGTACTACAACTTCTTATAACTTGTATCAAGCTAACAAACTCGATCAAACCAACTTAAGTGCCGAACAAGCACGCCAATTGAAAAATCAAAGTGGTTATACCGTCTTAAAGCAAGCACGAACAAACTACTTAGAATTCAACCAAACAATGCCAATCTTCCAAAACCAAAAGATTCGCCAAGCTATCTCTTATGCAATCAACCGTAAACCTTTGGCTAATACCGTAATTGGCGGGGGCTCAACTCCTGCTAAAAGCGTAGTTTCTTCTGGTTTAGCCAGTCGTGATGGCGTAGATTTTGTCAATGCAGCTAAAACTTCTGTTGGTACGACTTATAACAAGAAAAAGGCTCAACAGCTCTTACAAGAAGGACTTAAAGAAATCGGCAAAGACAGCCTTAGTTTCACCCTTTTAGGTGATGATACTGATGCAAGCAAAAAGATTACAGAATACTTGCAAAGTCAAATCGAAGCTAACTTGCCAGGCACAAAAGTTACCGTAGAAAACGTTCCACTTAAAACGCGGATCACACGTTCACAAAATACCGATTTTGAAGTCGTAGTTTCTAGTTGGCAAGCGGACTTCTCCGATCCAATCAGCTTTTTAGATATGTTTACCTCTAACAACAGCTACAACTTTGGTAAATGGAAAAATGCAGATTACGACAAGTTGATCACTGCATCTAAGACAACCGATGCAACCGATCCTGCAAAACGTTGGGATGATTTGGTTGCTGCTTCTAAACTATTAAATGAAGACCAAGGTGTAGTGCCATTAGTTCAAATCAACACCCCACAAATGATTCGGCCTGATGTTAAAGGCTTGATTCAAAATACAGCCGGAATAACTAATAACTGGAAAAACGTTTATTTTAAATAGTTAAAAACTCTAAGGTTTTTTGACCTTAGAGTTTTTTTGCGTGAAGCTTTCAGACTAGCTTTTAGACTACATTAATGTTATAATTTCATGGTTAGGGGTAGGAGATTTAACGTTAAGGATCGGTGGAACGGAATGTGAACACCGATAGAAAGACGCTGTTTCTGCGCTTATTTCTCCGCATTCACCAAAAATCAATTAAATAATTCCTGGTGCTTGTCTCCTTTCAAAATAAATTTTGGGAGATGTTTTAATGTCAAAACTCACATGGAAAAGTCCTAAACTGACGGTACGCATAATTACGATCGCAGCTTTATTGATTGCTTTAAAAGTTATCTTAAGCAAGTTTTCAATCGGCTCAGAATCGCTAGTTAAAGTTAGTTTTGGCTTTGTTGGTACGATACTTGTCGGCTATTACCTAGGTCCTTGGCTTGGTGGAGTCGCAATGGTTATCTATGATTTAATCGCCAACACAATTTTTGCGACTGGTGGTAACTTTTTTATCGGCTTTACTTTTTCTGCTTTCCTAAGCGGTGTATTAGCCGGAGCATTCTTTTACCAACAAAAAATCAGCTGGCAACGCGTCTTGATCTATGAGTTTATCCAAGCGTTAGTTTCGAATATTTTATTGACAACACTTTGGATTCATATTTTGTACCACGCACCATTATGGTCATTGTTAGTCGTACGTGTGCCTAAAAACTTGATTATGTGGCCGATTGAAACCTTGATTGGTGTCATCGTGTTAAATGCTATTGTCAAGATTGAGCACACTCGTCCAGAATCTTATAGCTAATAAAGCAAGCCATACACTGGCTTGTTTTTTTATTGCTCAAAAATGGTATAATAAAGGTAAATTAAGTAAGGACGTGATTGGATGGAAAAATACGCATTAATCACCGGCGCTTCAAGCGGCATCGGCTTTGAAATGGCACAAATTCTCGCACAAAACGGCCACAATGTCATCTTGGTAGCTAGAAACAAAAAGCGGTTAACCGAACTGCAAGAGATTTTAAGCATGAATTATCGGGTCAAGGCATTAGCTTACCCTTGCGATCTAACTAAAGAAGGTGCGTGCGTTGAACTTTACCGTGAATTAATCGAAAATCAAGAGCTTAACATTGACTTTTTAGTCAACAACGCCGGTATTGTGATTAGTGGTAAGTTTTTAGGTACGCCATGGCAACAAAGCGAAGAACTTTTACGGCTAAACATCACCGCTGTTTGTGAGTTGAGTTTCTTGTTTGGTAATCACATGAAACACAATCATAACGGACGCATCCTTAACATTGCTTCATGTGCAGGAATGTTGGCTGGCCCAGAATTAAACTTGTATTATGCTTCTAAAAACTTTGTCTTGGCCTTTTCACAAGCGCTAAGTCTTGAATTAAAGCATACTGGTGTAGCGGTAACAGCCTTATGCCCTGGCCCTGTAGCAACAAACTTCGCTAATAATGCTGGTTTAAACAATTCTTGTATGTTCAAACGCCTTCCAATCATGGATGCGCAAAGCGTTGCACAGGCAGGTTATCAAGCAGCTATGCAGAAAAAAAGCCTCAAATACTGCGGTGGGATTGCTCAAAGCGTCAACCTTGGTGCACGTTTGTTCTCCCGCAAATTCATGGCCCGCTTAGCCTATCGCATCAATAGGGTTAAATAATCTAGCATCGATAATACTAAAGTTGTTTAAAAGTAAAATCCGTCAAACATAGCGGATTTTTTATTTTTCTTTTTAATTGTAAACGCATTTTTTTAATATCGCTTGAATTTTATGTGAGTGAGTGCTATTCTTGTTTAAAAGTATTTTTTACTTAATTATCGCGCGCAAATTAAAGTAAATTTTATTTTTATACCCTTTTAAAAGTAATTGTTACTTTTAATCTCAAAGAAAGGCGTGTATTTACGTGCAAATTAGCAATACACAGAAAAAATCTACTCTTTTTATCTTTATGATCATTGGCACGGCTTGGATGTTTGATGCTTTAGATGTCGGCTTATTATCTTACATCATGCCACTAATCCACAAAGAATGGCTTTTAAGTGAATCTCAAACAGGCTTAGTTAGCTCCGTTAGTTCTATTGGAATGATTTTTGGAGGTTTCTTATTCGGTCGTCTCGCAGACAAAACGAGTCGCAGTCATGCACTTGTCTTGAGTATCTTAGTTTTTTCGTTAGGAAACTTCTTTTTAGCATTGAGTCCTGGGTTTTATAGCTTTTTGGTAATTCGTTTTATCGTTGGTTTAGGTTTAGGAGGCGAACTACCCGTAGCAGCTACTTATGTTGCAGACTTATACAGTGCCAAAGATCGTTCTAAAATGTTGATTTTAGCCGACAGCTTTTGGGCAGTTGGTTGGTTAGTCGCAGCGGCCCTCTCCTTTTTGCTTAGCCCTGTTTTAGGCTGGCGTGGCTTATTGATTTTAACGGCATTTAGTGCCTTTTTTGCACTAGTCGTACGTAAACACGTAGAAGATATCAGCAAACAAAAAACATCACTAGCAACACTTAATGGCTTAGATGCCTTGAAACAATCGTTTACTTGGCATACTCCACTTCTTTGGATTGCTTGGTTTATGGTCATGTTTAGCTATTATGGAATGTTCATGTGGTTGCCAAGCATCTTAGCGGCACGCGGAAATGATGTTGTCGAAGGTTTTGGTTACTCAACAATTATTGTAGTCGCCCAACTTCCAGGATATTTTGTGGCAGCTTGGTTGAGTAGCAAGATCAAGGTCCGTTACGTCTTTGCCATTTACATGGCGGGAACAGCGGTTGGTGCTTTATGGTTTGGACATGTTTCTGGTGCTTTATTGACGATTTTAGCCGGTTGTGTCTTATCATTTTTCAACCTGGGGGCTTATGGTGCTATCATCGCATTAACTCCACAACTTTATCACAACAACGTCAGAGGAACTATGACGGGCTTAGCACAAGGTATCGGTAGAATCGGTGCAGTCGTTGGACCTTTGTTAGTTGGTATCTTAATCGACCATAGCGTTTCGGTTAATAGCGTCTTTAATATTTTCATGCTTTCTTTATTAATCGGTGCGCTTTGTGTCTTAATCGTACCTGAAAATTTGCATGATGAGGATTGATACTAATGAACAACTTTTTAGTCAAAGAAAAAATGGCAGAATTTTTAAAAGAAGACTTTGGTATTGCGGATTTAAATTCCATTTGGTTACCACAACAAGAAATCAATGGTTATTTTATCGCCAAAGAAGATGGGATAATCTGTGGCCAACAAATTCCTAGTGCTACTTATGAACTTTTAGGAAACGCCACTTATACTCCCTTAATAGCCGATGGTAGCAAGGTAACTAAAGGGACCAAAATCGGGCAAGTTAAAGGCTTAGCTGCAAGTGTCTTAGGCGGAGAACGTGTCATCTTAAACTTACTCCAACGCATGAGTGCGATCGCAACTAAAACACATTATTTAAACGCTAAACTAAATGATCCAACCATCAAACTCACGGATACACGCAAAACGTTGCCTGGTTTGCGGATGTTTGATAAATATGCAGTCAGCTGTGGAGGCGGACATAATCATCGTTTCGACCTAACCGGAGCGATCATGTTAAAAGACAATCACATCGCTGCTTGTGGTCACAGTATTGCTACAGCTGTCGCTTGCATTCGTCAAAAACAAGGGCCGTTAACTCCAATCGAAGTCGAAGTTGAAACCAAAGAACAACTACTTCAAGCTATCGCAGCTGATGTTGAAGTCATCATGTTTGATAATCAACCTCCAGAAGTAATCAAAGAATGGAGAAAACTCGTACCTGAACATATCAAGATTGAAGCTTCAGGTGGTATCAACGCTGAAACACTACCACAATTTAAGGGCTGTGGGGCTAATTTCTTATCGCTTGGATGCTTGACTAATGAAGTAGCGGTATTTGATATTAGCTTTTTATTAACAGATGCAATCAAAGCAGACAACCCCTTAACTAAATAGTTTTGACTAAGCCACGAAAACCCATCTGTTGATGAGTATTTCGTGGCTTTTATAAAATATACCCTAAAATTTGCATAAATAAGACTAACTTAGCTATCAAACTCCCGCTTTTTTGCTCCTGTGCAAAAAAGCACAAATTATCTTTGTATAATTTTACATTTTTGTAACATTATTTTTAAAAATTCTTTTATTAGAAGTTTAGACAGGTTCACAAAACCTTGGCATAATAATTTTTCGAAATATTACTCACCTTAAGAATTTAGTAACATTTTTGTAACATTTGTAGTGATTACTAAAATTTACTATTGACACAAAAACCTTGTATTATCAACTATAGCTAACCGAAATATAAGTTCTCATTTCGTTCGCAAATTAAAATAAAGTCTTCATAAACAATGGTTTCATAGGGGTTATGCGACTTTTGTTACAAAAAACTGCAATTTGTAACATTTTTTAACGTTCACTAGTGTCATTTTAAGGATATAATAGCATTATGGAATTAATCTACACATGTTACATGTTTCTTTAAATTTGAAAAATTAGGGAGTGAAATCATTTGAATCATTCAGCAAAATCGTTGCTTGTCGGTACTGTAGGGGCAGCTGGTTTGTTATTAGCGACAAGCGCCACTGCAAACGCTGATACAACACATAAAGTTGTCAAAAACGATACGATTTGGGATTTATCTCAAAAGTACGGTGTCTCAATTGCAGATCTCGAAAAAGCTAATAACGTTGATGGTAACTCTCACTTGATTTTTGTTGGTCAAACTTTGACGATTCCTACTAGCGGTTCAACAACTGATACTGCTACAACAAATCAAGTGACTGTTAAAGCTGGCGATACCTTATGGGCAATCGCTAAAGCTCACGGCGTTTCTGTAGATCAATTACGTTCGTTGAATTGTTTGGCAGCAGATGCCTTCATCATCCATCCTGGTGATGTCTTAAAGGTTACTGGCCAAGCACAAAATGTTCAACAATCTGTTTCTATTCCAGAAACAACGGTTCAAACACCAACACAAGAAACACAACAACCGGTTCAAGAAGAACAAACACAAACACCAGTTATCTCTGCTAACCATGTTTCTTATACAGTTAAAGAAGGCGATTCGCTTTACATAATCGCTCAAGCTTATGGCGTTACGGTTGAATCCTTGCGTCAATCTAATGTCTTAGGCGCTACTTTACAAATTGGTCAAACATTAATTATTAATGACCCAACTAAGAATCCTACAGCTCAAGAAGAAACACAACAATCAACAACAGTTGAAGATGTTGTTGACTCTGTTCAAGAAGATGTGCAAGTAGACGCCCCAGTTCAAAGTACACCTTCTGTAAGTACAGACAACAATACAAACAACTCTGCTAACTCGAACTCCTCAAGTTCAAGCAATGCAGGTTCAAATACAACAGTTCAACAACCCGTTGCACCTTCTACACCATCTGTATCAACACCTTCTTACAGTGGTGCAGCTATTGCTCAATACGCAAGCACATTTATCGGTGTTCCTTACGTTTGGGGCGGAACTACTCCTAGTGGTTTTGACTGCTCAGGTTTAACTCAATATGTTTACGCACACTTTGGCAAGTCCATCGGCCGTAACACAATTGCTCAAGAAAATGCAGGAACAATTATTCCAGTTTCTCAAGCACAAGTTGGTGACTTATTATTCTGGGGTTCACGTGGTAGCACATATCACGTAGGTATCTACATGGGTGGCAACACTTATTTAGCTGCTCCAGAACCAGGCCGTTCCGTATCAACAGGTAACATGACTTACTTCATGCCTTCATTTGCGGTACACGTAAACTAATTAATACAAACATTATCCCCTGCGCTTGCGTAGGGGTTTTTGATACTAAAAAAATACACCACATAATCTAGGTTATGTGGTGTATTTTAGTTTTACTCAGTCAGTAAGTTTTGTTCGATATAATTAGCAATTCCATCGTGATCATTATCATCTGTAATAAAATTAGCAACACTCTTCGTTAATTCACTACCGTTGGCCATCACGACACCAATTTTAGCGTTTTGAATCATATCATGATCATTGTCGGCATCTCCAAAGGCGCATAGGTTATCCATCGTCAAATCATGCCAACTAAGAATCTTTTCTAATCCAAATGTCTTAGAAATACGTGGATCCATGAATTCATACAAGGTACTTGCGGTGATGAGCGCAGCTGATTTATAGTGTGGATTAGAAAATGATTGTCCACGTTTTACAACCTTATCCATGTCTTCTGGATTAAAGACAATCATCACCTTAGGCTTTGGTTCTTGTAAAAATTCATCAAAATCGACAATTCGATAGTCAATCTTATCTTCTTTAGATAGCGTCTTGATTAAATCATCTTCTTTAGGTGCATATAGCAACCCTTGGTATGGAATAGCAAAGTTTACTGGCATATCTGCGTAGTGTTTGATGATTTCTTTGATTAAGGCTCCATCAAGTGGGTAATTATCTTCTTGTTTATCCAAGGACAAATCACATAATTCTGAGCCACCCGAACCTACGATAAAATCGACTTGGCCAGCCAAACCCCAATCAGCAAGTTGATCTTTAACACTAAGGCTTTCACGGCCTGTGGCAATTCCAAATAAGTAACCTTGGCTGCGTGCTTTTTTGATGGCAGCAGCCGTCTTTTCTCCAACGGTTCCTGTGCTTGTAAGTAATGTTCCGTCGGCATCGCATGCGATGACTTTGATGTTATTCATAAACATATCACCTCGTCATAATTATACATGCACAATTTGTTTTCAACAACCGTTTTCACATTTTTAAGCTAAAGTTTGATATTTCTTAGCGAAATGCTTTTCTAAAATGCTCAATAATTGAGCAAAAGTAAAGGTCAAGACAAAATAAATGCCAGCAGCTACCAATAATGGCGCTACAAAATCATACAATGTACCGCCAACACCTAGGTCTTGTGCGGTAACTTCTTGTACGCCAATATATAAAAATACCGAGGATTCCTTGGTTAATGAAATAAATTCATTGCCTAAAGCTGGTAATGTTGTTCGGATAGCTTGGGGCAAGATGATAAAACGCATTGTTTGGATATGGCTTAACCCAAGACTTAAACCAGCTTCCATCTGCCCTTTTGCAACTCCAGAAATACCTATCCGAAAAATCTCAGCGGTATAAGCTGCCGAAGCAAGTGAGCCTGGCAAAGTTCGGTCAAGGCTTGAGCCTAAAATATGAATCGGAGCAATCTCGATGCACTTAGACAAAGTATAATAAATCAGCATTACTTGAATCATCGCAGGCGTCCCACGCACAATTGCGATATAGACTCGTGCAAAGCCACGTAAAAATTTAACCTTTGACATTCTAAACAACACCAAAACCACCCCTAAAATGGTCCCTCTAAAGCCACCGATTAGCGAGATGATGATCGTTTGTGCCGTCCCATCGATGAATGCTGGATAGTATTGGTACATGAAATCAAACATCTATCCTTGCTCCTTTCTAATTAGTTAGCGTATTTGCTTTGAAGTTCTTGCGCTTCTTTTAACATTTGTCCATCTTGTCCACTGTCTTTAACTTGTTTAATAACCTTATTGACAGCTTTAATTAACTTTTTATCCTCCTTCTTAGCAGCAACACTGTACGCTTCAACATCTTTAGCATCTGTTAACTGCACTTTAGCTACCGCATAGTTATTAGTCGTTGCGTTTTCCAACACGACACCGTCAAGTTTACCGTTAGCTAATTCTGTTGCTAAAGAAGTTACCAATGATTCAGAAACAAGGTTAGCATCTGGCATTTTCTTTTTAACTAATTCTTCTTGCGTAGTTGATTGTTGTGCTCCAATCTGCTTGCCGGCTAACGCTTTTAGTGTGTCATATTTATCTTGGTCGCCTTTTTTAACTAACAAAACATTTTTAACACTATAATATGAGTCCGAAAAATCAACGGCCTTTTCTCTTTTCTTAGTCTTAGATAAGCCAGACAACACTAAATCAACCTTGTCGTTGTTCAATTCAGAAATCAAAGATGGAAATCTGATATTGACGATTTTTAACTTCACACCTAATTCATCAGCAATCTTTTTAGCTAACATCATGTCATAGCCTACAAATTATTTTTTACCATCTTTAACGATAGGAAATTCAAATGGTGCAAAGTTCGCCGAGGTTCCTACCGTTAAAACTTTGGCTTTTTTAATGTCTTTAACCGAATTATCAGTTTGTGGGCTAGCTTTTTTATTGGAACACCCTACCAATACCAAAGCTAAACCAAATAACGCTATAGTCTGCATAAGATTTTTAAGTTTCATAATAATTTCTCCCTTTAATTTTTTTCTAATCATTTATCAACAAACACTATACATACTATTTTTGAATTGTCAATAATAAATATTCATAATAAGATAAATTTTAGATATTTAATACAAGAATACATAATTTTATACATTTTAAAGCACAAAAAAACGAGGTACAAACTACCTCGTTTTAATCTTTATTAAACTTACGCTTCGATAATCACAAAACCATTTTGTCCGACCCGATGTTGATCTTCAAGCAAATTTTGGCTCAAGATTAATTTAGCATTTTTAGGTAAGACAAACTTGACACTGCCATATCCCATGTTAAATAACGCAAAAATCTTACGGTTACCCAAAGTCCGTGTAAAGCTCAAAAAGTCAAACTTACTGTTACATTGACCCCATTCAAGACTACCTTGCGTCAACAAATCACTGTAACGACGTCTAAATGAAATCAATAACTTAACGAAACGATGCATGGTTTCATCTTGTTGTTCTTTATTCCACTTCATGCAGTTACGATTAGCGAAAGGCTGTGTCCCACTTAACCCGATTTCGGTACCATAATATAAACATGGCATCCCTGGTTGCATAAACACAAAAGCAAGTAAAGCCCGTAAAAGCTGGGCATCGTCACCACATTGTGCCAGTAGACGCAATGTATTGCGATTGTCTAAGGCATTTAACATCACTTGGTTGTTTTGGTCACGATACTTCATCAACTGTTCGTTTAAAGAATGAATCATCTCGGCTAGTGGAATTTCATGTTCGATGAAGTAATCACGCAAAATACCCATCAAAGCTTCGTTGGTTGTCCCATCAAATTCGCGTCGTTCAATTCGTGAACTAGCATCTTGCTTAACTTGCCCCAACAAGCATACGTCTGGTTTAATGCGCTTGGCTTGGCGGTAAAATTCATGCCAAAATTCGTGATCGACTTCATCGGCACAACTCAAATGCCAAGCATCAATATCAAAGTTTTCTAGCCAGTAGCGTGCCACTTGCAAGAGATAATCTTTAACTGCGGGATTTTTTGTATTGAGTTTTGGCAGATGAGGATTATTGGCAAAAACTTCATAAGATAAGCTTTTAGCAATGTGGGGATTATCGGTTGGCACATAATGTGGCGGAAAATCATGAATTAAAAACCAATCGGCAAAGCGGGATTGGCGTCCGTAACGTTTGACATCTTGCCATTGCAATGAAAAATCACCCACATGATGAAAGACACCATCAATCATGACTTTCATTCCACGCTGATGGGCTTGTAAAATCAATTCTTTGAGCTTTTCTTTAGTTCCAAAAGTAGGATCTAGACTATAAAAGTCAATCGGATCAAATTTATGATTAGAGTAAGCAACAAATAATGCCCCCAGATACAAGCCGTTGACTCCTAATTCTTGTAGATAATCGAGCCGATCGATGACTCCTTGTAAATCTCCCCCAAAAAAGCTCGTCTCGTTTGCTTCTTGACTATCCCATTCAAGGGTCGATTCGTGGTCATTTTTAGTATCACCATTAGCAAAACTATCCAAAAAGATATCATACCAAACAACACTACGCGCCCATTTAGGTGTTTCTAAGACATCATCCGTTGCAAAATACGGCAACTTAAACGGTGCTACGTGTTTCAAACAATCAGCTGTATATGGACGCAACTTGCGATCATCATAAATATATTCTTCGCCTTCTGGTCCTAAGAGATGAAAAGCATACTCTAAGCGCCGATTGGCTGGCAAAGAAAACTCTGCTAACCAATAATCTGCGACCACGCTTTGATACAAGCATTTCATAGCAATCACTTCTGGATGCCACAAGCCATCAGCAGCTTGAATCGCATATGGATCGGCATATAAAAGTTCCACCCCTAAAACATCTCTGTGTTTCAAACGCAAGCGGATCTGAACAGTATTTTTATCTTTTAAATAAGCCATCGCACTATCGGGGCGATGATAAACAGCCGCTTTTTGCATTTAACATCATCCTTCAATTTTCTATAATCATGCGTATCCCCACAATACGCAATTTTCAATAGTCAGCAAACTTTAAAATTGTTTAACTGTCGCTAATATCATTGAACCTCTCATGACTAAAGTCGTAAGATTCTTGGGAAAAGAGTGTACTTGATAGATTATTTCTTTACTAACAGCGTATCTCTTGTTTACCAAGCTATCCCCGTGGTTCCTACGGTTTATAAAATTTACCTATATTTTACTTTAAATTTGCTAGGTTTCGCAATCTTTTTCCTAACAAAAAGAGGCTGGAAAAAAACTCAGCTTCAATAAAAAAAGGCTCACGTCAAAAAATTTGGCGTGCGCCGAGTACACGTTAGAGGTGAAAAAGCAGTCCGAAATGAACTAGGATTGTTGTTTCTGGCGATTAACATATCAAAATTATGGCATTTATTCCAAAAAAGAGGGATAAAATCCCCAAAAAAACGAACCAAAAATAGACATAATAGAAAAATAGCTGATCAAATTTCATTTTTAGAAATTCAATCAGCTATTTTTATGTCCAGACTGGTACTTTTTTCCCAGCCTCCTTTCGTTAATGCATCATATTTATCGTTGTCAAACCTGCAAACATCACCATTGTTATCACGATAATAAACAATAACATCGGCAAGTTAAAAATAGCACGCTCAATGTAGCCTGGACGAATCTTGTTTTGTGCCAACCAATCCTTGATAGTTTGTCGTTCGCTGTACAATAAGACAAGCGCACACACGCAAGCTGCAAGATTTATCACTAGATTAATGTATTGTCCAAAATTACCCCAGTGGTTATTTAAAAAGTCACTCACACCACCGATGACAAAGTTATTGCAAAAATGCAGTGCAATCGACCAGACAATCCCATAATTATACGCTACATAACCTAAAATCAACCCTACACAAAAGGCAAATGGCGTTTGCATAATATTAGCATGCATCAAGCCAAACATTGCCGCTGAAACAACGATTGCTAACTTAGCTCCATATTTTTCTAGGCTACGTAACAAATAACCTCTAAAAACCAATTCCTCACTGATTGGCGCAAGCAAGGCACTATATGCTAGCATCGACCAGGTTGTCCCTGAGCTAACCGCTTGTTTAAGCTGTTCTAGCGCACTATAGCCAAATAAGTTTAGCACCATTTCAATCACACTATCAAAAATCCCTAGCAAGAGCTGGATTAAAATAAAGGTGACCACCAACGTGAAAAAGGAAAATTTCGTCATCTTCACTCTTCCTGGTGCCAAAATCTTTTTTTGTAGCTGGGGCGACACATACGTCCAAACAAAAAATAATGAGATTGCTACCGCCCCAAAATATGGTAAGCCTGAGTTTTTGACTGCAGCTACATTACTTCCGCTTAACCAAGCATGGTTGACCATAAATTGGCTAATCAACAACGCTCCTACCTGGAAGGTAACCCAATAAATCAAGATAGTCTTGGTTACTTTACCAATTGTTTGATTGTACTCTTTAAACTCCCCTAAGTTCCAATCATCTTTCATCTAATCCCACCTTTCGTTTAATTATTTCAGTAAATCAAGATGTTGTTGTTTCAATGTTTCAACTTGTTGTTTGCTTAGCTTACCCATTTGATACAAGGTATCTTCAATTTCTTCTAAGACAACAATCCGGTCGTTTAAGTTCGTCACAAAATCATACTTATCCCCGTCTATGATTAAAAGTGGCGAAGCATTGTATTCTTTCATCCAGATATCATAATGCTTTAACAAGCGATGGTAATAATCGATTAAAGATGGATCTTTTTCAATCAATTCATAACTGCGCCCTCTTTTTTCGATTCGCTTAAGCATTGTTTCATATGAAACTTTAATCGTAATCATCAAATCAGGTGATTTCTTTTGTGCCGCATATGGTAGTTCTTCCATCATATTGGCTAGCAAGCTCTTGTAGATCTGGTATTCTACTTCAGTCGCATTGCCCATCTCGGTATTCATCTTCATAAAGATCTCGTCTTCATAAATCGAACGATCCAAGATGTTATTATCTGCTTGCATCGCTTCTTTAATCATCGCAAAACGACGATTTAAAAAGTATGTCTGCAACAAATACGCATACGGATTAGTCGCATCTTTTTGTCCGTTTGCCCGCTTTTGGGCCGCTAATTCGTTACCCTTATAAAACAACGGTAACACCGGATTATCCTTAACCGGTTCGTAATAAGCTTTGGTTCCTAATTCATTAGCTAAAATCTCGGTTAGACTTGATTTGCCTGAACCGATGATGCCAGATAGTGTGATCAAAATAACTGAAACATCCCTTCTATTCGCTTATTTGTAAAAAGTATCGTTAACCGCATTAGCAATCGCAATCTTAACATGTGCAAATGACAAGCCACCTTGAATGTACAAGGCATATGGTGGACGTAACGGACCATCAGAGGAAAGTTCGATAGTCGACCCTTCCACAAAACTGCCTGAAGCCATGATAACCTTGTCTTCATACCCATCCATGTAACTTGGTTCTGGATCAACAAAGGCATTCATTGGTGAATAATGTTGGATTGTCGCACAGAATTTCACCATTGGTTCTTCCTTGCCAAAAGCAACGGTTTGCACGATATCAGAACGTGGTGCATCCCATTTTGGTGAAACTTCCATACCCATCTTTTCAAGCAAGGCTGCCGTAAAGATCGTACCTTTGATAGCTTCACCGGTTGTATGTGCCGCCATGAAGAAACCTTGGTAAAAATCACGCAAGTAAGCATAGGTTGCCCCTTCGTATTTACCTGCACCTGGCACGATTAAACGTGCGCCAGCTTGGGCAATCAAGTCTTTGCGTCCTACAATGTAGCCACCTGATTTGGCAATACCTGCACCGGCGTTTTTGTAAAGCGAACCAGCCATCAAATCAGCTCCATAAAAAGTTGCTTCCTCTGTTTCGGAAAATTCGCCATAACAGTTATCGATAAAGACTACCGCTTCTGGGGCTACTTTTTTGGCTAATTCAATCATCGGCTTGATCTTTTCAATCGTAAACGTATCACGGGTTGCATAGCCACGTGAACGTTGGATTGCGATAACTTTGATTGTTTTGTCTTCTTTTAAGACCTTTTCAACTGTGGCATAATCAACGCTACCATCTTCTAATAGTGGAGTGTAGCGAAACTTGATGCCATATTCAAGCATTGTGCCTGGATTATCACCTGCTACCCCGATGACTTCTTGAATCGTGTCATAAGGCATCCCCGTCATATAATACAACGTGTCTCCTGGACGCAAGCATGAAAAAATAGCGGTCGAAATCGCATGTGTACCCGAAGCAATATGGGGGCGCACGATTGCATCTTCTGTCTTGAAGTATTCAGCATAAATCTTTTCTAATTTATCACGGCCACGATCATCATAACCATAACCAGTTGAACCCACTAAGTCTTCTTCAGCCACATGATTTTCTCTAAACAAGTTTAACACCCGTTGTTGATTGTGCAAAACTTGATCATCGATTTCTTTGATTCGTGGTGCAATTTGTTGTTCAACTTCTTGAATTTTTGTTTGTAAATCTTTAGGAAAATGTTCCATCCATGTTGGCATCATTACCACAGTCCTCCTCCATTTTTTATACCATTCTTTATTGTATCATTATTTGTCCAAGTTCAAAGGTAAAACTTCTGCTTGTACGTGGATTTTTTTGGTAGCATCCGTAAAATAGTGTACCCCTTGGATTTCAGGAACAAAACCATCGAATCTTTCCATCGCTCCTACCAAAACTTGGAAATACTTTTGGTCGATGGTTTGCCAACGCTCACCAGGCGCAACAATAAAGACTCCCGGTGGATATGGCAAGGCTCCTTCTAGCGCAATTCGTCCAACCACATCTTCTAACGCACATAACTCACTGTCATTTTGCATGAATGCACGATCAGCTTTGGCCGGCGTTTGCACGTAATCTTGCATATTTTCTTTTGCAAAGAGACGTTGTTGCAACCTAAACGTCTTATTTTGACTATAAAAAGCATGCATCTCATCACATAATTGTTGAATAGTGTAGCCTTGATAACGTTTGGCATGCTGACTAGCCAATAACGGTAAAACCTCGCTCAACGCTGCATCCTTAAAATACAACTCTTCAAACCTTAACAACGCATCTAATAACACATCTAGATCTTGCTTGGTATCACCTGGTGTCAATAAGAACAACAACGAATACAAGTCGTCTTTGCCCTTTAAGATATTGTTTTCGCTTAAATATTGTGCCACAATCGGGCCTGGAATGCCTTTGGTGGTGTATTTTTCGTTGACCACATCTACCCCTGGTGTACAAATTGTCAGCTTAAACGGATCAAGCCGTGCTTGGTGTGGGGCAATATGTTTAAACCCATGCCACTGTTGATTTGGTTTGAAATCCCAACAAGTCGGATCACTTGCTAATTTGGCTGTGGAAACTTGTTGCCAAGAAGTCCCGTCAATTTCTTTTGGAACAAACGGTACAAAAAGTTTAGATTTTTGTAAGAGTTGCTTACGCCAATCTATACTTAGCTCCAATAGTTCTTGCCAAGCTGTCTGATTGGCTTTTGAGCCTGCTAAATAAGCATTAACCGTCAAAGAAGCGTATAACGGATAGGCATAACTAGACGTTACATACTTAAGATATGCATTGTTGAAGTGCTTGTGATCGACATAGCGTTTTTGGCCTTTTAAATGTGCATCTTTTTTTAGAATTTGGGAGGCTTGCCCCATGCCTGCTTGTTGTTTATGAATCGATTGTGTCACTAAAATTCCTGGATCATCTGGGCCATAAGTTTTGTTTAAGGCTGCTAAATCAGCCAATAATGGGCTAAACTGCTCATAACCACCCCAAGCACAGTCAAACAAGACATAATCACATAAATGCCCAATCTTGTCTAAAATCCATTTAGCAGAATAAAACAAGCCATCATACGTCTCTAATTGTAAAACCGCTAGCCTAAAAGGGCGCTTTTTTGTAGCCTTATCCGGTGCAACTTTTTGGATTTGTTTGCGCAAATAATCCTCGTTTAAATACTTAGGTAACATCTCGCCAATCAATCCTAAAGCATTGCGGTCGGTAGGCACATAAACTGGTGTTGCCTTGTTCATGATCAAGGCACTGTTGTATAAAGATTTGTGATTATTGCGATCAAACAAAACTAAATCGCCCTCACCTAGCAATGCACTTGCGCAAATCGTGTTGGCGCTTGTCGTACCATTCGTGCAAAAATAAACTTTATCGGCCCCATAAACCTTAGCGGCGTGTTGTTGTGCATCTAAAGGTGTGCCTTGATGCGTCATCGTATCACCCAATTGCGCAACCGTATCGCTTGTATCAGCGTACAACATATTATCGCCAAAAAATTCTTTAAATACTACACCAGCCGGATGCAAGTTATAATACTGACCGTTGTGATGTCCTGGTGTCGTAAAACTTATCGGTCGCTCCTTGGCAAAAGCAATCAAATCTCGCAAAAATCCTGGTACATTTTGTTCTTCATAGTGTTTAGCCGCCTTAGCTAGGTTAGCTGCATCATTTTTTGGTTCACCTGTCAGCAATACAATTGGCACATCTAGCCTTGCTTTTTGACATAATTCTTGCGCCAATTGTTGTTCTTTAACCGTAACTCCTAAGGCCGCTAGTGTTGCTAAATTTAACTCTGCACTCAAAGCTACTGCTTGATATTCTTTAGGAACACTAGCTAGCATCGTAGCTGGCACGGCAATTTTTAATATCTTCATCTGTTTATCCTTCCCTTTTATCTTTGGCTTAATTATAATAACAAAAATACGCAGTGAAAAGACTCACTGCGTAAGAAAAAACATTATAATTGATTAATCATACTTGCATTATAGGCTGCTCCAAAACCATTATCTATATTAACAACACTAACACCACTAGCACAACTATTTAACATAGACAGTAATGCTGCCATTCCGTTAAAACTTGCTCCATAGCCCACACTCGTTGGCACTGCAATTACAGGTTTATTTACTAAGCCCCCTACAACACTTGTTAATGCACCTTCCATTCCTGCAACAACAATTACAACTTTAGCATTACGAATAACGTCTAATTTAGCCAATAAGCGATGCAACCCTGCAACACCCACATCATAAACTTCTTCAACTTTGTTTCCAAATACTCGTGCACAAAAAACAGCTTCTTTTGCAACAGGCAAATCACTTGTACCTGCTGTTACCACACAAATATAATCCTTAGTTTTTTCTTCAAATTCTCCTAAAAATGCACATTGTGAACAATCATCATATATAACACTTGGTAGTATTTTCTTAATCGTTTTAGCTTTATGTTTATCTACCCTTGTAGCTAACGCGTTTTGTCCATTTTCATGCAATACTTGCATAATTTCAATAATTTGTTCTGCCGTCTTTCCTTGACCAAAAATAATTTCTGGATAACCATTGCGACTTTGACGTGTTATATCTACTTTAGCTTGTCCAATATCTATAAACTCTTGTTTTTCCATTATTTAACACTTCTTTTCTGAATTTGATTCATATTACCTGTATGATAGCCTCGCAAACTTAACATTACATCTAAGCATCCAAAACTACGAAATGCTTGATCTACTTGATTCATAAAATCTATATCAAAAAAATTAGCTCTCATTTGCGAGTCTACCTCAATACATGCACGATAGTTCATCAATCGTACTCGCAATTTGTCAAATCCAAATTGATGTAAATAATCTTCACACTGTCTGATTAACTCAAGTTTCTCCTCTGTAATAGTTTCATTACATGGTATTCTTGTTGCCAAACATCCACTAGATGGCTTATTCCATAATTCACATCCCCATTTTTTCAACTGTAACCGAATTTCACTTTTATGCCATCCACATTCTTCAAGTAAAGATATAACCCCTAATTCCTGTAAAGCTTGCATTCCTGGGCGATAATCTAAATGATCATCTGCATTTGTACCATCAATCACATTTTTTATTCCTGCTTGATGTGCAATTTCAAAAATATGATTAAAAATATAATGTTTGCAATAATAACAACGTTTTGGACCGTTTTCGATGAACTCTTTTGTTTTAAAAACATCTAGTTTGATTCTTTTTAAAGGTAGGCTTGTTTGTTTAGCAAAACGCAAAACATCATCTTGATCATTTGTGCAGATAACTGCAGCATCAACATGTATTAATAATGTCTGATCAGGAATCGTTTTTTGGCAAAGCAATGCCAAAAACGTACTATCAACTCCACCAGAATATGCAATCGCCACTTTCCCTAATTTTTTTAAAACTTGTTTAGTATAAGTTAATTTTTCTTCTAAATCCATCCTTCTCAGCTTTGAAGCTTTACTCCTCTCATTATGGGCAGAATTTCTCTTAATACTAAGTTCATTGGTAATTTTTAGCTTATTTTTTGAATAAATCTAGTTAATTGATCTTTTACATCAGTACAATCTATATGATTTGGTAAAGCTAGTAAATGTAAAACTTCTTTTTCAATTTCACTAAACTCATCTAATTTTTTAAGAAGCACTTGCTTTTTTTCTTGCGATAAAATATTAGCTTCTTGGCGTACTAATAAACTAGTCTGATATGCTTGCATTAAATAAATACGACATGTTTCCTTTTCATAAACTGCTTCCCTGGCATTCTCTAATTGAATTAACATTTGTTCAAACATAATTTTTCTCTCCTTATACGAGTTAATTACTCTTTTTTATTTCTAAAGATTCATTCATTCTTCCTGTTCGAAAAGGTTCTACATCAAGAGTCACATATTCAAATCCAAATTCACGTAATTTTTTTGCAATTCTTTCTCGTTTTTCCCATGCAACCATTAAATCTTCTTCAGGCAATTCAATACGTGCTAAATCTTGATGGGCACGTACACGAACAGTTTTAAACATAAACTCGTCACGTAAATACTTCTCACTTGCGAAAACCCGTTGAATCACATCATGAGTTAATCTTGTTCCATATGGAAAACGTGAAGCTAAACTACAAGAAGCTACCTTGTTCCAGTTACTCAAATTATGTCTTTGTGCTAATAGACGAACTTCATTTTTATATAGCTTGACCTGTTGTAAAAGACTTAAAATCCCCTCTTCATCACGTGCTTTTAATCCAGGTCTAAAATCACTTTCATCATCCATTATCATGCCATCTAATATATTTTCATATCCCTCTTTATTAACATGTTTTTTTATTGTCTGATAGAGTAATTTTTTACTGTAATACCAGCTTTTAGGTGTATTCGCGACAATTTTAGGCTCACGTAATTCACTCATTTCCAGTCCTAAAACTTGCGACCCCATTTTATCTGCTATATCAATGGCTAAATTAAACTCTTCATCTGAAAATAATTCAGAATTGACAATAACCGCTAACACATTAGATTCTCCTAGTGTTTCTAAAGCTACTTTTAGCAAATAAGTACTATCAATTCCACCAGAATACGCAATTGCTACCTTTTTTAAAGTACACAACTTTTCAATAAGATGTTGTTCTTTTTCCAACATTTCTTGCATAATTTCACTCTCCCAATAAATCGCTAAACTAATGATGGATATTAGTATATGCAAAACTATCTTTAAAAAAAATAACGATTATTGTCATCATTTGCTACCAATTTATTGTGCTTTATATTCTTGCAATGCTTCTATGTTTTTGATAATAATTTTTTGTTTGTTGACTTCAATAATTTCTCCTTGTTTCAAATCATGCATTATTCGATTAACACTATTTCGTGTTGAAATACCACAAAATCCAGCTATATCCTCATTAGTTACACAGAAATCAATTAAAATACTTCCGTTTTCTTGTTTCTTCCCAAACAAAGCAACTAATTTACAAAGTAGCGCACAAACCGCTCCTTTTTTACCATTCATTGTCATAGTCTGTAAAGTTTCAATATAAATCGATAATTTTTTACGATAATAATCCCTCACATAATCTTGTAACTTTTGGTCAGCTTTTACATAGCGCCAAAATTCAGTACGTGGCATACGATAAAATACAGCTTCTTCACTTTCAATTCGAATATTAAAGGGTGAAGAAGTATATTTTGATACTTCATCTTTTAATAGCGAAATTACATCCGGTGCAGTGATATACGATAAATTAAATTCTCGTCCATCTAGCAAAATAACACTAATTTTAACAATACCTTCTTTTAATATATAAACGTATGATTCATCTAGTCCATGGTATGCCAAATATGTGTGTTTTCTTTTGGAAATAATTGGTACATGCTTGTTTTCTAAAAATTTAATCAAATAATCTATCTTATCCTCTGACATTTTTACTACGCTACCCCTTTTTACAATTATTAACTTACATTAGTTTTCATACGCGTTTACAAATTTACTCTATTATTTTTCAAAAAACAATAACATTTGTTACTAACAATCGTGTTTTCGTTAATATACTTTTTTAGTATATACTACCCTTTGTTAAAAATTTAACACTTAGGAGATGTAAGAAATGGTAGAGATTAACTTACCTTACAACACAACAAGTATTACTGCAAAAATTCCAGATGAAAATTTTGCAGGCTTAATTGAGTCACATGCTGAAGATTTTTCAAATCCATTTTCTGAAAAAGAAACTGTTGAAAAATCATTAGATAATCCTATTGGCAGTCCAAGATTAGAAGAACTTGCTAAAGGAAAAAAAGATATCGTGATTATTAGTTCTGATCATACTCGACCAGTCCCATCTCATATAATCACCCCAATTTTACTTCGGCGTATTCGTAGTGTTGCACCAGATGCACGTATTCGTATCTTAGTAGCCACCGGATTTCATCGTCCATCAACACGTGAAGAATTAATCAACAAGTATGGGCAAGAAATTGTTGATAATGAAGAAATCGTCATGCATTTTTCTAAAAAAGATGAAGATATGGTTGAAATTGGCACACTTCCTTCCGGTGGTGCTTGTCTAATTAATAAAGTCGCTGCACAAGCCGACTTATTAATTTCTGAAGGTTTTATTGAATCCCACTTTTTTGCTGGATTTTCTGGTGGACGCAAAGCTGTTTTACCTGGCATTTCTTCTTATAAGACTATCATGTATAACCACTCAGGAGAATTTATTAATTCAAAAAATTCACGTACTGGTAACCTTAAGCATAATCTTATTCATGAAGATATGGTTTATGCTGCTCGCTGTGCTAAATTAGCTTTCATCTTAAATGTTGTCTTGGATGGCGATAAAAAAATCATCGGTTCTTTTGCAGGTGATATGGAAGCTGCACATAAAGTCGGTTGTGATTTTGTTGAAAAATTAGCCACTGTTAAAAAAATTCCTTGTGATATTGCAGTTTCAACTAATGGTGGTTTCCCATTAGATCAAAACATTTATCAAGCAGTTAAAGGAATGACTGCTGCAGAAGCTACTAATAAAGAAAATGGTGTAATTATCATGGTCGCTGGCTGCCAAGATGGTCATGGTGGTGAAGGATTTTATCATAATATTGCCGACTTAGCTACACCACAAGAATTTTTAGATAAAGCTATCAACACTCCACAACTTGAAACAACACCTGATCAATGGACTTCACAAATTCTTGCACGGATCTTAGTTCATCATAAAGTAATCATAGTTTCTGATCTAGTTGATCCACAACTTGTAACTAATTTACACATGCAAATTGCCAAAACATTTGATGAAGCCTTACAAATGGCCTTTGAAATGCAAGGCAAAGAGGCAAAAGTTACTGTTATTCGTGATGGCTTGTCTGTCATTGTCAAATAAAATTTAAAACCTAAAGGAGTTTTACTATGTCTCATATTTTGTATCTTGAGCCATTCTCTGGGTTAAGTGGTGATATGCTTAACGGCTTATTATTAGATTTAGGCGCAGATGTTGATAATTTAAAAAAGTCATTGACTTCATTATCGAATAAAGAATTTGAAATTAAAATTGAACATATTACTAAGAATAATATTTTAGGAACTGATTTTGATGTCATAATGCCACATCATCAACCTAAAGATTGCGGTATTGCACACAATCATCATCATTCCCGTAACTTAAAAGACATCTTAACTTTGATTGAATCTAGTGCGCTTAGTTCATTTGTCAAAAAACATGCAAGTAATGTTTTTTATGATATTGCTAAAGCTGAAGCAAATGTTCATAACAAGTCACTTAATGACATTCATTTTCATGAAGTTGGTGCAATTGATTCAATTGTTGATGTCATTAGCTTCTTTGTTATGTTTGAACAATTGCAAATCTCACAAGTTTATTCAACTACTATTACCGAAGGCTGTGGATTTATCAATGTTGCGCATGGAACAATGCCCGTTCCTGTACCAGCTGTTATACAATTATTAAACCATACAGACTTCCCAATTAAACAAGATACAGATGTTGAAACCGAGCTTGTAACTCCTACTGGTTTAGCCATTTTAAAAGAACTAAAACCCATCTTTCAACCATTGCCAAACTGCACTCAAATCAAAATCGGTTACGGATTTGGCAAAAAAAATACAGGAAAGTTTAATGCTTTACGCGGAAGATTATTTTCACTGAAACACAGTCAAACTCAAATTAATCAAAACAATGATCAAATCATCAAAATCGAAGCAAATATCGATGATCAAAGTCCCGAGCAACTAGGTTATGTAATGAATTTACTCTTAGAAAATGGAGCTCTAGATGTTTTTTATACATCTATTCAAATGAAAAAAAATCGACCAGCAACTATGCTAAGCGTTTTAGTAGACGTTACTCAAAAAGATAATTTTATTAAATTAATTTTAAAACATACTTCAACAATTGGTGTCCGCTATCAAATATTCCAACGTGTAGTTATGCGTCGCTCATTTGATACATTAACCACTTCCTATGGAAAAATCCGTATTAAAATTTGCCAATTTCAAGATTTAACAAAAAAAACACTTGAATTCGATGATTGTGCAGAAATTGCCAAGATAAATAAATTACCAATTTCAACCGTTTACCAAACAGCGAATGCTGCATTAAATAATCATACAAATTAAAGGAGTTATGTCATGTTACACAATGTTTTAGCTGAATTTATGGGAACCTGCTTAATGATTGTTTTTGGGGTAGGTGTACACTGCGATGAAGTCTTACACAAAACAAAATATCATGGTTCTGGTCACATCTTTGCAATTACCACCTGGGCATTCGGAATTACCGTTTGTTTGTTCATATTCGGTGGAGTATGTATTAACCCAGCTATGGCACTATGCCAAGCAATCTTAGGAATGATTCCTTGGAGTAGTTTTATTCCTTATGTAATTGCTGAACTTCTCGGTGCACTTTTAGGTGCAACAATTGCTTATATCATGTATGCAGATCATTTTAAAGCATCTGAAGGAATTATCGATCCAGTTGCAATCCGTAACATTTTTTCAACCAATCCTAATTGCCGTAATTTAGCACGTAACTATTTTGTCGAAACATTTGCTACTTTTGTCTTTTTAACAAGCATATTGGCAATAGCTCATAATGCCGAACCTGTATTGCCTATTGGTGTTGGTTTATTAACTTGGGCTGTTGGTATGGGACTTGGTGGTACAACTGGTTTTGCTATGAATCAAGCTCGTGACTTAGGTCCTCGTTTAGCTTATCAATTATTACCAATCAAAAATAAAACCAATAACGATTGGCAATATGGTTTAATTGTCCCAGGAACTGCACCTTTTGTAGGAGCTATTTTAGCGGCTTTATTCGTCAAATTTTACCTAAAATTCTAGTTTAAATTATCGAAAGGATGTGTTGGCATTTTATCCATTTTCAATGGTTAAATGTCGAATTTATGAAAAAAGAAATTTTATCTGACAGCTTAAAATATTATCTAGCTTGCTTAGGATTACACATCATTGGAATTGGATTATTGCTTAATGCAATGGCAAGCTATCCTCGATTCTTGGCATTAGGTTTATTAGCCTATTCTTTAGGATTACGTCATGCATTTGATGCTGATCATATTGCTGCTATTGACAATACTGTTCGTAAACTTATTTCTGAAAACAAAAAAACAAGTGGTGTTGGCTTTTTCTTTTCACTTGGACACTCAACCGTTGTTTTTTTGATGGCTTTATTTATTGGTTTATCAGTAAAATGGGCTACTATTCAGCTTCCTATTCTTCAAAAAATTGGCGGAAAAATAGGTGCTGTGGTATCTGGGAGCTTTTTAATTGCTATTGCTGCCTTTAACTTTGTTATTTTAATAAGCTTATTTCGTTCACTTCTTGATTTGAAAAGCGGTAAATTAGACGATACCAAGATAAATTCATTACTTGTTCCAAATGGTTTTTTAACTCGTCTTTTACGGCCACTTTTTAAATGCATCAATCATAGTTGGCATATGTATCCTATTGGTTTTTTGTTTGGTTTAGGATTTGATACTGCTTCAGAAATTGCTTTACTTGCGCTTTCTGCTACAGCAACCCAAGCAAACTCATCTTTTCTAGGAACTTTATCATTGCCAATATTATTTGCTGCTGGAATGAATTTGATGGACACTACTGATTCTGTTATGATGTCTGGTGCCTATAAATGGGCTTTCGAAACACCCGTACGTAAAATTTATTACAACCTAACTGTTACAGCTATTTCTAGTATAGCCGCTCTTCTAATTGGTAGCATCGAATTATTACAAGTCGCTTCTAAGTCTATTAAATTTAAAAACATTTTTCTACGATATTTACAACGTTTAGACTTTGGAGTTCTTGGATATTGTATTGTTATTTTATTAGGAGCATGTTGGTTAGTAACATACCTTTCTTATAAGCTTAAAAATCAACATTTTGACAATCAAAAACTGTAAAATTTTTAAGGAGCTGGGAAAAACTCAGCTTTAATAGAAAAAAGGCTTACGTCAAAAAAATTTGGCGTGAGCCTTTTTTATGGCTAATCTCTTGCTAATATTAAGTTGAACAAAACCAATAAAGGAGAGGTTAACCATGTACAAGAATTATAACACATCTGAACTAGAATTAGATATTACTACTTATTCATTAAAATTACCATCTGACCATATTGCAGTTTTAATCAGCCACTTCGTGGACTCAATTTTACTTAATATTCTTTCAGAAGAAACTTCACATACCGGTCGGCCTGCTTTTCATCCGGCTATGCTACTAAAAATGACGCTTTTTGCTTATCATGAAGCTGTTTTTTCTGGCAGAAAGATTGCTAAATTAAATTAATATTACCTTCCTATGATGTGGTTAAGTGATAATACTCTCATTAGCTATAAAACTATCAATAATTTTCGTTCTAGTGATGCAATAAAAGAACTTATCAAAGAAACTGATATTAAACTAGTTGAGTTGGAAGAAGAAATTAAAGTCGAACCTAGGGTTATAAAAGGTGGTTCAAAAAACAAACATGTTCGTCGTAAATTAAAGAGTATCAAACGTAAATTGAAAGAAGATTTTCTTCCTAGAAAAGTGAAGTATGAACGTGATAGAGAAATTTTCAAAGATCGCAATAGTTTCTCGAAAACAGATACTGACGCTACTTTTATGCGCTTAAAAGAAGACCACATGCAAAATGGTCAATTAAAACCTGCTTATAATTTACAAATTGCGACCAGTGGTCGCTTTGTTTTGCACTATGATATCTTCCCTAATCCAACGGATACACGAACGTTAGTACCTTTTTTGAAGTTTTTTTCTAATTTGGATTTATTTAAATACATTGTTGCGGATGCAGGCTATGGCAGTGAAACCAATTATCAAGCAGTTATTGACAAGTTTGAAAAGATTCCATTGATTCCTTACGGAACGTATCAAAAAGAACAGAGTCGTAAATACCAAAGAGATCCACAAAATATTAACAATTGGACATATTACGATAAAGATGATTATTATACAGACCCTGATGGAGTCGTATTTAAGTTCCAAAGATATAGTTCTCGTGTGGATAATATGGGGTTAAACGAGATTTTAAAGTCTACGTAGCTGATAAATTTCAAGCGACAAAGAAATTAGAACAATTAGCGAAAACTCAAAAGGGCCAACAACGGACTAAATCAATAAACTTAAACTGGGAATATTTAAAACATAAAGCTAAAGAAAACCTTTCTAGCGAAAAAGGTTCAACTATCTACCCAAGAAGGTGAACAGATGTTGCAACAATTTTCGGAGATATGAAGGATAATTTTGGCGTGCTTGCTTTTGCAATACCTTTTTACTATCATCCATCTGTGTCAGCATTTTAGCTAATAATTCCTGGTTGAGTATGCGATAATCTTCGAAAGTCAAAACTTTCTGTAATCCCCATAAACCAAGTGACAAAAAAACTAAGAACAAGGCTAAAGACAACCAATGCGGCAACGCATACCCAAAAAAGGTAAGCTGTATGCCAAAAACAAGAAAAGTGCACTAAGCATCCACACTTTTTTAGATGATTTATCCGTCAAAATCATACGTTGACTGGCATATTCCTTTAAAAAATCACCCGCCATAAAAAGTTTTAACTCAATAAACCCAAGCAAAACTAAGATGCAAAGCCCCGGACTAAGCGTTCTACCAAATAACATCAACATGACCACAAACCCAATAAATGTTTTCGCCAAGTCATAAAAATAATTAATCAAAGTATATTGTTTAGCATCCATCCGTAAACTGATTAGTGCATAATACTTGTCTTTACTTGGATCACAAATCCCCGTGTTAAGCAAAGCCCCAACTAGCGAAAGAAATAACAAGATATGCAAAAAAACTTGGTTGGACGTCTCGGCTGCCCGTGTTGAAAAGTCTTGTACACTCAAAATAAAAAGAGCTAAATATAAGAGTTTACCACCAAACAACACCACAACTTCCCAAAACAAAGCCAAGATAAACGCTACAATTTTTAAGCCTCGTACTCGATAAAGGCTAGCAGGTAAGATTTTGCTTAGTAGTGGAATTCGTTTCAACGCAAATAAAATGGCATTTACGCGATAAGTGTTTTTTAATGTAAAAGAAATCCGCAAAGTTTTAAACATCGGCTTTCCCCCGCAATAATTCGATAATTTTTTCTCTGAATTCTTGACTATCTAACTCCTGTTTTTCTACTACTTGCAAGCAACCATGATGCAATAAAACAATCTCGTCACATAAATTTAAGGCTAAATCCATGATATGCGTCGAAAAAATGATGATGTGATCTTGTTTTAAATTTTGCAACATCTGCTCCATCTCTTCGGCTGCCACCACATCAAGCGAAGTCAGCGGTTCGTCTAACAACAAGACATTGGGTTTAGCAATGATATTGACTAGCATTTGCATCTTGTTTTTCATCCCATGAGAGTAGTCTTTTAAAAGCCGATCTCTGTCCGCAGATTCGATTCCCACACTTTCGAAATATTCATCTAAACTCCGCTTGTCTTTGATTGATTTTTCATTGACATCGACAAAAAACTTCAAAAACTCACGCGCCGTCAAAAATTCTGGAACGGTCGGTGTCGATAAAATATAGCCCATATCGGTAGGTTTGACTGGGCGTTTGCCTTAGTTTTCTTGCAAATAAAAACACCCCGCATCGGCTTTAATATCACGATTTAAACAATTAAATAAAGTTGTTTTGCCTGCCCCATTTCTCCCAAGCAAAGCGTAAATTTTCCCCGCTTCAAACGTAAAGTCGATATCTTTTAAAACTTCTTTTCTTCTCAAAACTTTTAGCCAGATGTTCAATTACAAACTGCATAATCCCCCTCTTAACTTAAGCGTTTTTTTAATATATCATATCATCACTAATTAAAAAAACCCAGGAAAAAATTCCAGAGTTTAACGTAAATCTTTTTTAAAACGCCAAAGTAAGGCCGCTAAACTGATTAAAAAACCAGCAAAAAACAATCCAAAGCACGCCATAAAAAACGCGCTAGGTAAAACATTAATAATCGGATCAGTCAATGGATCAAAGAGCCAATCATCATTAGTAAACAATAACTCGTGAAAATGGATGAAAAAGCTCTCAAAATTACACAGCATTAAAACTAATAAGATGACCATTAAGATTGCTAAATTGCGCAAAGGATTCAGCAAACACCATAAATTTTTATTCCGTGCAAGACGATAAATAATCCAGCTGCTTAAAAAAAGACCAATAAGTAAAATGATATAGTCTAATAAAAATAACTGCTTAACATCACTGAAATGTTGTCTTCCATTAGCAGACATGATAAAATCCGTCACTAGTTGTTTTTGCCATGGAAAGTTTAAATATCCTAACAAAGCATGATAATTTTGCATCAATTTTGCCACAGACATTCCCGCAACTTGTGCTAATTTATCATGAATAACAAACCAGTAATATAACGGTGTAAAATTAATCGTTACTGCAATCCAAAAAGCTATCAGGGTCAAAAAAACGATTAAGCCTTGCAAATAATTGCCGATTTTTAACCTAAGCATCGCCGACCTTCCATTCATCTAGAGAATCAAGTTCATAAGTTGGCTTAATTTCTTTAGTAGCAACTTGTTCTTTAGTCGAAACTCCCGTATAAACAAGCAAAGTATCGATACCACAGTTGATCCCAGCTTGAATATCAGTCATATAGTTATCACCAACCATAATAACTTCTTCTTTTTGTAAACCTAAACGCTGTAAAGCTTTTTGCATGATGATTGCTTCTGGTTTACCAATATAAAAAGCTTTTTGTTGCGTTGAACATTCGACTAACGCAATTAAAGAACCTGCTCCTGGAACTAAGCCGCGTTCATTGGGGAGGTTTGTATCAGCATTGGTTCCAATAAAAGTCGCCCCACGTTTGATGGCTAAGGTTGCCAACTCAAATTTGTGATAAGTCACGTCATAATCTAAACCAACTACAACATAATCTGGGGTAGTTTCTTCAAAAACAAATCCTTTATCAAGTAAAGCTTGCTTTAACCCCAATTCACCAATCACATAAAGTTTACGCTTAGTCTGATCTAAATCTGCTAAATAATCTGCAGTCGCTAATGCAGTAGTGTAAACATTTTCTTCACTAACATGAATATCAAAGTTATCGCGTAAATTAGTAACCACTTTACTAGGTGCTTGCGTGCTATTATTAGTCACAAACAAAAAGGGAATATTATGTTGTTGTAAACGCTCAATGAAACGTTTAGCAGCAGGTATTTTTTCTTTTCCTTTGTAAATTGTACCATCTAAATCAATCATGTAACCTTTATAATTCTTCATTTCTCTAACTAACCTTTCTGCCTGATGGTAAAATGCCGCTTTTTAGTGTCCTTGTTTTTGGTAATTTTAGACTTAGATTTAAGCGGCCGCTTTGTACGAATCTCATAGGTTTTTTCTTCGGTATATGCCCGCTTTTTACGTCTTTGCTTGTTTGACTTACGAGTTACTTTATCTTCTTTAAACTTAGGTGTAGCTTCTGGCATTTGCACATCTAGATTCTTCAAAACAAAATACGCACAACCAAAATTACAATATTCAAATAAATAATCTTGCAAGCGTTCGATACTTTGTGATGGATACCCCTTTTTGCTACCAGCTTCATAAAAACCATGTAGACGTAATTGATCATATCCAATGTCTCCAACAATGTAATCATACTTGGTTAATACTTGGCTAAAGCGTTCCTTTAACTTATCGATTTGAAATCCATCCCGATAGTTTTCCAATAATATATAAGGGTGTCCATCGATTAAAAGTTCGTTTGGTCCAGTCATTTGGACATCGCTTGCTAAAGCCTTGATAGCCTCGGCTTTTTTAGCTAACTGGGCTTCACGGCGTTCTTTTTTCTCACTATTCAAAAAAACAACTCCTTTTGCAAACTAATCATCGTTTATTATACTATACGCCAAAGCGCGCCGCAAAATAATCTCCTAAAATATCGCGTAAAAAACGATCTCCTAAATACGTAAAATGTCCTGCAATCTCAAGTGTTGGAAAATATGGTCCATAAATAAAATTATCAACCATTGCTAATTCGTAATCTTTGCCTAAATCAAGTGGCTTTCCATGCCACAAGACTTGTTTTTCTTTTTCTAAATAAACGATATTATCATACACTAACTCGCCAAAAATTTTACCTCTAAAACCATTGCCTTTAACAACACTTCGGCGTAAGCGTGACCGATTTCGTTCCATTTCACGAATCAAACGCCATAAATTATAACCATTCAATCTAACTTTAATTGCGCGCATCGAATGTGGCAAAATTTTATGCAAATCATTTTTCGTGACTATCCCAGCTTTCAAGCCATCCAAAAACAAACCACTATTTAAAATCGCTGTATCTACCTCAAAAACTTCTTCTAAAGCTTTTAACTGCGCTTGCATCAATGGTGAATCACTATTTAATGCCGCCGGATAAGGTTTGGGCAGTTGAGCAATTTTTTGCTTGGTCAACAATAATTCGCCTTGCTTTTGATAGTTATTAATTTCAACTTGATCACCAGCTGCACTTGGTAAATCTGCAGTGGCCTGGACAGTTGCTTTTTTAGTAACAATCTTATTTTTTTCTAACTGTAAAGTTACCTTACCAACGTATTGTCCCCATTTACCAGCCGCACAAATCAGCGTTTGCCCGCAGATTTCACCATGTTCCAATAAATGATGCGTATGACTTCCTAAAATAACGTCTATTTGTGGATAAGCTTGCGCAATTTTGCGATCAGCATCAATTCCTAAATGTGATAATAAGATGATTACATCAACTTTATCCGTTAATCGGGCCAATAAAGTAGGCATAAACTCATCAATTTGCCAAGCATGCCAAGAATTCATCGCATAAGTAGGACCAAAAGGCGCGGTGGCTGCAATTATTCCAATTTTAGTTTGTTGTTTTGTAATAATAACTCGATATTCTTGGCACCATTTAGGAATCAAATTTGTTGTTTGGTCACTAAAATTGCTTAGAATCACTGAAAAATTTGCGTTAGTATACAAGTTATCAAGCTGTTGATGTGAATTGCCAATTCCTTCATTATTACCAATAGTTACACCATCATATTCAATTGTATTTAGCATTTCTACATTAGCTTTGCCATCTGTAGCTTCACTTAACGGATGAACCCGATCTACAGCATCTCCCACATCAAAGGTTAATACCGTTTGGCCTTGTTGTATAAGTTGTTGTTTTTGTTGCTGTAAAAACCGCCTAATCTTAGGCCAATTTTCAAAATGAGAGTGAATATCGTTGGTGTGTAAAATTGTTACTTGTTCTTGCATAATACTTCTCCTTAACGCATTTTTTGAAAGTCACTACGCTTATTTTGAGCCATTTCAAAAATTTCTGCTTCACTAAAAGGTTGGCCAAATGGGCGTTTTTTTGCCAAATATTGCGCATCGCCACTATCAACTCCGACATTGATATTAGTCGCACAACTGACAATTGCTCGATGAATATGCCCATGCAAATTAAGAGCATTGTGACTCTTTCCTAAAGCTAATGGATAATGCGTCATAAATAACTGATGATGATTGGTTTTTAACAATACTCCAACATCATGAAAAACAAACTTAGGTTGTTGATTAGCCAATGTAAGCTCTTGTTTAGCAAGATATTTAAAAAGTTGGCGTGTATCATGATTGCCTTTGACAAATACTAATTGTCCATTTAAGCAGGCTAAAAGCTCAAAGACTTGTTGATACTGTGTATTTTTAGCAGCAATTAAAGCAATATCACCAAGATGATAAACAGTATCTGTTGGGCTAACTACAGCATTCCAATTTTGACAAAGCGTTTCATGCATATCATCAAGCAATAAAAAATCTCGTTGTGCGAAATTATGATCATATAATAGCTTTTGATGAAAAAAATGTGTATCGGCTGTAAAAAAACGCATACTGATTGCTCCTTTACCTTAATCAATTTCATTTTACACCGCTTATGCTTTGAAAGATACATTTAATCAAAATATTCTACTCGATGACACAAAAAGCAACCTAAAAAGCCATGGTAAATGAAGCTTCCCTTACCGGTTACTTCAAAAACCATGACTTTTTTAGTTATCTAGCACGTTTGCGTAAATAAATTATTGAATATAACGCCACAAACCAGATTATTGCCGCAATTAAGGCAAATAACGTTGTCTTATCTAAACACATGATGATTCCCACAAAAACCAAGAAAATCAATACAATATAATCACTCAATGGATAAAGTGGCATCTTAAAACTAACAGGATTTTGTTTGGCCTGTGTCTTTTTATAACGTAAGTGAGCTAAAATAATTGCTCCCCAAATAAATAAGAAACATGTCGTTGCTACACTTGAAACAAACATGAATAATGAAGTATTAGGTACCACTAAATCAGCTAAAACAGCTAATGCAATGACTATAGCTGAAAACTTCAAACCGTTAGCTGGAACTTGGCGTTTTGACAAGGTACTCATCTTCTTAGCAAACTTACCTTCTTGCTTATAATTTAGTGAAAACATCATCCGCCCAGTACTAAAAAGTGAACTGTTGCAAGCTGATAAAGCTGCAGTCAAAACAACAAAATTAATGATCCCAGCAGCTGCAGCAATTCCAATATTTTCAAAAACTTGCACGAATGGACTTTGATTTGCAGAAATTGCATTCCATGGATAAATGCACATCAAGGCTAATAACGCTCCAACATAAAAGATGATAATACGTAGTGGAATTTCGTTAATTGCCTTAGGAATAACTTTAGTTGGATTTTGCGCTTCTGAAGCAGTTACACCAATCATCTCGATTCCAATAAAACCAAACGTCACCATTTGAAACGATAAGACAAATCCTTTAAGTCCCATCGGAAATAAACCGCCATAATTAAATAAATTAGCGACTTGTGCGTGACCCAATGGTGTCTTATAACCGATAACTACCAAAACAATCCCAATAACGATTAAGGCAATAATGGCAATGATTTTAATTAAGGCAAACCAAAATTCTGTTTCACCAAACAAACCAACTGTAATCAAGTTAAGCAACAACAACACAACGATTGCAACAAAACCCGGTATCCATTGTGGGATATTTGGGAACCAATACTGAATATACAAACCAGTTGCCGTAACATCAGCCATTGCAATCGTTATCCAGCATACCCAATACGTCCATCCAGCAACATAACCAACATCATGACCTAAATATTCGCTAATAAATTCAATAAAAGAATGTTTGCCTAAATCAGACAACAACAATTCGCCTAAAGCCCGCATCAACAAGAAACATACCGCACCAGTTAATAGATACGCTAAAATAATCGATGGACCTGCTAAATGAATCGATTGGCCCGAGCCTAGAAACAATCCCGTGCCAATTGTTCCACCTAAAGCAATCAATTGGATATGGCGTCCCTTTAAATTGCGAGCATATTCGTTTTTATTTTTTTCCATTTTCTTTCTCCTCGCTAAGCCCTAAATTGGTCTAACAAATTATAGTTATTAGTCTACCTTATTTCTAACATGAAGTAAAACTCAACTTATTCAAGTTTAAATGATAAGAATTCATCTGAAATAAATTAAAAAGCGTCCATCATAGAGACGGACGACTAATTTTAAACAAAAATATTTTGTGTTATCCACGATTCAATTTGAGCCACAAATGCTCCAAAATCATCTTGCGCTTTTAATTGTGGAAACTTAGCTAGTAATACTTGTTGGGCTTGACTAGCAAGTTGACCTGGTTTTTGTAACAAGAGTAAAGATTTTTGTGATTTTGCATTACTAAACATATCGTCTGGCAATTGTAAACATGCCTGTAAATATGCATTTTCATTAATAAAATGCAAAAGTTGTTTACCTTCATTTTTTGTAAACAAATCATTTGGAACAACAAAAAGTGCTATTCCATTAGGCTTTAAATAGCGTAAACTCTGCTCGATTAAAAGATGATGTGTATAAGAGTGTCCACTTGTTGCCTTGGTTTTAAAATCTTTAGTACGTTGATCAAGCGGATAATAGCCCACAGGCAAATCTCCAACAATCGCATCTTGTAAGGTAAGCTTTAAAGTATCAACTGCATCTTGATGATATAAATTAATATTTAAATCATGAAGTTGCATCCCTAAGCTAGCAAGTGTCAATTGCGTATCATCATTATCAATACCACTTAAAATTAAATCTTTATTATATGTCTTAAATCGTTCACAAATTTTAAATAATAGATTTCCTGTTCCAACAGTAATATCTGTTAACGTTATTTGTTTTTGTTTGGCAAATATCTTTTCTAATATATAGCAGACTAATAAACAAATAGCATCTGGTGTCATTTGCTGATTAACATGTATAGCTTGAGTACGATATCCTGCTAAAATCATATATTCAAACAAAAGTACTTGTTGTTGCTTAGGAATACTTGTTAAATCAATTTTTTGATAATATTGAATTAAATTTTGTTTGACTTGAGTATCATAAAGTTCATTATTAGCAAGTTCATCTGGCTCTAAGATATTACTAAAAGTCTCAATTAAGGCTTCATAATAGTTACAATCTGTTTTTTCTTGCAAATACTCACAAGCTTCTTTTAAAAGAGTATTTTTTTCTTCGATATTAGCAAATTCCATAAAGCTGTTTTCCTCCATTGTTTTACATCCTAACTTAGTGTAGACGGATTTAAGAGGAATTTCAAGTTTACTTACTCAAAATGATAAATTCGATTATTAGTCAATTTAACTTCATATTCATCAGCTTGTAGAGACACTTGACCTTGATTAAATTTAATTGTTTGTCCATCTTTAATTTTTTGTGCTTCTGCTAGATTTTTTAATGTATGTGCTAAATTATATTGAGCTGTATTTGTATAAGCATAAATAGTACTTCGAAAATACAAGCACTGTGTTGCTAATAATCCAAACATGATAATCAATAAAATCCCTGCTGTTTGTAATATCATTGCTTCTTGAGGTTTAAAACTCACGTCTCCACCTCTTTTCGCTGTAAATAAAGTGTTTCTTGATATTCTTTATCGTGCATTGTTGCTGTTATTTTCAAATATGGTTCTTGATAACTCATGTTCCATGCACTAACATCATATAGTACTGGCATGTATCCGCCACTTCGACTATCTTCCATATAAATCTTCTTACTTCGATAAACGAAGATATATGTTCTATCTTGTTTAGGACTATAAAACTTTAAATTTCCTCCTGTTATTTTTTCTTGATACATCAATTCTAGATCTGCACCATGAAAAAGTTCAATCATCTGTTGCCATTGAATCTGATCATCTAAAGTTGTTTGAATTGTTTGTTTTTGCATTAATAATAATAAACCGCTAATCAACAAAATTGCCAAAGAACAAACACCTAAAGAAATCACTACCTCAACTAAGGTAAATGCTGCTTTATTGTGGCAATACATAGATTTCAAGTTTTTGTTTTCCCTGTTTGACAGTAATTTTTTCAAATTTATAATTTGTCGTTTTTTGCGCATTCGTCAACACCTGATAACTTTCATTTAAAGCTTGTCGGTTCAATTCTATCTCTTGACGAGCCTTATTTTCTTGAAAATTAAATTGCTCTTGTAACATGGCAAAAGTTCCTATACCCAATGAAACTATAATTAAACCAATGATGCTGTCAGCCAGCACAAAACCTTTATTCACCCTTTTGTAAATCATATTGTCCTCCATAACCTACCTGAAACTTAACATCATAATATTTTACTGGTAATGTCGAACTTATTCTTACTGTTTGCGCTTGAGCCACACCGCTAGATGATACAGTTTCATCACATTGACCACCAACTAACTTCATTGTTTTAGGATATTCTAAACGAATTATTTGTTCAGTCATATTAATTTTAAACAAAACATATTTCGGAAAAAAACATGCCCGTGAACGTTCATGTTCTTGTCTTCCTTTCAAAATCATATAACTCCAATTTTGCCTAAATGCTTGCCAAAATTGATCCTCTTGATATTTTTGACTAAACCCTAAATTCACATCCCATCCTATAACTAATATTATAGTCATTAATCCCAAAACAACACTTGTTTCAAGCAAAGTAAAGCCTCTTTTTTTAATCACTTCCACTATCTCCTGTTGTTATTGTTAAATTATATTTTTCGATAGCAGCTATTTGTTTAGCCGTCAAATAACCACTTGTTTTTAAATCGTTAACTGTTACTTCTGTAATATCAGTGATTCCTTTTTCATTCATATACATTTGTGCTTGTGTATTTAATTCAGTTTGTAATGCATCTTTATTGATTGCCACCGCATTTTTTTGTTGTGTACTAACATTAGGAATAATAATCAACAGCAACAAACTAATAATAAACAAAACAACAGCTGTTTCTACTAAAGTAAAAGCTTTTTTAATTTTTTTCATCGATACATTCCTCCAATTTCCGTGTACATAGGTAATAAAATAGATAAATACATACCAATAATGATACCTGCGATAATTAAAAATAATAGTGGCTGTAACCAAGAAATAGCCTTATCGACTTGGCGTAATAATCTCTTATATGATAATTCAGCAAAAAACAAAATTTCTGCACTTAGCTCTTCTTTTGTTAAACCTTTGTTAAGATACAAAGCTAATTCTTTAGGAATAAAAGCATAACTATCAGTAATTTTTTGCCAACTTTCACCAGTTTGTAATCTACGTTGAAGTTGTTTGCCAAATTGATAAAATAATGTCTTTTCTGGAAATTGCACTAAAAAATTGCAAATCTCATTAAATTCTAAACCACTTTTTAAAAGCATACCTAGGTTAAACATCAAATTATAGTAACTATACTGTCGATAGATTTTGCCAATAATTGGTAACTTTGCATAGAAATTATGTCGACTTAAAACCCCTTGCTTTTTCCACCACCAGCAAAAACGTAAAACACTCACTAATAAACATAGTGCTAAAAATAACCATAAATAATAAATTAACTGACGCTTGTCAAAAACTATACTTTGATTTGCCTGTCCAAATTCAGCAAATGTTTGTAAAGAAGGACTTAACCATAATTTGATAGCTACTCCTAAAAATGCTAATAATAAAAGCAACATAATTGGATAAAATAATAGACTTGCAATTTTTTCTCTTTGCTCTACCCAACGTTTTTGTAAATCACCTAAATGTTTTAGGCTTTGCTCTAAGCTGCCATTTTTTTCTGAAAGTTGTAATTGAAAAAAAGTCGACTGACTAACCCAAGTTTGAATAGCTTGACTAAATGCCTGACCTTTATTAAGTTGAACTAATACCTGTTCAATCATAAATTGTTTACTTTGATTTAAGGTTGCAACATTAGCTAGACTTTGTTTCAAAGAAAAACCTGCAGCTAATAAATCTGCCAATAAACTAAAAAAATCAGCTTGTTGCCTTAGACTTAATTTTTTAGCCCTTTTCATAGAGCTGATAGGTTTCTTGGGAAATCCATCCCTTTTTTTGACACTTTGCAAGATTTTCCTCCCATTTTAAACTCATTTGTGATTGCCTAACACTAAAAAAATCATTCGCAAAAAAGTCTTGCGCGTCTAAAATATCAAATAATACTTTCAATTCTCCTGAAATTGTTGGTATCAGTCGTTGATAAACTAATAAACGAATCGTTTGTAAAAACTCACCTTGTTCAATCCCTAAACTTTGTAATCTTTGCCAAATTCCATATACACCTTGAGCATGTAAGGTTGTTAAAACCAAGTGACCACTTAAAGCTGCATCGACTGCTGCTCTTGCAGTTTGTGCATCTCGAATTTCACCAATGATAAAAATATCTGGGTGATGGCGCAACGATACTTTCAATAATTCTTGATAGGTCATTTGTGCTTTATCATTGACTTGTAACTGTAAAAATTTAGGTTCATAAATTTCAATAGGATCTTCAATACACAAAACTTGTTTTTGTTCTTGAGAGGCTGCACATTGGTACATTGCTGTTGTTTTCCCAGAACCTACTGGACCAGAAAAAATTATCAAACCTCGCTTTTGACATGCATTTAGTAGTTGAATTAGTTGATTTTGAAAAAAATAAGTTGCTTTTTTATGTTTGCGAGAATAAATCAAACGCACCACTAAAGATTCGCGATTCCAAAAATCACCTACACTAGATAAACGACAAAAAATGGCTGTTTGTTTTGTTTGATAAATCCAAGCACCTAATTGTGGACGCCTTTTTTCACTCAAACTCATATTAGCTTGATACTTCAAATAGTTAATCACTTGACTTGCTTGTGCCAATGATAAGTTTTGTAAAACTTCATAACCATTAGCTAAACTCAACTTAACTAAATAGTTGTCTTTTTGAGGTAAAAAATAAATATCACTTGCCTGTTTAGTCAGGGCTTGTTCAAAAATATCTTGCACTTTATCGTTCATCTACTCATCTCCTTTCAACTATTAAATACGAAAAGAAGAAATTATATTTTTTTCTATATAAAAAAATCACCAAATTTTCCATGAACGTTTAAAAATTAGCTATATACTAATCTTTAAACCTCACAAAAAATTTGGTGAGTTTCTTTAGAGTTGATCTTTAACTTGTTGATATGTTGGAATCGAAGGAATCGCACCTAACTTTTGAACCGCTAATGATGAAGCCTTATTAGCATAAAGAATTGCTTCTTTAATATTGCTAAAGTCTGGTTGTAATTGAGAAGCTAGTGCACCTAAAAATGTATCCCCGGCCGCAGTAGTATCAACTGCATCAACTTTAAATGCTTTAACAAAGCCTTCTGTTTGTCCACAGCGATAAAAGGCTCCTTTACTTCCTAAAGTGATAATAACATTTTTAACACCCATCTCTTGTAGTTTACATGCCGCTTGATGCTGACTTTCTTCATCAGTTACATGAATTCCTGTCAACAACTCAGCTTCTGTTTCATTTGGTGTAATCAAATCAACTAAACTAAAGAGTTGTGCTGATGCTTCTTTAGCAGGAGCTGGATTCAAAATAGTCGTTACTTGAGCTTGTTTTGCTAAATTAAATGCTGTAATTGTTTGTTCAATTGGTGTTTCAAATTGGGCAATCAAAAAATCAGCTGCTTGAATTTGTTCTTTTGCTTGATAAACATCATCATCTGTAATAGTATGGTTAGCACCACCATAAACTAAAATACTGTTTTCTCCGCTATCTTGTAATAATATGAAGGCTTGCCCTGTATCCTTTTCAGAAATAGTAACCTGACTAATATCCACCATTGATTCGGCTAAAAGTCTTTTCATCATTTGGCCATTTTCATCAGCACCAATTTTTCCCACAAAAGAAGTCTGTGCTCCTGATCTAGCCGCAGAAATTGCTTGGTTTGCTCCTTTACCACCACCGGCATTTTGTTTATTATGCATCTGCATCGTTTCACCTGGCTTTGGCAACCGCGTAATTTGTAAAATAGTATCTACATTCAAGCTACCCAAAACTGTTACTTTATTTGTCATAGTGGATATTTTCCTCCTAATTCTTCAATGCTATCTTCTTTATTTTATAATATCTTTGGTTTCAAAGCTACACCCAATAACAAATAAACACCAAGCACTAGCTGCTTGGTGTTTAGCTTTCTTATTCTTCATCTGGAAATTCAGCAGATGTAAAGACTTCAGCCACATCATCTTCGTCTTCTAGACGATCGATTAAACGTTGCAATTGTTCTACTTTGTCAGCTGGAACCGGTACAGTGTTTTGTGGCACCATTGTAATTTCAGCTGTTGCTAATTCATATTTCTTTTGTAATTCATCGCGGACTTCTTCAAAAGCTTTTGGATCGGTATAAATTTCAAAAACTTCTTCATCGCTTTGTAAATCTTCACCACCAGCGTTGATTACATCTTCAAACATTGTATCTTCATCAACTTCTAAGTCTTCACGTGCAATAGCAATATAACCTTTGCGATCAAACATGAAACTTACTGATCCGGTTTCACCTAAGTTACCACCATTACGGTTAAAGTCTGTACGAACTGCAGATGCTGTTCTATTGCGGTTATCTGTTAAAGCATGCACTAAAATTGCGACACCTGCTGGTCCATAACCTTCATACGTAATTTCTTCGTAATCTGCACCGCCAGCACCCGTTGCTTTGTCTAAAGCACGCTTAATATTATCTTTAGGCATGTTTGCTGCACGAGCTTTATCCATCACCAAACGTAATTGTGGATTAGAGTTTGGGTCAGGACCACCACTCTTTGCAGCCATATAGATTTCTCGTGATATTTTTTGGAAAATTTTTCCACGTTTAGCATCTTGGGCGTTTTTGCGGCCTTGGATGTTATGCCATTTTGAATGTCCTGACATTTCTAATACCTCTTTCCGAATGTAATTGAAATTTTGGCGGTTAGCCACTATAAATACTATCAAATGCTTTGCTTTTTAGCAACTTTTTTTGAACAAAAAATATATCGACAAAGTAATGCTATTAAAATACCAACAATAGCACCAAATGTATCTAACATGACATCTTGAAATAAAGGAGTCCGTCCACCAGTTAGCATTTGATGAAATTCGTCAAAGCTAGCATAAAAAAATGCCCCCAAAACTACCAAAATAACACGCCATTTAAGCTTATAAGGTAAGCCTAAATACAAAAATAATCCCATTAAAAAATATGTTCCAAAATGTGCTCCTTTACGAATAAAAAATTCAACAAACTTATAGTATCCTAAACTAGAAATACTTACTTCACCTGTCGCATATTTAAAATGGATCCAACTCAAGGTTTCTTTAAAAGGTTGGTTGGCTAAATATTTTTCTAAAAAAGGAACTGATGTCTGTTGTTCATAGGTCATCGAAGAACTAATAAATAAAATAAGCATGATCAAAAATGCTAAACTTAAAAAAAGTACTTGGCGTAAATGACATTTTTTCATAAAATCTAATCCTATTTCAAAAGTTTTCAAAAAGGCAAGATACCTTTTAGCATCTTGCCTTTAATTCTTTATTTAGTAGAAGAACGTTTAATGTAGCCGTAAGGTAATTGAATTGTCTTTTCAGTCAATTCTTCTTTGTTCATCATCTTGGTCAAGAAACGCATTGCAACCGCACCAATATCATATAAAGGTTGGGTAATAGAAGACAATTGTGGGCGAACAATTTCTGTTAACTTAGAGTTATTACTTGTCACAACTTCAAATTCTTCTGGAACTTTCACACCGGCATCTTGAGCTCCATTTAACACGCCTGCAGCTAATTCATCATCACCCACAAATGCAGCAGTTGCCTTAACGGAAGCCAATGCTGGCCATAACACTTCACCTGCACGATAACTGTAGTCTGTTTCAAAAACTAATTCTGGATCATATTCAATCCCATGTTTTGCCAAGACATTCTTATAGCCTTGTAAACGATATTCACTGTTAATTGGATCAGTCATTGGACCTGAAATAAACGCAATTCGTTGATTTCCATGATTGATTAAATCAGTAATAGCTTCTTCAACCGCTGCGACATAATCGATATGCACACTTTCAACTTCATTTTTTTGATCAACAGAACCAGCTAAAACAATCGGTGTCTTAGCACGATTAAACTGAGCTCGCAATTCATCTGTCAAATTATTTCCCATAAAGATAATTCCATCAACTTGCTTTGCTAACAAAGTATTAAGAACTTGAATTTCTTTTTGGCTATTGCCGTCTGAATTAGCTAAGATGATGTTATATTTGTACATTGTTGCCACATCATCGATACCACGAGCTAAAGAAGAAAAATAAAAGTTAGTTACATCTGGAATAATTACCCCAACCGTTGTTGTTTTCTTACTTGCCAAGCCACGTGCCACAGCATTTGGGCGATAATCTAATTTTTCAATAACTTCTAAAACTTTTTTACGCGTTGCTGGTTTAACGTTAGGATTACCATTAACAACTCGTGAAACTGTTGCCATCGATACAGCCGCTTCTCTAGCAACATCATAGATTGTAATTGTTTGTTTTTCCATGAAAAAATCTTCCTTTCATTTTTTGGTATTTTCATTTCTTTTTTACATAACGATATTAATTTAGCAGACTTTTCCAAAAATTGCAAGCGTTTCAAAGCTTTTTTTAGTTTTTATTTTCATAACACTTTCAATTTAGCTTATCTTATTTATTTTCATTTTTAAAGTGGTATAATTAGCTTGTTTCAAACTGTTATTTAAGGAGTGATTTTATGTCACACATTACTGCCGTTCAAAACTGGCTAAACACTAATGATTATGATTTAGCATATGTCAGTGATTTCAAAAATATTCAATACTTTACTGGATTTGGAAGTGATCCAATCGAACGCGTCTTAGCTTTATTTATTTTTAAAGATCAAGATCCTTTTATTTTCGCACCTGCTTTAGAGGTGGAAGCTGTCAAGGAAAGCGGCTGGAAATATCCAGTTTACGGTTATTTAGATCATGAAAATCCTTTTGAACTTATCAAGGGACATATTGAAAAAAGAATTCATAATCCGCATAAATGGGCAATTGAAAAAGGTAATTTGACAGTTAGTCGCTATGAAGCTATTAAATCAGTCTATCCTAAAGCAGAATTTATTGGCGATCTAACACCTTTTATCGAACACGAAAAACTTTACAAAACACCTGAAGAAATCGAAATTTTAAAGACTGCCGGTAAATGGGCCGATGTTGCCTTTGAAATTGGTTTTCAAGCCTTAGCTAAAAATAGAACCGAACAAGATGTTGTAGCTGAAATCGAATATGAATTAAAAAAACAAGGAATCATGCATATGAGCTTTGATACCATTATTCAAAGTGGTGCAAATGCTGCAGATCCACATGGTGCTCCCAAAAAAGATCTAATCGCGCCAAATAAACTTTGCCTTTTTGATTTAGGTGTTGTTTATAATGGCTATATCTCTGATGCTTCTAGAACAGTTGCTTTTGGTGAAATTGATGCTAAAACTAAAGAAATCTATGACGTTTGTCTAGAAGCCCAATTAACCGCTCAAGCAAGTGTAAAACCTGGTATGACAGCTGCTCAATTAGATAAGATTGCACGTGATATCATTACCAAAGCTGGTTATGGTGAGTACTTCATTCATCGTCTAGGCCATGGTATGGGGCAAAGTGAACACGAGTTTCCTTCAATTATGGAGGGCAATGATATGATGCTTGAACCAGGTATGTGCTTTTCAATTGAACCAGGAATTTACATCCCAGGTGTTGCAGGGGTGCGCATTGAAGATTGTGTTTATGTCACTAAGGATGGTGCCCAACCATTCACGCATACCCCTAAAGAATTACAAATCTTACCCGTTAAGTAGTATTTGGGGCTGGGAAAAAACTCAGCTTCAATAGAAAAAAGGCTCACGTCAAAAAATTTGGCGTGGGCCTTTTCTTATGGCTAATCTCTTGCTAATATTAAGTTGAACAAAACCAATAAAGGAGAGGTT
>CAJLBJ010000011.1 GCA_905204935.1 uncultured Lactobacillus sp.
GCATTCATCACCCACCTATAGAGGATGGGCGACTTCTGCCTAAATTAAGTTAAAAGTAGCGTCTAAATATCACTACTAAATTATTTTTCCCCAAAAACTTTTTCTAAATAACTACCTGCACTAGCATGAATCGTTTTATCCAAAGTATTAACTTTATCTACTTTTAATAACGATGTATAATCGTCAACCATTCGTTTGCCTTCAAATGAGCCTTCTGCAAAAACAGTGATTCCCACCAGTTCTGATTCGAATTCTTCAATCATTGATTTCATCCCGTTGACGGTTCCACCGCCCTTCATAAAATCATCAACGACTAAAACATGTGAACCACGCTTTAAACTTCGCTTAGATAATTCCATCTTTTCAATTCTTTCGCTTGAACCAGAAACGTAATTTACAGAAACAGTCGAACCTTCTGTAATCTTGGAATCACGACGTACAATCACAAAAGGAACATTCAAATAACTAGAAACACTTTGTGCAATAGGTACCCCTTTGGTAGCTACAGTCATTACGGCATCAACTTTTTTGTCAATATATTGACGTGCAATTACACGTCCAACTTTACGTAAAACTTCAGGATTCCCCAATAAATCGGATAAATACACATAACCACCTGGTAAAAGACGATCTTCTTCACATAAAGACTTAACCATTTCTCCGATGAAAGTTCGTGCCTCATCTTCTGAAATCGAAGGAATAAAACGTGCACCACCGGCCGCACCAGGAATTGTTTCTAAAATCCCAATTCCACGTGTCTGAAAGGTTCGCTTAATAATCGCCAAATCTTCACTAATCGACGACTTAGCTGACTCATAACGATCTGCAAAAAAAGTCAATGAAATCAATGTATGTGGACGTTCTAACAAGTAACGGGTCATATCGATCAAACGATCACTTCTTCTAGTTTTCAAAATAATTCCTCCAAAATAATTAACTCATATATGTAAAAAGCATCATCTTTTTACATTATACGGTATATTCCCTATTTTTTCTAGCGAACTTCGTAAAAATGTTCGTTTTTTAATGTGATTAATATTATAAAAAAAGACTATCATACCATGTAACAACGAAGGGTTAACGTTCGGTTATTCTGAATAATAGCAGAAATTAGCGTACCATGTAAAGCCTTTTTCGTCAATCAAATAATCCAAAAATACTCACTAATTAGTCAAAAAATTTTTCTAGCCAGTCATATAAAAAAAGCCTACGAAATATTTTTTCATAGACTCTTTTATATTAATTCAGAAACTACTTTTAAGATAGCTTCTTGAGGGGTGTACTTAACCGGCTTAAATGAGTTTGGCTGTTTATCTCAGATTAAGCTGATTAACGAAACTTTCTATCTTTGATACAAACTTGCATCAAGCAAACAGAATTTACGTAGCCTTAGAATAGCAATAACTGTTTTTTTTGTAGCGCCGGCTACTTGTTTCGGATGAATAAAATATATTACATAAAAATTAAAAAGTCAATATGTTTCCTTTTTAATTTTTAATTTTTATTTAATCTCAATCACGAAAGATTCATAAGGCTTCAAAGGTTTTGCTTTTAAATCAATGATTCCTTGCGCATAATTCGATAATAACGCTTTTTGTTTTCCATATTGTGGTAGGTTAATCATCTGTGGTTTAGCACTAAGATTTGCTACAACCAGTAAGGTTTGTCCTTGATAACTTCTAGTATAAGCATAAACTTCCGGTGCCGTTTGAGTTAACATTTGATAATCTCCATAAACCACAACAGGCTTTTGCTTACGTATCTGAATCAATTTTTGATAAGTATAAAAGATTGAATCTTGATCTTCTAAAGCTGCTTTGACATTAATCGTTTGATAATTAGGGTTTACATGTAACCAAGGTGTCCCTGTCGTAAAGCCACCATTGGCGCTAGTATCCCATTGCATAGGCGTTCTAGCATTATCACGTCCCTTTTTATTAATCGCATCTAAAGCTTCTTGTTTAGTCATCTGTCCGCTTTGTGTTAGCTCACGATAAGCATTAATACTTTCGATATCATCGATTTGACTCACATCACTGATTGGACAGTTGGTCATCCCAATTTCTTGACCTTGATAAATGTAAGGAACACCTTTTAGCATATATAACATAATCGCTAGCATCTTTGCACTTTCTATACGATAAGCACCTTCATCACCATATTCAGATATTGCACGTGGCAAATCATGATTTTCCCAGACTAAAGCATTCCAACTTTGCTCATTTAAAGCTACTTGCCAACGATCAAAAATTTCCTTAATACCGGCTACATTTAACTCACGCGTGAAGAATTTGCCTTTATCTGGATATTGATCTAGTTGAGTAAAGAAAAGTTGAAATACCATGCTTAATTCATGATTACTTGGCTTGGTATATTGCAAGGCAATCTGTTCATTAGCACTCCATGTTTCGCCAACCGTCAACAAATCTTTAGGTCCAAACGTTTTAGCATGCATCTCTTTGATGTAATCATGTAGTAAAGGTCCATTAACCGTAATTTTTTCATCTGGCTTTTTACCAATCATGTCGATAACATCCATTCTAAAACCAGCAATTCCTTTATCGATCCAAAAATTCATCATATCATAAACGGCTTGGCGTAATTTAGGATTTTCCCAGTTTAGATCCGGTTGTTTTTTACTAAAGAAGTGCAAATAATATTGTCCTGTCGTTTCATCAAACTCCCAAGCTGAGCCACCAAAACTCGCTGTCAAATCATTTGGTTCATGTCCATCAACTGGATCGCGCCAAATATAAAAGTCACGATATGGATTATCTTTTGACTTTTTAGCTTCAATAAACCATGGATGTTCATCTGAAGAATGATTTACCACTAAATCCATCACAATTCTAATGCCATGCTGTGCTGCTTTAGCAATTAATTCTTCCATATCGGCCATCGTTCCAAATTCTTCCATAATATCTTGATAATCAGAGATATCATAGCCATTATCATCGTTAGGTGAGCGATAAACAGGACTTAACCATACAACATCAACACCTAGTTTTTCTAGATAATCTAAGCGTTGAATTATTCCTTGTAAATCTCCAATACCATCTCCATTACTGTCTTGAAAGCTGCGCGGATAAATTTGGTAAACCACCGCATCATGCCACCATTTTCTTTCCATAAAAAAACACCTCAAATCTTCATCTAATATTTTAAATTATATTTGCACCTAAATTGTAACCGTTATCTAAATCAAATACAACCCTCTTATAATAGAAGTTGGTATATTCATCTTTCATTTTTTATTCAAAATTTTAACTTGGGTTAACCTTTTAAAATTTAAAATAAATCAGTATAATAGAGGTATTAATATTTCGGAAGAAAAGGTGAGACCATGGAGATTTTGGAAAAGGCACCCGCCAAACTCAATTTGAGCTTAGACACCCCCTTTCGCCATCAAGATGGTGAACCTGAGTGGAATATGGTGATGACAGCTATTGATTTAGCAGATTATGTACACATTGAAACTTTAGACAACACCTCTGAGATTATAGTTGAAACTGATTCCGGTTTTTTACCAGATGATCAACGTAATCTCGCCTATCAAGCGGCCAAGACATTACAACAAGATTTTAATGTTAAACAAGGTGTTCGAATCACAATCACTAAAAAAATTCCAGTTTCAGCAGGAATGGGGGGCGGCTCTTCAGATGCCGCAGCTGTTTTACGTGGTTTAAACCAGCTTTGGCAACTAAATCTTTCTAAAGAGCAGCTAGCTTTACTTGGATTAAAAATTGACTCTGATGTTCCTTTTTGCGTTTATAGCCAGACTGCTTTAGTTACCGGACGTGGTGAAAAAATCACACCTTTAAAATCACTTCCAGCCTTATGGTTTGTAATTGCTAAACCTAAAGCAAGTGTTTCAACGCCTTCAATCATTCGGCAAATTGATTATAATCGTATCATTCATCAAGATGTAGATGCGGTATGCCAAGCCATTTTAAACGGCGACATAGAAAAACTAACGGCTAATATGGGCAATGTCTTAGAACCTATCACCTCCCATAAATATCCTGAAATCTTGCGTATTAAAAATAAGATGATTTCATTTGGAGCACAAGCAGCTCAAATGAGCGGCTCAGGTCCTACGGTTTTTGGGGTCTGTACAAAATATAGTCGAGCTCAACATGTCTACAACGCTTTGCGCGGATTTTGCCAAGAAGTTTATCTAGTTTGCCCATTTAGTCTCCATTAAACATCAAAAAGGGGCTGGAAAAAAACTCAGCTTCAATAGAAAAAAGGCTCACGTCAAAAAATTGGCGTGGGCCTTTTCTTATGGCTAATCTCTTGCTAATATTAAGCTGATAAATTTTAAGCGACAAAGAAATTAGAACAATTAGCGAAAACTCAAAAGGGCCAACAACAGATTAAATCAATAAACTTAAACTGGGAATATTTAAAACATAAAGCTAAAGAAAACCTTTCTAGCGAAAAAGGTTCAACTATCTATCAAAGAAGACGAATAGATCTTGCAACAATTTTCGGAGATATGAAGGGTAATAATAATTTTATTGGATTATCGATAAATCAGGCTAAGTTTTCAACTAAATTTCTGAAAGATAACGGTATTGACTATAAGCATTATAATTCAAAACGCTAGGCCCCAGATGAGGCATTTATTAATGAGAAAAACAAAACAGTCTATATTATTGAAAAAAATTTTCAACATAGTTCTGGTTCTGTCGATGAAAAACTAGTAACTTTCTTATTTAAAATCTATGAATATGAAAAATTACTTAATCATATCGGATATTCGGTTCAATATATTTATTTATTATCAAATTGGTTTAATGCCCCACGCTATCATGATTACTTTGACTTTATGCAAAAACATAAATGCCCTTATTATTTCGAAGTTCTTCCACTAAAAACTCTTGGACTATAAGTAGTTTTTGTAATGATCCCTTAAAAGAGTTATAAAAGACCAATATTTTTAATACAACAAACAAAAAGTCTAGTAGCCTTATCAGCCAAGACTACTAGACTTTTTATTCAAACTCGATACGTTTATATCTATGAATCTTCTATCTATGAATTATTTTAAGCTCTTAATCCCCTTAAAATTTCGATATCCTATGATGCACAATTCTTTAAATTCAGCAGTTACTTTTTATATTCCTAAATATGTAATCGGATTTTGTGCACTCTGATTTATTTTTAAGTTTGCAATACTCTTGCCATAGTAAAATTTCTCCACTGTATCCATTGATGCGTTGCGCTCATATTCCTCATCCACAAAAAATATTCTATTTGCTATTTTTTCGGTTAACACCCTACTATGTTTTGGAAGCTTGTCTGTTGCATCCTTACAAATATACCAGTGTGTCGGCTTATACACGGCAACAATCAAAGAATTATAGACTCCAAATACATAATCCACAGTTTTGGCCTTTTTTATTGATGCTCGCCAGACACCACGAACAGTATCATATAAATCCGTTTTAGCCATTTCTCTATGATAAAGCTTATTTATTTTGATAACCATAATTCTATGCTTTATATCTTCTTTTTGTAATTCTTCAGCACCATATATCATTTCATATTCATCTACAGATAGTGCTTGCGTAGAATGATGTCCAGAAACAATATTTGTTAGTCTAGAATCCCCAACATAATTAAATGCATTGATAAGTGCGGCTTCTGCTACAAAGGCTTCAAGTTCTGTAAGATTTGAATTGATAATAATTTTTTCTACTTCTAATCTGTTTGCTTTAATGTCTTTTATAGTTTTTAGTTTCAATTTTTCACTATCAAAATTACCCATACCTTCTTTTTCATGCTCAAATACTCTATTTCCAGTTCCTTTTCCAATATAAAATATTTGCTTATTTCTTGGGTCAATCAGTCCATATACATAATAACTGCCTAACGATCGCAGACTCTTTTCTGAAAATTTGTCCATTGTTTAACCTCTCTACTATTTTTCTTGCAAAATTCATCTCTCAATCTGATGTTCTAATTATACATCTTCCTACAGTTTCTTTAGCCATTATTTCCACTCAAAAGTATCTTTATAATATGAATGAAATATTAGCTCATTTTAGCAAATTATAAGCTATGGAAATCGACATGAAGTATTATCAAAAATGATTGGTTTAAACTACCAACCCATGAGGGAACAGATTATTTGGACATTTGAAATAGCTCAGGTAAAAGAATATATTGAAGGACTACTTCTTCAATTTCAGTCACCTATTGAAGAAGATGCCAGTAATCTCTCTGGTGGTCAAAAATAGCGATTAGCTATTGCAAGAGCTTTACTAAAAGATTTATATATTTTGATAACAGATGAGGTGCTAGTAGATTAGATACTCATAGAATTTTTCTGGAGTATTCTTACTTGATAGATAAATGTCATTTATATTTAAAAGACAGGATAACGTCAAATTTTGTACTTGACTCAAATTACATCCCCCTTTAACAAAAATTCTAAAAAAAAATACTAAGCCGTTTTAGACAACTCCTTGACGGCTTAGTATTTTTATGCTCATGTCTTTGTGACTCAAATCAATTGTAACATATCTAAATTTAAATTATCTACTAATAAAAACATGGTCACTATCACTTTTTTACATAAAAAACAAAACTTATTTCAGTTCAAAAAAGCCTAGCTCCTTAATTAACAAGGAAGCTAGGCTTTTTAGTTATTATTCCCACTCTTCTTTTCCAAACGTCCGATATATCCCAAACCATTCAAAATACAAGACTCTATTTTTTAGAGTATCACCAAATCCATCTAATTATAGGACATTTTCAGATTTTTAGTCCCGTCCCAGTCCCAGTACCGGTACTAAAATTTATTTTTTATGCAATAATCTCTAACTTCATTAACCCAATTTTCATACCAATACCATTGTCTAGAAACCCATACACCAAAATTATATTTAGGATTTCTTCCATCACGTGATTTCCATAACTGTGTATGATAATGCATAGAAAACTTTGAAAACCCTTCATTTTTCATTAAATTAACTATTTCACTAGGAAGATATTTCTTTTTTTCTACACTTTTCAACAATACTCGTTCAAAATCTTTTGCATCAGTACTATTTGCTGGTACGAATTCAATTGCCCTATCAGCTTGATTAGCCCTATTTACGGAAACAGGTACGTATACTATTTTATAGGAATAGGATAAAGATTTTAACTCCTCGTCGTCTAAATCAGATTCAAACTCTGTTATAAAATTTCTAACATTAATAGGAATATTAATATTGGCTTCATTTCTTAATAATTCTTCTTGATCTGGTGATATAGGGGAGAACTGTATTGCTAAGCTTAAATTATCCCTTATACTATGCTTTTTACCAAACATTTTAGTTAATTCTTTATTATAGTTTAAAGCACAGGCTTGTAATTTAGCTCCAATATATTCATCAATGTTGTCTGTCTTCTGATGCTCAATCTCATGTCTTATACCTATTAAAAACTTTAAATTATTAACTGTCCCTTTATCAAGAGGAGATTTTTTCTCATTAATACATCTTTCAAGTTCCCAGTGCTTATAAGCTCCATTTTTAGTTCTGTCATATCTTTTTTGCTTTCCATTCATTTTATAGTATCTATAATCAATTTTACGTTTTCTATAATAGGCATGCATTAAGTAAGTCCATGAAATAATGGCAGTTATGATGAACATTTCAGACTTAAACTTAATTGAAGGATTGTTATAAATTTGTACAGCTGAAATCATTGCCTCTTTTGATTTATCTAATAATTCATTTGAGATCGATCTACCCATAAAACCTCCAATCTAATTATAGTCCTAATACCTCTTTATTCATGATATTAATAGCTTCTTGTTCTTGTTTATATGCTTGATAACGTAATTCATTCGCTTTAAAAGCAATATTATTTATTTGTTCAATTTTTTTGACATCTTTTAAAAATGGTACAGATACTTTTTTCAGTTGAATAGGTTCTATAGCGTTCACAACACCACCATATTTTTGTCTATATATTAGTTTTTCCCCATATATGGAATTTAAAAAAATATATATATAACCTACATAGTCTTTTTCACATTGCATTTGAATTAAATTGTCACTTATAGCATATTTTCCTATTTGATGAGGCATAGCCATCATTACAGATCCTAATGTACCTCTTGATGGTAATATAATTGAATTTTCTTTTATGAGCAATTCTTTTTCTAACCTATTTTTATGAGCTTTTTTTGATAAGTATTTTCCTGTTTCTGACTTTAGTTGAAATAAATCTTTACCTCCTATAAATGGAACTCCATGTTCTTTTGTAACATATATTCTAGTGAATCTTCCAGGCAAAATAATATCTTTTACTAAAGCTTTATCATCTAAATACCTTAAATTGGCATGTTTACTCATATATTTTTCTATAACATCTATCAAAGGAATATGATAGCTTCCCTCTAATCTTCCATCTAAATCACTTAATTTTGTAGAAAAAGAATTAATATCTTTGCTGTAAGAAAAAGCTTCTTTCTTTAATTCTTCAATTGGAGGTAACTCTAGCTCATCAATCATAATTTTAGTTGCTTCATCAATAAGTTTATTTGATTCATCTCTTTTAGCATATGATTGTAGAATTAAATCGTCAATTTTTTTCTTAATCATATCTGGAGGGTTAGGAATAGGCATGTTTTTTAATGCTTCTGGTTCAATTTCTAATATTACTGATCCAAATTTCTCTGCATGTAATAAATTTTGTGCAATATCGGTTTTAAGATAGGCATATACATATCCAGGAAATTTATCAATAACTAACCTTATTGCATGTTCACTAACTAAATATTTTGCTAATGACTTATTTACAAAAGTTACATTACCGATAGTCCCAGATCGAGATATCAAAATTATTTCTTCACTCAAAGAAAGTTGTTTAACCATAGGATTATCGGGAGAAACATATTTTATTGGTTTAGGATAAATATCTAACATTTCTGAACTTCCAAGAAACCCTATAGATGTACTATCTATATCGCTTAAATAATTTCTTTTTGCACGTGGTCCATAGTAGCAATCATTAAACCCAATATTATCTGTTCCTAAAGTTATTACTTCATATTTACTATTGTTTAATAGCTGTAATGCATGATCTCTATCTATATTAAATGTTGATGCTTCTAGTCGTTTATCTCTAGTTAAAATATCGCTCAAAGAAACACTAGACCAGTTAATATCATCCTTAGGTACTTCAACTATTTCTATTAGTTCTTTTTCTAATTTTTTAGCTGCTGAATTTACCATGATATTCCCTCATTAATCTTCCATTTTCTAAAAATATCTGGTACGAGAATTGTTTGATCGTCAACAATTTTCTCTCTACTTTCCATTTGGGCTGTTTTATCTCCTGCTGATGTTTCATCTAATCTATAGACATTTTGTTTTTCAGGAACCATAATCTCGTTACCCTCATTATCTCTTTTAAAAAGAGTGTTTCCTCTTTTATCATGACCAATTTTGTCAACTATTGCCATATAAATGTTATAATCAGCCATTTGTCCAGTAGATTCTTCTTTGGATATTTCTTCTTTTGTTTTCTTTTGTAAGATTAACACTGATGTTTGAGTACCATTTCTTGGTTGGAATGTATCTTCATGTAAATCAATACTTGCAATAATCTTTGTATTTTTTATTAGCCACTCTCTTATATATCCAGTGCCTGGAGAACCCAATAGAGCATCAGGAAGAACTATGCCCATTCTTCCACCTGGTTTTAAAAATTGATAGCATCTTTCTATAAATAATATTTCAGGGGAAACAGATGATTGATATCTATCAGTCATTGTCCATTTACCTGTTTTTTTATCCTGATTCCATATTCTAGCAAGTTCAAATTGAGATAATATAGCATGATCTTTTATTGGAATTTTACTACCAAATGGTGGATTGGTTACAATTACATCAAAAAATCCTATATCATATTGATTTATAATTGTTTTTTTATCGATTTGTAGCGCTGATGATAATCTTGTTTTAAAATCATCTGTCCACTCATGAGGAGGTAAGAGGGAATTTGTTTGAAGAATATTTCCACTGCCATCATTATTCATGACCATGTTCATCTTTGTCGCTTTTACTAAATCTGGATTAATATCAAATCCAAAATAGTTATTTTTTGCCATATCAGAAATTTTATCTTGGAAAGCTTTCTTTTCATAATCATTCCAGTTTTCTTTATCTTTTCCAATATCTTTTGTGAATTCTGACCTTAATTGCTTCATGGCATGAGTCATAGCAGTTACAACAAATCCTCCCGTTCCACAAGATGAGTCCAAAACTTTCTCATCAATGGTAGGGTTGATCATTTCAACAACCATCTGCATTACATTTCTAGGTGTGAAAAATTCACCACGATCTCCCCTTAGGTTAGCACCAACTATTTCTTCATATGCTTTTCCCTTTATGTCTATTCTTGTATTCAATAAACTATATTTTTGTAATTCACTTACAATATAGGATAGTGTTCTTGGGTGAAGATTTATTCCATCGTTCGCTTCAAAAATTTTAGCATTTTTCTTCTCTTTTTTTACTCTTTCAAATATTTTTTCTATCCTATTTTTTACAGTCAATTGACCATCTCCATTAGATTTTTCTTCACTTGTTGCATAAAATTCTAATGGTTTTGGAATGTTTCTCTCATCTTCAATTTTACAAAAAATAACTTTTAAAAGCTCAAAAAAAGCAGGTTGTTTTTGCATTCCTTCATTCACATAAATATGGTTATGACATGTTTTGAATGTGAATAACAAATTGTCATCTGATGCGTTTTTTAGAGTTGTTCTTTTAGGTCTATTAATATCATCTAAGCTTCCATCAGCTGATGGAATGTCATTATAGTCCATAAATTGTATAGATCCTGAATCATCTATATATTTTTTGAATACAAACTTTTCTTTACTATTTGTCCACATGCCCCATTCTGCATTGGAACAAGCTGACATATATGATTTTAATTGAGCGACCCCATCTTTAGAGTTACTAGCTTCAATTTTTTCACTTTTACATTCAATAATAATTTTTATATTTTCTTGTATTTTATCAACTTTTTCATCAGGAAATATAACTATGTCTGCTCTCTTTTTACCAGAACCAATTTGAACTGTATATTCAATGCTTATTTGATCTCGATTATATTTATGTTCGTTTATTAGTCTTTTTTCAATAGTTTGACGTACATATTCTTCTGGCGTATCTTTTCTAAATTTTCCATCTATATAATCACATACCTTACCTTCAGGTATAACTATTACTTTTGATTCCATTTAAAGTTCTCCTTTATTTCTTTGCAATTTAATAAGATCTCCAACCTCGACATTTAGTGCTATACAAATTCTTGCTAATACGTCGAGATCTATTCGTTTTACTTTATTATTTGCATAAGAGTTTAATTGACTTCTTTGTAAATTAGCATTTTCTTCAAGCCAATTTTTGCTAATATTTTTTTCATTAAGAACTTCATTTATCATAAATATAATTTCATTGCTCATTATTTGACCCCCATATAAACATATATATTATATCAAACAAAATAAGTTTCTACAACTGTACATATAGACAGCTCTATAAACTTATTTCACTTATTTCTTTCTTAATAAGAGGGAGTGTATATCCCATATTTCTTTTGCCAATTTTTCTATTTTTTCTCTCATATAATCTATATCTTTTTTGTAAATAACACCCGTTGTATTAGTTGCTTTTGCAATCTGGTTTATGTTATTTGTTACATTTGAAAGTAGCCATTGAAGATTCCTAAATGGTTCCAGGTCTACAATATAAATTTCTTTTTCTAATACACATTTTCTTAAAAAATGGGACATGGTTTTGCAATTTGCAAGTTTCATTTTCTTTTCAAATATTTCTTTTTCTTCGTCTGTTAAATATATTTTAAGTTGATTTTTTCTTGTTCTATTATCCATATATTTCTCCTTTGTTCTTATATTTTGGGGTCTTAGGGTTCTCCCTAACAAGGTAAAAATCGTAAAATTATATAGCCTTATAAGCTATTGATTTTTTGATTTTTTCGTAAGTGGGTACTCACTTACTGTGCTTGCTACTACTAACGAGTTTTTAATCTGTTTTTTAATATTTTTTTAAATAGGAATTAATAAATGTAACTGTAACTTATAAAATAAAAACTTCCAAAATTAGGCGAGCTTGTTTTAAGAGTCTGTGTCAACTCCTTATTATCAAGCCATTAATTTATGTAATCCTAATTTAAGAAGATTTATAACGATTGGTTACAGGTTACAAAGTTACATTTGTATCTTTACTTGATTTGCAGTATCTATTTCTAATTGATTTTCTTTTTTCCATTCTTCTGGCAATAAATTCTTGTAAACTTCTATAAAGTCAGTTTCATTTTCTTTTTTCTTTTCATAGTATAGTTTTACTGGAATTGAGACCCCACTTGGTGATATTCTCTTAGTCTTAGATGACCTAACTGGAATCCACTCTTGAAAATAATTATCCATAATCTCTGAAAAAGATTTTGATTTTATTTGGTAACCTTGCATGGTTAGTTCTTTGAAACAAGTTATATTTGGATCCGCACTTTTTGGCTTATATTCTTCCAAGAAATATCTAATGTCTTCCACATCTGGGTTTAGATATTTGAATTTTTCTTGTTCCTTATACAAGTCTTTTAAAAGATTTTTTGGTATAGTCCATGCGTGAGTCTTGTTTTTAAAGATTTCATACCCTAAGGCTAGAGCCTGATTAAAATCTTCTCTTATGCGAGAAATATATTCTTTATCCGAGAGTTTTTCCTTATTATTTTTATCTGGATATATAGTCCTTACTCTTTTATTTGGATTACATTCAACGGGCAAATATCTTCTTTCTCCAGTATGATCATTAAGAAAAGTTCTTTCATTTAATGTCCCTATGAAGATACAAGTTCTAGGCACATCTGTTGCATATTTTTCGTAGGGTATTCTTATCCTATCGCTTAATTTTGATAAAAAAGATTTAGCTTCATTAGCTGATTTTGCATTTCTTAAAGCAACAAATTCTTCGATTTCAACGACAGTTTTACCCATAAGGTTCATGACGGCATCCTTGCCTTGAATGTTTTCTATTGTACAAAACCAATCATCTGTTATGGATAAGTATCTTGCAAAAGTCGATTTGCCTATACCTTGTCCACCAACTAAAACAATCATCTCATCAAACTTAGCTCCTGGATTAAAAATTCTTTTTATCATGCCCAATATCATATGTTCCATTATCCAATTGTTAAGCTCTGTATCATCCGCTCCCAAATACTTTGGTAAAAGTTTTCTAATGGCATTTTTATCTCCATTCCATTTTAAATTTTGAAGATATTGCTTTGGCGGACTCACTTCATATTGATGAGCTACAAAACGAATAGCTTCCCACATTTTGTTTGCGTTATAATTAATTCCAAAATGTTTTTCTATCTCTAACCCTAGTCTATTGTTTAAAGAATCATCCCAAAGTCGTATTTGATTTTCCTTTATATTTCTTTCTCCAATAATTTTCCCCTGGAATTTTATTTCATTGGTAAATTTATCAAAGAATATTTGTCCTTCAATGATTTTTTGATTATGACAATATTTTGGATTTAAAATAGCGGTTACAATATTACCAGTAATTTGTCTAACCGTCCCCTTATCCGTAGTTTGTAAGTCTAAAAAGGCGTAAGTCTGATCTATTTCTGGGAATTTTAATTTAATATCTGTCATAAGGCTCACTCCTTTTCTTTTTAAAATCATCTAATCTCTTTATTGTTTTATATTTGCTATCCATTTTATCCTCCTGTCTGGTATAAATAAGACTCCTGTGGTAAAATGAACTTGTCTAGAGAACACTTCTCACAGGAGTGTATGCCTTTACTCTTTGTAGTAGGGGCTTTTTTCTTTTTTGATTTCTTCATATATTTCTAAAATATAGATTAAAATATTAGTTTCATCGTCATTAAGTTTTCCAAACTTTTTAATAACTTTTGCTAGTTGAAATATTTCCTTGGCTATATTATCAGAAAGTCTGTAATCACTTACTATATTAACTTCGTGATTTAATAGCATTTGTAGAAAATAGTCTTGCTTTTTAAGTCCGCTTATTGCAATCTTTTTGTTTATTAGATCATATTCTTCTTCAGATACTCTGAAATTTAAAATGCGATTTCTTTTTCTATTTTTCTTTTTATTTCTCTTTTTTTTAGAGATTTCATCTAATGAATGTCTTCTAAACATCTTTATCATCCTCTTCTAATAAATATTTCCAGTCATTTGCCTTATTATTTCTTACTTGTGTTAAAGACAGAGCCATTTCTTTTTGCTTACTAGGGAAGAGATGAGCATATCTATAGGTAATATCAATCGATTCATGTCCAACCCTATCAGCTATTGCAGTTGCAGAAAATCCAAGTTCAATCAAGAGTGAAACATGAGAATGCCTTAAATCATGTATTCGAATTCTTTTTACTTGAGATTTCTTAGATCCCCTATCCATTTCATGGTGGAGGTAGCTCTTAGAAAAATTAAATATTAAGTCTTTTGGTTTTAACTTATAAAAACTGTCTATATATTCTTTAATCTCATCAGTTAAAAATTCAGGCATAACTATTGTCCTGATGCTTTTTTTAGTCTTAGGTGCTGTTATTACATTTTTCCCATCAATCCTTTGTAAAGATTCATCAATTTTTAATGTATGTCTTTCAAAATCAAATTTTTCTTTTGTTAAGGCTAATAATTCTCCCATTCTAAGACCACACCAATATAAAAGTTCAAAAGCATAAAATGATTCAGGTTTATCTTTAATAGCTTCTACAAATCTTTCATATTCATCTTGTGTCCAAAATAGCATTTCGTCAGCTTCTTTTTCTCCCATAGAGCCAACATCACGAGCAACATTAGTTTTTAAATTGTAGTATCTACAAGCATGATTTAAGATGCTAGATAACTGGGCATGAATAGTTCTCAAATAAGTAGGAGAGTAGTTTTTTCCATTCTTATCCTTAATCTTCATAAGCTCATTTTGCCATTGAATGATGGTTACATTATTAATCTCATTAAGCATTAAATCACCAATATAGGGAAGTATTTTTTGATTTACAATTGCTTCTTTTGTCCTCCAAGTATTTTCTCTTATTCTTGGTTTTCTATCCCTCTTGTAAAGTTCAAAAAACTCCCTAAAGGTCATCTCAATTGATTCAGAATGTTGATTTAAAAATTCTTGTTCCCATTTTAATGCTTCTTTTTTTGTTAAAAATCCACGTTTTTTCTTAGTTAATTTTTCTCCTTTCCAGTTGGTGTAATTAAATTTACAAAACCAAGTCTTGTTCCCGCTTTCATCTCTAAATGCTGGCACTTTAAACCTCCTTTGTATTTGTCGGTTTATAGCAATACTTTTCCATAAAGTATTCTCTATTTACCTTTCCTCTTTGTACACGATAGCCTAATTTAAGTAAGTCTTGATTCATATCGTTTATTATCTGATATGCTGTTGTCCTACTTACATCAAGAAATTCTTGTACATCTTTTGCATTCATAAAAATACCTTTCATAATGTCCTCCTTTTATAGTTTGTAAGGTTCTACATCCACAAAAGGGCGAGCATTAATTTTTATATCTTACATTTTCCGTTCAATATTGAACGGTATGTATATATAATAACAGTTCATATTTGTTCTGTCAAGTTTTTTCTATTTATTTTTTTCTAAAATATTCAGATACTTACAAATATTTACAACAGAACAGTTTTGTTGAGCTTTTGTTCGTTTTGTGATAAAATATTTATAGTTATCGTGAAATAAGGAGGAGTTAGTTTGATTTCTGGAGAAAAATTAAAAAAGTTAAGACTTATGAGAAACTTAACTCAAAAAGAACTTGCCATTAAGTCTGGTTTGACAGATGCTGCTATAAGAAATTACGAGCTTGGAAATAGATCTCCAAGTAAAGAACAATTACAAAAAATATCTGAAGCACTTGATTGTGATATATCAGCATTAATTAATCATGAACCTAATTCTATTTTTGAAATAATGCATATAATCTTTGATTATGAAAAAGATATGAAGTTTAGACCGTTGGCAGGTGATGGAGAAATTACTGGACTTTTATCAAATGATGTAGACTTCAATAATTTTCTAATAGAATGGAATGAGATGAGAAAAAAGCATTACAACGATGAGATAACAGACGAAGAATTTGAAGATTGGAAGTTATCATATCCTAAAAAATCTAGATTTTTAAAATAAGTATATGTACGCAAAAAGACCGCAGCTTGAAACTACGGTCTTATTTTTGTCCAAATGTAAACCACTTGGAACTATTATTTAATTTATTCTTTTTTACTTCCAGTACCATTTGAGTACCGGTAGCCATTTTTCATTCTCTATATAGCTTGTAATCAAGCCATTTTATAAAATTTTGCTACTATTCCCATTCAATTGTTGCAGGTGGCTTGGATGTAATATCATAAACCACGCGGTTAACGTGTGCGACTTCGTTAACGATCCGCACAGAGATTTCTTGTAAAACATTCCATGGAATTTGGGCAAAGTCAGCTGTCATTCCATCGATTGAGGTTACGGCACGAATACCTACCGTGTAATCATAAGTCCGGCCATCGCCCATCACACCAACGGAACGAATTCCTGGTAAGACAGTGAAGTATTGCCAGATTTCTTTATCCAAACCATGCTTAGCGATTTCTTCACGCAAGATCAAATCACTATCGCGCACGATTTGTAATTTTTCTTCGGTGATTTCACCAATCACACGAATCCCAAGACCTGGGCCTGGGAATGGTTGACGCCAAACTAATTCGTGTGGCATCCCTAATTTTTCACCTAATTCACGCACTTCATCTTTAAACAACGTGTTTAATGGTTCAATCAATTCAAATTGCATATCTTCTGGTAAACCGCCCACGTTATGATGGGACTTGATGGTTTGCGCTGTATCTGTTCCTGATTCGATGATATCAGTATATAAAGTACCTTGGGCCAAGAACTTGATACCCTTTAACTTGGTTGCTTCATCGTCAAATACTCGGATAAATTCGTTACCGATGATCTTACGTTTCTTTTCAGGATCAGCCACACCGGCTAATTTGCCTAAGAAACGTTCTTTAGCATCGACTTTGATGATGTTTAAGCCAAACTTGCCGCCTAAGCTTTCCATTACTTGTTCAGCTTCACCTTTACGCAACAAACCATGGTCAACAAAGATGCAGGTCAATTGATCCCCGATTGCCTTGTGTAACAAGACACCGACAACCGAAGAATCCACCCCACCAGAAAGACCTAATAACACTTTTTGATCGCCAACAGTTTCGCGAATCTTAGCTACTTGCATGTCGATAAAATCTGTCATCGACCAGTTTGCTTTAGCGCCACAAACATCAAAGGTAAAGCGACGTAAGATGTCATTACCATATTCACTGTTACGCACTTCTGGATGGAACTGCAAACCATAAAACTTCTTAGCGGTATTAGCCATCGCAGAAATTGGACAGTTACCACTAGTTGCGGTCACTTCAAAACCTTCAGGCACTTGCGTTACCAAATCCCCATGGCTCATCCAAACTGTTTGTTCTTGTGGCAAATCTTTGAACATCACGGCTTTTTGATCAGGTACAGAAATAATTGCCTTACCATATTCCTTATTTTCGGCACTTTCAACTTTCCCACCAGGTAACATGTTTGCCATCAATTGCATCCCATAGCAAATTCCTAAAACAGGAATGCCTAATTCAAAGATTTCTGGATCAACATGAAACGCACTTTCATCATAAACACTATTTGGACCACCAGAAAAGATGATTCCTTTTGGATTCATTTCCTTAATTTCTTTTGCGGTCAATTTATGGGATAGTAACTCCGAATATACCCCAAATTCCCGAATTCGGCGTGTGATCAATTGGTTGTATTGGCTCCCAAAATCCAATACGATGATCTTATCAAATGCCTGCATCTCAACGTTAGCCAAGATATTCACCTCATCTTAAATTTTTTTGCGTTTTTTACAAATCACTTACTCCATTTTACCTAGTAAACACGTACAGGTCAACAGCTTAAGATTTATTTTAAACGGTAATTGGCATACAAAATCAGTATTTTCTTAAATATAGTTCGTTTACTAAATGATTTTCGCCTTTTGTCAAGATTAAATCCGCACGATTTCTAGTCGGTAGGATATATTCTTGCAGATTTTTATGATTAATTTTTTCCCAAACATCTTGAGCCATTTGCCGTGCAACTTGGCGATCTCCTTGTGCATAAGAGTAATAATAGTTATACGGCTCATTTTTAGCTCGCTCCAACAACATCTCAAAGCGTTCCAAGTACCATTGCTTGATTAAATCTTCGCTAGCATCGACATAAATCGAAAAATCAAAGAAATCACTGACATAGATTTGCTGATTAGACGGCAATTGCAAAACATTGATTCCTTCAACAATCAAAATATCTGGTTTTTCAATTAAATCATACCGCCCCGGAATAATATCATAGATTTCATGCGAATAAACCGGGGCTTTAGCCGGCAAGCCATTTTTTACATCATTGATAAAATTGAGTAATAACGGCATATCATAACTTTCGGGGAAACCTTTACGTGCTAACAGCTTACGGCGCTTTAATTCACGTGTTGGGTACAAAAAACCATCAGTGGTAATTAGCCGTACTTTCTTATCTGGATAAAGTTCACTTAACAAATTTTGTAACAAGCGCGCCGTGGTACTCTTGCCCACAGCTACTGAACCAGCAATTCCTAAGATAAACGGTACTTTTTGGGCTTTGATCCCTAAAAATTCAGCTTGTTGCTGTTGCATTTGTTGATGCACTTGCATCTTTAACTTTAACAAATGTACTAACGGCATATAGATTTCTTTAACATCTTGCAAAGAAATTCGGTCATTTAGTGACCTAATATGATTTAATTCCCGAAAACTCAACGGTACAATATGTTCTTTATAAAATTCACGCCATTCACTACGCAAAATTTTATAATAATTCATTTGATTTTCCATCTAAACTTCCTCTTAAAAATAAATTCTTAACAATTATAACACAAATCCTTTAGACTTTTGTAAGAGCTTACGACTTTTCAAGCAAGTTGTTTTATTGTAAAATAAATAATGCAAAATTTTTAAAGAAGGTTTACAAAATTATGAATAGAATCGTTTTATTAGGTGATAGTATTACTGCCGGTGTAATGGACGGTTTTCCTTCACCTCTTTTTACCCATAAGCTTCGTGATGCCTTAGCGATGGGGGATTTAGAATTAATAAACCGTGGTGTCCCTGGTGATTTAGCCCGTAACGCCGTGCAACGATTGCAAGCCGATGTGCATTTGGCTAATCCCGATATCGTAACTATCTTTTTTGGTACCAATGATGTTGCAGACGAAAAAACAACACTTGAATCTTATAAAGAAAATCTTTGTACCATGATTGATGAGATTGGAAAAAACAAATGTATCCTAATCACACCTGGCATCACTGGCCCAACACGACAAGTTTTTCGGCCTTTAGCCAAGTTGCATCAATATGCCTTAGCTACCCAAGAAGTGGCTTTGAAAAAAGACGTTACTTATCTTGATTGGTATGATATTGCCTTTCAACACAAAGGTGAAAACCTCTTGCAACCCGATGATATCCACTATTCAGAAGCTGGTTATGATTTATTAATTGAGCATTTGGTACCTTTACTTAGAAAAAAACTTACTGATTAAATTGAGTCTCGCATTAGTAATGCGAGCTTTTTTGTCTATAAAAATAGATGCTATCACCTAGATAACATCTATTTTAAAATACTTATTTAACTTCATATAACTTAGTATCAATCTTAGCTAGCAATGGCGAAAGTTGTCCATTTACAAAAATGCTTAAACGATGCATTGCGCGTGAGCAAATCGTATAAACCAACTGCCGCTCATCTTCACGGTTATAGTTTTGCTTGTTTGCATCCCACATGATGATTGCATCAAATTCCAACCCTTTAGCCAAAAATGCTGGAACAACAATTGTCCCTTGCGCCAAGCGTTGATTTTCCGTACTAATCAAAGTTACTTTTTGGCCTTTAGCTTGTAATTGTTTAGTTATTTGTTCACATTGAGCTAACGTTTTTGCGACAATTGCGGTTGTCATTTTATCATTTTCATTTGCTTGCAGTTGTTTATCAACTAGCGCGATCATGTCTGCTTGATCTTTAGCAAAACTAATACTTGGCAATTCGCCAGCTCGCTCAAAGGCTTCTACAGCAGCTCCGTTGACTAACACTTCACGCGTAAAATCAGTAATTTGTTTGGTTGAACGATAAGATTTAGTCAACTGTACCACTTTAGTCTTTTCTTTAGGAAACATCGTCGCTAAGTCCTTAAGTAAACTACGTGAGTTTTCCTTAGTAAAGATAGCTTGATTTAAATCTCCTAGCATCGTAAATTTCGCCCGTGGAAATTCTTTTTTCAAATAGGCTAATTGATATGGTGTATAGTCTTGAATTTCATCGATAAAGACTTGCTTAATATCTAGTTGTCCTTTTTTACCGATGATTCGATCATACAAATATAAATATGCAGTAGCATCATTTAAAGATAGACGTTTTGCTTGTAAATCTTGTTTACTTGCTAAAACTGCATCCTGCCATTCTTGTTGACTAACTTGAGCTTTATCTAAATCCAATAATACTGGAATATTTTTTAAGAAATGCATGTATTGCGCATTGAGATTTAAGAAACGATTTTTGACAATTGCAGCTTTAATCGTCATAAAATCGCGCATCACATAGCTTTTAGCTAAGAATTGCAATTCTTTATCTCCATTAGCAAAGCTCTTCTTTTTTTCACCATACAAGTCATTTAGCTCTTGTTGACTCAATTCTTGAATCGCTTTTTGTACACGATCGCTTTTAGCTTCCTTGGCAACACGTGCATTTAGGCGTTGTAAAAGCTCTTCTTTAGTCGCATCCAAACGATTTTTCAAATGATAGTTTTCATTAAAACTGTAATAAATCTCTTTGATTTGTTCTTTGCTAAAGAAGACTTCACCTTTATAAATGATATTTTTAAAACGCATACCTGCTTGTTCTAAGTAATTGGTATAAGCTGTCGTGGCATTGAAAAATACTAGACTATCCTTTAAACGTTTGACATTTGAAGGGATTGCTTGTTCACTTTCTTCAAATCTTTCCTGTAAGGTTTCGATGTGTAGTTTAGGTACACGTCTTTGTGTATATTGATAATACGTCAACTGTACCATATTTTGTTCGCCTAATTCTGGCAACACTTGATCGATATAATCATTAAATAATTGATTAGGCGAAAATAAAACGACTTGTCCTGAAGTCAAGTTTCCCCGATAACGATATAATAAAAAGGCGATTCGCTGTAATACAGCAGAAGTTTTGCCTGAACCTGCTGCCCCTTGAACAAATAATAACTCTGATTTAGTATCTCGAATTATCTTGTTTTGTTCTTTTTGAATAGTTGTTACAATACTTTTCATCTTGATATCAGAAGCTTCGTCTAAAACTTCTAATAACATTTGATCACCGACAGTTTCATCGGTATCAAATACCGTGATGATTTTTGCATCTTCAACCATAAACTGACGCTTTAAGGTTAATTCAACTTCTTGACTGCCTTCTGGTGTTTCATAACTAACTTTTCCTAAACCACCATCATAATAAATACTTGAAATTGGTGCACGCCAGTCATAAATTAAGATATTATCTGGCCCATCGCTAAACGTTCCTAAGCCTAAATAGACACTTTCAGATTTAGCTTCACCATTTTCTTGAAAATCAATTCGAGCAAAATAAGGTTTCTTCACTAATTTTTCCAAAACATCCAAGCGACGTTTAGCTTGTTGCCAACTATTTTCGCGTTCTTGAAGGAGTTGTTGTTGTTGACGCACGGTCAAAGCAGTCTCCATCATGCCCGAATAAGTGGTCGTTTTAATGCGTACGTTATTTTTAAAATCCGCCTGAATGGCTGCCTTATCAGCTTGAGCGTTCTTTAGATCCGCTTGATCTTTTCTTTGTGCTACTTGAATCTTAGCGACAACTTGATCCATGCGTTGTTGCTCTTGTTGCTTAATACTAACCATGCTATCACTCCCAAAAAATTCTTAACAACCTATTGTAGCATTTTTTTTATGCACAAACAATTCAAGCAACTCGCACTTAATTAGTGTATACTTAAGACATCAAATTAAAGCGAGGCAAACAAATGGCATTTAATTTATATCTTGTTCGTCATGGACAAACACTGCTTAATTACTATAAACGTATGCAAGGTTGGTCTGATTCGCCCTTGACTACTCAAGGACTTAAAGATGGTGAAATAGCTGGCAAAAATCTAGCTGAAATCAAATTTGATCGTGTCTTTAGAAGTGATACCATGCGGACTAAAGAAACATGTGAAGCAATCTTACGGCAAAATAAGTTTACTACTGCCACACCTATTGCAATGCGCAACTTTCGTGAACAAAATTTTGGTTATTTTGAAGGCAGCGATGATAAACAAGCTTGGTTAATGATTGGCGCAGCCCATGGTTGCAGCAGTTATCAAGAAATCATGACTAAATACTCGTTATGCGAGAGTCGTGATTTTGCCAAACAAGCAGACCCTTTTTCAGATGCCGAAGATGATGCTCAATTTTGGACACGTGTTAAAATTGGCTTTGATTATCTAAGAAAAATTGCTCAACCAGAAGAAAATATTTTAGTCGTCAGTCACGGAATGACTATCATGAGCATTGTACATCTTTTTGCACCAGAAATTGATTTTATCAATAACGGAGCTAAAAACGGTAGCATCACCAAACTTCGTGTTGATGAACATGATTTTAAAGTCTGCTACTACAATCAAGTCGATCCTGATTTTGATTATTTGCAATAAGAAAGGAACTCAAAATTATGGCTTTTAATATTTATCTTGTCCGCCACGGACAAACCTATCTTAACCGTTACAATCGCATGCAAGGATGGTGTGACTCACCTTTGACCCCTAAAGGTATTCAAGATGGTCATAAAGCAGGCCGGAGATTGGCTCATATCAACTTTGATTTTGCCTTTCACAGTGATACCACCAGAGCAACACGTACTTGCAAATACATTCTAGAAGAAAATGTCGCTTCACCTGTCACTCCAACACCAACCGAACTACGCAACTTCCGTGAACAAGGTTATGGCTATTTTGAAGGTAGTGACTCTAGTCAAGCTTGGTTGATGATTGGTGCAGCCCATAATTGTCGCACCTTTAAAGAAATCATTGAAAATTACTCAATTGAGGAAGCTAAGGATTTTGCCAAAGCAGCCGATCCATTCCACGATGCCGAAAATAATACCGAATACTGGGAGCGTGTCGGTGCTGGGTTTGATTACCTCAAAAAAGTTATCCCAGATAACAGCAATGTCTTACTCGTCAGTCACGGCACAACAATTCGTAGCATCGTCCACCATTTCGATCCTAGCGTTGATATCACTGTATCTCCTGCTAATGGTTCTGTCACTAAACTTGTGGTCGATAACGACAAAATCAGCGTGGCTTACTTCAACCAAAGCGCTACAGATTTTGAATATTAAACCGTATAATACCAAAAAGCCTATGAAACATTTTTGTAGGCTTTTTGTATTCTTAGACTTCTTTTTTAATATTGATTACTAAAAAACCATCAAAGCTAGTAGTTACTAACGTTGATGGTTTTATTTTAAAATTTTAATAAACTCCTTGGGCTTGCATCGCTTCGGCCACTTTTTTAAAGCCCGCAACGTTTGCTCCTACGACATAATTTCCCTGACATCCTACTTCCTTAGCAGCTTGTGCAATCGTTTGATAAATATTAGTCATAATTTTTTGAAGTTCTTGATCAACTTTTTCAAAACTCCAACTCAAACGTCCCGAATTTTGGCTCATTTCTAACGCAGATACCGCCACGCCCCCGGCATTACTTGCTTTACCTGGTACAAATAAAACGCCTTGGGCTTGCAAGTACTTAGTCGCTTCTAAAGTCGTTGGCATATTAGCCCCTTCAGCCACTGCTAAAACTTGGTTAGCCACTAGTTGCTTAGCATCTGCTAGATCCAACTCGTTTTGCGTTGCACAAGGCAAAGCAATATCGACTTTAACACTCCAGACACCTTTACCTTCATGATAAGTTGCACTTGACCTTTGCTTGACGTATTCTGTTAGCCGTGCCCGTTTAACTTCTTTTACTTCTTTTAACAAATCTACGTCAATACCAGCCTCATCATATACCCAACCACTTGAATCAGAACAAGTCACAACTTTAGCCCCCAATTGTTGTGCTTTTTCAATTGCATAAATCGCCACATTACCAGCTCCAGAAACAGCTATACGTTTCCCTGCCAAATCTATTTGATGATCTCGCAACAATTCTAAAACAAGATACAACAAACCATACCCTGTAGCTTCTGTTCGTGCAAGTGAACCACCATAAGTCAAACCTTTTCCAGTCAAAACTCCTTCATATGTTCCTTTTAAACGTTTATATTGGCCAAATAAATAACCAATTTCACGTGCTCCCGTACCAATATCACCAGCTGGAACATCGGTATCTTGGCCAATGTAGCGCATCAATTCTGTCATAAAAGCTTGGCAAAACGCCATGATTTCACGATCAGATTTACCTTTAGGATCAAAGTCACTACCACCTTTACCACCGCCAATTGGTAGACCTGTCAAAGCATTTTTAAAAACTTGCTCAAAGCCCAAAAACTTGATAATACCAAGATTAACTGATGGATGTAAACGCAAGCCACCCTTATAAGGTCCAATTGCATTATTAAATTGCACGCGATAACAATTATTGACTTGCGTTTGTCCTTGATCATCAATCCAAGCTACCCGAAATAATATTTGCCTATCTGGGGTAGTTAAACGTTCTAATAAAGCATCCTTACGATATACTTCTTCATTTTGACTGATGATTGGCTCTAGCGACTCTAAAACCTCTTTTACAGCTTGATGAAACTCTGGTTGTGCTGGATTTTGTGCGATTACACGTTCTAAAACTTCTGTGGTATATGACATGCTAAGCCCTCTTTTCTTTAGGATATTTTCATTGTAAAATACTCCTAACCATTTTTCAATCATTTGTTAATCATTTTTTAACAAAAAGGCATCCGCATAAACGGATGCCTTTTTGCTAAGCTTCTTCGTACTTAGCTGCTTTTTGTTTGTACATCTCAACTTCGTCTTCTGAGCAACGCACAAAATGTCCTGGTGTAATTTCACGCAATTTACGTGGCTTTCCTTCCACATCTTCTTCTAAAGAAGCATCGTATGGAATTTGCTTACGATTACGTTCAAATTCTGGATCTGGTACCGGTACAGCTGACACTAAACTCTTAGTATAATCATGTAATGGTTTTGTATACACATCATCGGCTGGACCAACTTCAAGTAAGCGTCCATAATGCATAACTCCGATTCGATCTGAAATATATTTAACCATTGACAAATCATGCGCGATAAATAGATAGGTCAATCCTTTTTCAAGCTGTAAATCTTTTAACAAGTTAACAACTTGGGCTTGGATAGACACGTCTAACGCAGAAATTGGTTCATCGGCAATAATGAATTTTGGCTCTACCGCTAAGGCACGCGCAATCCCAATTCTTTGACGTTGGCCACCAGAAAATTCATGCGGATAACGACTAGCGTGATCTTTATTCAAGCCAACTGTCTCTAATAGCTCTTCAACTTTTGCACGGCGATCTTCTTTGCTTTTTGCTAAACCGTGAATATCGATTCCTTCGGCGATAATGTCTTCAACTGTCATACGTGGATTCAAAGATGCATATGGATCTTGGAAGATCATTTGCATATCACGACAAAAACGAAGATGTTCTGCGCGTGAATTTAACTTACTTACATCCTTACCATCAAAGATGATTTGGCCATCGGTTGGATCATATAAATGGATCACACTACGACCTGTTGTCGTCTTACCTGAACCAGATTCTCCTACCAAACCAAATGTTTCACCTTCATAAATATCAAAAGTAACATCGTCGACAGCTTTAACCATATCAGGTCTGCCCACGCCGAAGTATTGCTTTAAATGCTTAACTTCAAGAATTTTTTTACGTTTTTCTGGCATGTGGTCTTTTCCTCCTGATTAGTCTTTATCGTTGTGTTCTTGCATCATTTTTGCGTAGATTTTTTGTCGTCTGATAATTTCATCTGGCGGTGTAATCTTTGGTGCATCTGGATGCAAAAGCCATGTTGCTGCATAGTGTGTATCTGAAACTTTGAAGAATGGTGGTTGTTTTTCTGTATCAATCTTCATCGCATATGGATTACGTGCAGCAAACGGATCACCTTTTGGCGGATCTAACAAATCAGGTGGTGTTCCTGGAATCGCTTCTAGGTGCTTACTTTCAAGTGTTGGCATTGAATTTAATAAGCCCCATGTGTATGGATGCTTTGGATTGTAGAAAATTTCATCAACTGTACCGTATTCAACAATTTGGCCGGCATACATCACGGCAACACGATCTGCCATTCCGGCTACGACACCTAAGTCGTGCGTGATAAAGATAATTGATGTTTCAATTTTTTGTTGCAATTCTTTCATCAAATCTAAAATTTGTGCTTGAATTGTCACGTCTAGAGCTGTTGTTGGTTCATCGGCAATCAAAATTTCTGGATAACATACCAAAGCAATCGCAATCACGATTCTTTGACGTTGACCACCAGAAAATTGATGTGGATAATCATTGATACGTTCCTCAGCGTTAGTAATTCCAACAAGCTTCAAGATTTCTAAAGCTTGCGCCATTGCTTTTTTCTTTTCAACCTTTTTATGTTTCATCAAAGGTTCTGCAATTTGACGACCAATCTTCATGGTTGGATCAAGCGAAGTCATTGGATCTTGAAAGATCATCGCAATATCTTTACCACGAATATTTTGCATTTCTTTTTCGGTCTTTTGCAATAAGTCTTGACCATGGAACATGATAGAACCGCCCATTACTTGTGCATTGTTAGCTAATAGGCCCATCAAACTCTTGGTCGTTACTGATTTACCTGAACCAGATTCCCCAACGATGGCCAACGTTTCGCCTTTATCCAAATGAAAACTCACATCACGAATGGCTTTCACGTCGCCCGCATATGTGTGGAAATTGATTTCAAGATTTTTTACTTCTAAAATTCTTTCACCCATAATTCAACCTACCTTCTAGTCTTTGGATCAAATGCGTCACGCAAACCGTCACCTAACAAGTTAAACGAAATCATCAAGACACACAAGACGATAGCTGGGAACCACATTTGGTAAGGCAAGAATTGGAAGTTCTTTTGCCCTTCGTTTAATAATACCCCAAGTGATGTTTCTGGTGCAGAAATACCAATCCCAATGAAACTCAAGAAGGCTTCAAAGAAGATTGCACTTGGAATGGTGTACATCGTTTGAATGATGATGATACTTGAGAGGTTTGGCACCAAATGTTTGATAGCAATCTTTGGTGCCGATTCACCCAAGGTTCGTGCAGCTAAAACATATTCTTGTGTTTTAAGCTGTAGCGTTTCGGCACGAATCATCCGCGCCATCGTTGTCCAACTAGAAATCGCAATCGCACAAATGATAGAACCCATACCTGGTTTCAAAACAAGTAACATTAAAACAACAATAACTAAGTTTGGCACAGAAGAAATAACTTCGATGACACGCTGCATAATCGTATCTGTACGTCCGCCACGCCAACCTGATATAATCCCATAGGTTACCCCGATGGTCAAATCAAAAAATGTCGCTACAATCGCAACGATTAAAGAAATTTTAGTACCGTAGATAATACGTTGAGCCAAGGAACGACCTAAATAATCAGTTCCTAAGATGAAATACTTATCGCTAGGTACATCGTTACTCTTATATTGATCAACCCATTCGCCTGCCACTAAAGACTTACCGTTTAGTCCATCAATGTTTACACCCGGAATCTTAGGTGGTAAGTTAGCGTATTTAGGTGTAGATTTTACCAAGGTATCATGATCGATAAATGGTGTAGATCCAAAAGCAACAATCACCATAATCAAGATGATGAATAATGAGATTACAGCACCCTTATTTTTCTTTAAACGACGCCATGCATCTTGAGTAAAGGTCAATGAAGGTGCAGCAATCTTTTCATTGTCTAGGTGCACACTTTGAGTTAAGGGCTCAAAACTTTCTGGTGCTAATTTAATTTTTTCTTCCATTATGCTTAACCCTCACTTCCTGCAAGACGAATACGTGGATCGATGATGCCATAAACAATGTCAGTTAACAAGATAACTAAAACTAGCCCTGCAGAAAAGAGCATTGTTACCCCCATGATAGTTGGGTAGTCATTTGTTGTTATTGACTTAACGTATTGTTCACCAATCCCTGGGATTGAAAAGATATTTTCGATAACCATTGAACCTGTCATCAAGGCAACTGTATATGGTCCAATCAAAGTTACCAATGGAATCAAACTATTACGTAAAGCATGGTGATAGACGATTCCAAAACGACTCAAACCTTTAGCTCTAGCCAATTCGATATAATCAGAGTTTAAGACATCGACCATCCCGGTTCGAATAAACCTAGCTGTTTCAGCCAAAGGTCCAACCCCTAATGCAATTGTTGGTAAGACCGTATAGTTAAAGCCACCCCAATCAGCAATTGGGAACCAACCTAACTTCAATGCGATATAGTATTGTAATAAGACCGCTAAAACAAAGTTTGGTACGGATTTACCGATAATAGAAAGAATTGTTGCTAACGTATCAATCCAAGTATTACGATTGATCGCTGCAATTGAACCAATAATAATTCCAAAGAATACCCCAAAAATCATTGCTTGAATCCCTAATTGAGCAGAAGCACCGATACGACTGGAAATTAAATATGAAACGGGTTGGTTACTGAATTGGAAAGATGTTCCCAAATCACCGTGTAACATTCCACCGATATATACGAGATATTGCATCCAAACTGGCTTATCCAAACCATATTGCTTGTTCATGATTTGAATTTGTTCTGGCGTCAGCTTTTGCTGATTCGAATATGGTGTCCCTGGCATTAACTTCATTAAAAAGAAGGTAATGGTTGCGACCAAAAAGAGCGTCAACACCATATAAAAAACACGCTTTAACAGGTATTTTTTCATAACTTGCCCTCACATTCCTAATGTTCTCTTAAAATAACAGATAAAACTGTTTATTTTCTATAATAGCGTAAAATACATGATTTTTACAGTATTTGTTTTAAAAAGCCTATATAAACCAAGGGGGACTGGTACGAAAATACCAATCCCCTTGGTGTTAAATCTTACAATTTAACTAATTATTCTTTTACATATGCTTCTTTAAAGTTGTAGTTTGCACCGGATGAATTGTAGATAACACCCTTAACTTTAGATTTAATTACCCAAGCTTGTGTTGATTGATAGATTGGTGAAACGCCTTGATCTTCCATCAAGATCTTTTCAGCTTTAACTAAATCATCCCAACGTTTTGCAGGATCAACTGCATCTGTTGTCTTAGAAGCATTAACTAAAGCATCGTATTCAGCGTTACTCCACTTACCACGGTTGTATGAGTTATTTGTAGTAAACATATCTAAGAATGAAATTGGATCAGCAAAGTCCGCACCCCAAGCAGAGATTACGACATCAAAGTCACCCTTTTGTGAACGGTCTAAACGTGTCTTAAATGGCACATTAGCAGCCGTTACATTAGCGCCTTCTAAGTTAGATTCGATTGCGCTTTGCACAAATTCAGTTGACTTCTTAGCACCGTCTGTATCATCACTAAGCAAAGTAATGTCTAAGGAAGTTAAACCTTCTTCAGCCATACCTTCCTTCCACAACTTCTTAGCCTCTTCAACGTTGTATTCAACGCCTGTCTTTTCGTAAGCAGCTGTAGCAAAGTCTGTACCATCATAACTAGATAAACCTTCTGGTACTAAACCTTTAGCAGGAATAGAACCATCACCTAAAACCTTATCAACAAATTGTTTACGGTTAATTACCATTGAGATAGCTTGACGAATCTTCTTGTTCTTGAAAGCTTTCTTAGTTTGGTTATATTCAAAGTAGAATGTTGAAGCTTGTGGACGGCTTACATATTCTTTAGAACCTTTTAATTGCTTTGCTTGTTCAGCACTTAAACTAGTTGCATCAAGCTTACCTGATTGATACAAGTTGTAAGAAGTCGAAGCTGTCTTGTTAACCTTGTAGTTAATCTTAGATAACTTCACAGCTTTCTTATCCCAGTATGCGTTATTTTTAGCTAATGTCCAGCTCAAGTTTGTCCCTGTCCAGCCAGTTAACTTAAATGGACCGTTGTAAACCATGTACTTAGAAGCTGTACCGTACTTAGAACCATACTTTTCAACAGCTTTTTCATTTTGTGGGAAGAATGTTGGGAAACCAAGTAATAATTTGAAGTATGGAACTTCTTTATCTAAAGTAACAACTAACTTGTAGTCACCTTCAGCTTTGATTCCTAAGTCTGTTACTGGCTTTTTGCCGTTCATGATATCGTTAACGTTTGCTACGCCATCAAAAAGATATGCATATTGTGAACCAGTCTTAGGATCAACTGTACGTTGCCATGAATAAACAAAATCTTTAGCTGTAACAGGATCACCATTTGACCATTTAGCATCTTTACGTAAAGTAAATGTATAAGTTAAACCATCATCAGAAACTTCTGTTTTCTTAGCAATTCCTGGCTCAATCTTAGAATTTTTACCAATACGATACAAACCTTCCATTGTGTTATTTAAAGCTGTAAAACTAACTGTATCAGTTGCTTGTGAAAGATCCATCGTTGGTAATTCTGCAGATTCGTTCCAATTTAAAACTTGCGCGTCACTACCACTAGAACTTGATTTATTAGAACCACAAGCTGCTAATGTCAAAGCAGAAACGGCCAAAACAGTACCGACTGCTGCAAACTTTTTAAGCTTCATATATTATGACAACTCCTTTATAAAAAATTAACAAAACAAAATACTTTTTAATCAATAATTGAATTTTATATGAATTTGCTATGAAATTCAAGTATTTTTCTAATTTTTCTTAAAATAAATTTTACGTTTTTCAAATTTTCCCTAAAAATAAGTATTTTATATACCCATTTTTTCTAATTTAACTTCAAAATCAGTAAATTTACACCATTTATTCGTACAAATACCGAACGTTAACCTCCAGATTCATTAAAGCGTTTTCTAATTTTTATTTAAGATTCTTTATCATTTTAGTTCTAAAACTCAAGTTATTAAAAATATGCTAAAATAAAAACAAAAGCTAAAACAGAAAGGAAACATCATGATTCCCGTAATTATTGCAGGCATCGCCAATAAACAACTCAATTTTGACTATACAATGGATGAATTAGGCGCTTTAGCCAGCGCAAATGATATGGTCGTTTGTGCAGATATTAGACAAAATATCTCACGTCCCTTGGCAGCTAGTTACTTTGGCAAAGGAAAATGTGAAGAGATTGCCACCAGTGCGCAACTTCATGATTGTTCAATTTTGGTAGTCAATGATGAATTAAGTGCTGTTCAAATCAGAAATCTCGAAGAGCTGACTGGATTACAAATCTTAGATCGTACAGCCTTAATTCTTGAAATCTTTGCTAAACGTGCCCGAACAAAAGAAGCTAAACTACAAGTAGAAATTGCCAAATTACAATATCAACTCCCCCGTCTAAGAACCTCAAGTATCAATAAATTTGATCAACAAACAGCCGGAAATACTGGCGGAGGCTATACTAACCGTGGTGCTGGTGAAAAGAAAATCGAACTAAATCGCCGTGTACTCGAAAAACGTATTAGCAACCTAAAAAAAGAATTAAAAGAGCTTTTAAAAGGCCAAGAAACACGCAGAAAAGCGCGTAAACAAGCCGGGCTAAAGACTGTAGCACTCGTTGGTTATACCAACGCTGGTAAGTCAACTACACTTAATGGTTTATTAAAATTAGTCGGTCAAGATGCAGACAAACAAGTCTTTGAAAAAGATATGCTCTTTGCAACCTTAGATACATCAGTACGTCGCTTACACTTTGCAGACAATCAAACCTTCTTGCTTAGTGACACTGTTGGTTTTGTTTCTAAATTGCCACATCATCTTGTTGCTGCTTTCAAATCAACTTTAGCCGAAGCAGCTCAAGCTGATTTATTAGTTCATGTAGTTGATTTATCAGATCCACATATGAAAGAAATGATGGATACTACCGATCAAACCTTAAAAGAAATCGGTGTTAACAACATCGAAACGTTATATGCTTTCAATAAAGCTGATAAAACAAACGAAAACTATCCACAATATGAAGGTAATGATTTGATTTATTGCGCTAATGATCCTTCATCATTAGAATTATTAGCCCAAACCATTAAACAACGACTTTTCAAAGACCTGGTAACACAAACCTTTTTGATTCCTTTTGATCAAGGCAGATTTGTCGAATTGCTCAATCAACAGGCTACTATTATTTCTACCGAATACACCACAACGGGAATTCAAATTAGCGCACAATTATCTTTACAATTAGCTGGACGTTTGCGTCAGTTTAAAATTTAAAAAGCATGTCAGTTAAACTTTTCAAAGCCTAACTGGCATGCTTTATTTTTGATAATGTTCAAAACAATATAATTTTTGGCTCTTATCTTCAAGTGGATAAAACCCTAGACTCGTATATAATTCACTAACTTGGTTATCTTTTAAAATCGCATCTATACGGGGCATATGTGCAAAATAATCCATTAGATGACGCATCAATGTCCAAGCAATCCTCTTACTACGATAAGCGGGTGTAATCAAGATATCTTGAATGTAAACAATCGTCATATAATCACTCAACACACAAATCCATCCGACCAATTCATGTTGTTCATAAGCTGCAATCACATATGATTTACGCAAAACTTTAGTAATTCTAGTTAATTCATGCTCGGTCAGTGGCTGCTCTAAGTTTTTATAAAAGCGCGCGACTTGATATTTCGACAACTTAGGATTAACTATTAACTACTAACTCCAACACTATCCCCCTAACCGAAAAATGATAAAAAAATTACAATAATTATATGATACCTTCCTTTTGAATTCGAACGTTTTCGTAAAAAAATTTAGGTTTTTTAAGAGAAAATACTTTTTTTATTAGAAAAAGCACGTTACAATAGAACATACCAATTTGAAAAATACCATAGTTTTTCAAATAAAAAAAGAAAGGTGGGTTCTACTAATATGGATAAGAAAAAAAGTGTTGTTCAACTCGATCGTTCACTGGGCTTTTTTTCATCACTTTCTTTAGTAGTTGGAACGGTTATCGGCTCAGGGATTTTCTTCAAGCAAGCATCTGTTTTGGATTATTCAGGTTCAACTAACAATGCTTTGCTAGCATGGACGCTTGGAGGCTTAATTACATTAACCTCAGGCTTAACCATTGCAGAAATCGGAGCACAGCTTCCCCATACTGGTGGCTTATACATTTATATGGAAAAGATTTATGGTAAGCTTTGGGGATTTTTAACGGGTTGGATGCAAATCGTCATCTATGGACCCGCCATGATTGCAGCATTAGGTGCTTATTTAGCAGTCTTGTTGGTTTCATTTTTTAATCTTCCACAATCGTCAACGCTTGTTATCGCAGTTTCTTCTGTTGTTATTTTGACTGCATTTAACCTATTGGCCAATCGCTTTGGAGCTTATTTCCAAAACATTACCACTATTGCCAAATTCATTCCTATCGTGGCGATTATTATCTTTGGTCTTTTTTTTGGTAATCAAAACGCATTTGGACAAAGCTTACAAACTGTAGCACATAACTCAAATGGTAATTTGGGTGTTGCCATCTTAGCAACTTTATTTGCCTATGATGGTTGGATTTTGTTGGCTAATATGGGTGGTGAAATTAAAAATGTCAAAAAAACATTACCGCTAGCTATCATCTGCGGAATATTATTGGTCTTATTGACCTATATGTCGGTAACATTTGCAATTTTTCGCGTTATGCCTGCTGACTTGATTCATAAATTAGGCGAAAATGCAACACCACATTTTGCAACAATTGCTTTTGGTAATTTAGGTGGGCGCTTATTAAATATCGGCATCATCATTTCAATCATCGGTTGTATGAATGGAAAAATTATGTCTTTTCCCCGTATTATGTACGCTATGGCTAAAAACGATGAATTGCCATTTTCTAAGCAAATCTCTTATATTCACAAAACAATGAAGACTCCAATGGTTGCTACGACAATTACTTCCCTAATCGCAATTGGAATGATTTTGTGTGTTGATGCTGATCGTTTGACCGAAGTTTGTATCTTTACTATTTATTGTTTTTACGTAATGACATTCTTTGGAATCTTTAAGCTACGCAAACAAAATCCAAACGGCGATCATTTCAAAACACCACTTTACCCTATTGTGCCAATCATCGCGATTGTCTGCACCACATTTGTTTTAATAAGTGAAATCTTTTCTGATCTGCCTGGCGTTATCGTTTCACTTATCTTCATTCTTGTAGGGATTCCAGTCTATTGGTATAAACAAAAAAATAATTAATAAAAAAGGCACTCCAGTTGATATGTATCAAAGTACATATCAAGGAGGCCTTTTTTTATGCCTTTTCTTTATACGCTACCTTAACTTCTAACGCAAAATCAGCTTTAGTTTCTGGCATTAAGCTAGCACGTCCTGCCCTACGATAATGCCCTTTTTGAACTACAACTGTTGCTAAAGTCAAATCATAATCTTGTTGTGCATTTTTAGCTGCCAACAAACCAATTGTTTTAATCTGTGCTAATTCATATTTTTCTAATTGGTTAAGACCGCCATATACGAATAGACCTTGAGGCGTTACTTGCAATTCAAAATAAGGTAAGACAACAGGTTCTTGTAATGCATATACTGGTTTAGCATCTTGGCTAGCTTTTGCTAATAAACTCGCTTCATCTTTTTGACCATAATCTAGTTGCAAATAACCACTTGCTTCTAATTTAGCTACCAACATATTTAAATTTTGTTGTTGTGTTGGAGTAATATCGATTGTTGTTGGTAAAAGCTTTTCTTCACTAAAAATACCATTTGTTTGAACAAAACCTGGTTGTGGCTTACTCTTGCTTGTTGTAGCCAATGGATCTTTAGCTGCAATCCCTAGCATTTTTTCAATCTTAGGTGAAATATCATATTTTGACGACTTAGTAGTAAAGTAATACAAAAAATTCAAATATGCAAAATAAGCGATTATTAAAAATGCTAAGATAAACAAGGTGCCGCGTCCAACAAAGCCGTTGACAAAAAATCTATATGCAACATATAGCAAATAAAAATTACCACCGGCTGCTAGAATAGTGTATATTTGATTTTTTAGCTTAACACTAAGATTAATATAGCCTAAATAGCCTGCAATTGTTCCAAAAAAACTAAACATTCTCTTTTTCTCCTAATTTGTTGTTTGATTGGTCGATGGTGGAGTTTGAATTGTCGTTTGCGCACTCGAAGACGCTGCTTGCTCACCATCATCTGGTTTAGTTTGTGTTTGATCGTTTGGCTTAGTTGTTGTATCACTTGAACTAGAGCTACTACTACTTGATTGACTAAAACTAGATTCTTGTTGCGAAGATTCTTGAACTTGAGTACTACTCGAAGCTTGTTGTTGACTTTCAACTGAACTAGATTCTTTTTGACTAGAGCTGCTATTTATTTGAGTACTACTACTTTGAGTAGAATTAACTTCAACTCTAGGCTTACCTTCAACGGTATTAGTCACATTATTTACTGCTACATTTGTCGCTCCTAAGGCCAAAACCGCTGACATAATCGCAAACGGTGTAATAAAAGGGGCTGTTCTTTTAGTCATTTTCTTCCTCCACTTTTTAGTCTAGCCTATTTTTTTCAAAGTTTTACCAAATATTTCTTAAACCTTTGCTAATTTTCGCTGACAATTTGCGCAAAGGCCATGCAATTCAAACCGATGATCTTCAATCAAGCATCCAGGTAATTGATCTGCAAAAACTTCTAAAGGACACATTTGAATCTCTTGGACATGTCCACAGTTGCGACAAATAAAATGATGATGATGTACATTATCAAAATCACACTGATACTTAACGCTAGCTCCACCGGCTTTGCGTCTTGTTTCTACAATGCCTAATTCTTCAAATTCTTTAATATTACGATAAATAGTATTATGACTCATCGTAGGATAAATCTTGCGCATGTGTGCGTCAATCGTTTTAATATCAACATATTGATGCTTGAAACGACTCAAATACTCTAGCATACTCTTTCTTTGTTTGGTTAATTTGTAACCGCCACGTTTCAACACCCGTAAAGCTTCCGTCAGCATCCTATTTTCTCCTTTATATCGTAATCATTACTGTTATAATAGCATATCATATTTACTAAAACAATCCTACTATAAAGTAGCTAACCATTCATCTAGCTTTTGGACGGTCTGTTGCCATTGATCGTTTTCTAAAATATATGCCTTAGAAGCTAAAGCTTGCGGTAAGCATTGATCTCGTTTAGCTTCTAAACTATCTAAACGCTTCTTAACTGCTTTTAAAGTATCCCCACGCTTTAATAACCGTTGTTGCAAGCATTCCTTGTCACTGACTTGCAAATATAAAACAACCGTGTTGGTCGGTAATTTTTCCAAATAACTTAAGGCGCCTTTAGTATCTAAGACAATAACTGCCCAATCACCTTTATTAAATGCTTCTTGTAAGGCTTCATACGATGAGCCATAGTAGTTACCATCATATTTAACGTATTCTAAATAATGTTTTTCAAAAAAACTCGTTTGTGTTTCAAAATGATATGCATCATCACTTTCACCTGGACGTTGAGTACGCGTCGTATGTGTCAAAACCGGAATCATCTTTTTTTGTTGAACCAAATATTCTTTGACAGTCGTCTTACCACTTCCTGATGTTCCACAAATTACCAATACATGTTTTTTCATCGCTACCTTCCTTTAATTTAGACTTATTTTTATTGTAACAAAAAAAGTACGCCTAAAAAACGTACTTTCATAGCTTAATTTGCTTGTAAGACTTGTTGGGTAGTAACCAATGGATAACAACTTAAAGTAGTTTGTTCTAAATCAACATTGTGTAAACTAATCTTTGTGAGTTGATTATTTTCATATGTTTTATAGTAATATTCCCCTGTCCGCGCATTAACACAACAAGAATAAAGCGTAATATCATGCGTCTTATCTGGCGTTTGTGTTGCTCCATTGACAAAAGCCACCGAATCTAAAATATGGAAAAAAGTCGTCACATTTGCTAATTCACTTTGTTCACACAATGCGTGACTCTTTAAATACACTGCTTTAATAAAACGCGAAGCAGGCGAATAATCTCCCGGCAATCCAACCGTGCCTACTCCTTGCCCTAGAGGTTGTAAACCAAGTTTGGTCAAAGTATCTACCGGCTGATTAGGATTAACACCTAGATAAGCATGTAAATTTAAAAGATGATAATCAAAAGTTGGATTATTGGTCAAAACTCCAACTGGGTTATCATATAGCTTAGTTTGTTCCTTAGTAACTTCTAAAACTGCAGATTCATGTTTATCTGCTATTAACCAATGTAAACTTGCACATGGTAGACCTTGCTTAAAGTCAATCTCCACCATATTCAAGTTTGCTATTTTTGCGCGAACTTCTTGTACACTTTTACACTGTGCTAATAACCATAAGATTATTTCATAAGGGGTCAAATTTAATGCATTTTCCTTTTTAACACTAGCGTAATGTGCAAATCCTGGAAAGTTCAAACCTGCCATCCCTAAACCAGCTTCATTAACTGCTTCGGCATATAATGGATAACCATCGACGACACTAGCCATTCCAATCAAAGCTAAATGCTTAGTTTGAGGAGCTTCACATTTATAAGTCAATGTAAAGTTTCTCGGTGTTATGACTACCTGTTCTCCAAAATGATAATCTAGATCCAAATTTCTTCCAAAATAAAAATCTCCATTAACAAAACTTAACCCCGTACACATATCTAACCCTCATTTCAATTTATTTCTTACTTGAACTATACGCCTATTATTTTGTAAAGTAAAATCTAATGCTTTTAGTTTTTTTTAGCCAAAAACATGTTTATTTTTCTAATTTTTACTTTCTCATTTGCCCAAGATATGGTATAAACATATGTAAGACATTTAATAGTAGATTAAAAAAACCTCATTTTAATCTAATGGTTATTCAAGCATGGGGGTTATATTATATGAAACTTACACAACGAATTTTTCAAAAAGAAGAACTTTCCCGCTATATTACTAAAGATCAAAAATTTGAGAAAACTTTAACCTCAAAAGACTTAATTGCAATGGGTATAGGCGCTGTTATTGGAACAGGAATCTTTATCTTGCCAGGAACCGTTGCTGCATTACACAGCGGGCCTGCTATCATCATTTCATTTATTATGGCAGCTATCGTTTGTTCAACATCTGCTATGTGTTATGCCGAGCTTTCTTCAGCTCTACCAATCGCAGGTAGCGCTTATTCATTTGGCAACGTCATCTTTGGTGAGATTATCGGATGGTTTTTAGGCTGGGCTTTAATCTTAGAATACATGTTAGCTGTCGCTGCCGTTTCAACGGGGTGGGCTTCTTATTTCAATGCCTTTTTACGCGGATTTGGAATTGAAGTTCCAAAAGCATTAAACGGACCATTTGATCCAGCTAATGGTACTTATTTTAATCTAGTTGCTATCTTGATTGTTTTATTCATCTCATGGCTTTTATCAAAAGGTGTTCGAACTTCGATGGCTATCAATCGCATCATGGTTTTAGTCAAAATTGCCGTAATTGTCCTCTTTTTAATTGTTGGCTGTTTTTACGTTAAGCCATCCAATTGGACTCCTTTTATGCCTTTTGGATTTAAAGGTGTCAGCATCGGCGCTTCGCTTGTTTTCTTTGCTTATCTTGGCTTTGATGTCGTTTCAGCTTCAGCAGCAGAAGTTAAAGACCCTAAGAAAAACATGCCTCGTGGTATCATCGGTACTCTTGTCATTTGTACAATCTTATATATTTTAGTTTCCGTTGTCTTAACAGGAATAGTTTCTTATACCAAACTTAACGTTGGTGATCCTGTTAGTTATGCTTTGCATTTAGTTAACCAAGATTGGGTAGCCGGCATCATCTCATTAGGTGCATTAGCTGGAATGTTTACCATGATGGTTACCATGATTTTTAGTTCTTCACGCTTAATCTATTCAATTGGTCGTGATGGATTGTTACCAAAATTTTTAGGTAAGATTGATGCTAAGACTCATACACCTAAGCACAGTATGGCAATTGTAACAATTATTATTGCTTTGACTGGTGGATTTATCTCCTTAGATCAATTAACGAATCTTGTTAACATCGGAACCTTAATTGCCTTTATGTTTGTTTCTTTAGGTGTTTTACCTTTACGTAAACGCCAAGACATTAATAACAACGGTGGCTTCAAAGTACCATTGTTCCCTATCTTACCACTAATTTCTGTTTTATTATGTGTATACATGCTATCACAGCTTTCGATTAGTACATGGATTGCCTCTGGTATTTGGTTTTTAATTGGAGCTATCATCTACTTTACTTATGGCATTAAACACAGCCAACTAAATAAAGATTAAAAAATAAGCTAAGCTGTTTTAAGCTTAGCTTATTTTTGTTATCCCGTGATATTACCACTGTTAGCTCCACTAGTTGCATTATCCAACGGTAACCAATCTAGAGCTAACTTAATATGTCGATCCCAGAAATCCCATTCATGTGCGCCATGATCAACGACAAAGGTATATTCAATCCCTAACTCATCGAGTAATTTAGCATAATCTTGATTTGCAGCTAATAAATGATCATCTTCACCTATCGCAAAATACAACTTAGGCAAAGCCACTTTTTGAGAAACCAATTTTGCAATCAAAACTTTTGGATTAATTTCACTGGTAAGTGTAGAATTTAAATCTGCTCCAAATACCATATGCTTATAACCATCTTCATCTGGGAAGAACACTGGATTTTGTACCGATTTAGGCATATCCTCATTAACAATTAATCCGGCCGATAAAGCAACAATTGCACCAAACGTATCATGATACTTCAAACCATTATACAACGCGCCATACCCGCCCATTGAAAGACCACCAATGAACGTATCTTCTTTTTTATCTGACAACGGAAAACTTGCGCGCGTAAATTCAACCAAATCCTTGGCAATAAATTCTGAATAATACTCGCTATTCCAAGAATGATCGGTATAAAACGAATTTTCACCGGCTGGCATCACAACCGCCAAATCTTTTTCTTCTGCCCATCGTTGAATTCTCGTACCAGAAATCCAATCAACTTCACTGCCAAAGATACCATGTAATAAATATAGTGTTTTATATTTTTTAGGACGACTAACTTTTTGTGGTCCAAACGAAATTTTGTCAGTTGGTAATACTACCAATGCTGAAACTGTTCTATGCAAACTTTTTGCCATAAAATTAACACGAATAAGTGCCATAAAATCATTTCTCCTTTACTTCAGATTTTTATACTCTAATATTTAAAATAAAAACAAATATCATGGATATAATCCATGATATTTGTTGCTGTATTAATCTAGGTTTTCACCATTTGAAGAAATCACTTGTTGATACCAATAAAATGATTTTTTACGTAATCGTTTCAAAGTTCCATTCCCTTTATCATCCATATCGACATAAACAAATCCATAACGTTTCTTCATTTCACCTGTTCCAGCAGAAACTAAATCAATACAGCCCCATGGAGTGTAGCCCAAAAGTTCAACACCATCTTCTTCGACCGCTTTTTTCATTTCAACAATATGTTTCCTTAGATAATCAATTCGATAATCATCATTGATTGATCCATCTTCTTCAATTTTGTCTAATGCTCCTAAGCCATTTTCAACAATCATTAATGGTAAACGATACTTGTCATATAATCGATTCAAACATAGACGTAAACCTGCCGGATCGATAGGCCAACCCCATTCAGATTCTTCTAAATAAGGATTTTTTACGGCCGCCAGCTGATTACCACCTGTCTTTGTTGCATCTTCGCGAGTCGAAACAACCGCCGAATTATAGTAACTAAAACTAATGAAATCTACCGTACCTTCTTTTAAAATAACAGCATCTTCTGTTTTTGTTACTAATTTAAAATCATGGCGCTTCATTTCTGCTAATTTGTATTCAGGATAAAAACCTCTGCATTGTACATCGTAATAGAAGTCTTTAAAATTGCGTTCCACTTCTTGTAATTTTAAAGAATCTTGTGGATTGCAGGTTTCTGGATAAAACAAAATATTAGCTACCATCAAACCAATCTTAAATTCAGGATTAATTTGATGCCCCAAAATAACTGCTTTCGCTCCCGCTAATAATACATGATAAATCGCTTGTTGTTGCTTAGCATAATTTGAAGCTTCCGTAATTCCTAAGGTGCTGTAATCTCTTAAGAAGTTAATTTCATTAAATGTCAACCAATACTTAACTTTATTTCGATATCTTTCAAAAATTGCACGGCAATAATTTTCAAAGAAAGTTACAGTCTTTCGTGATAACCAGCCCTCGTATTTGATCGCTAAGTTTAATGGCATATCAAAATGTGCAATTGTTACTAATGGTTCGATTCCATACTTATGACATTCATCAAAAACCGCATCATAAAAAGCTAAACCGTCTTCGTTTGGTTCTTTATCATCTCCATTCGGAAAAATACGTGTCCAGTTAATAGACATTCTAAAGGTTTTAAAACCCATTTCCGCAAGTAAAGCAATATCTTCTTGATAATGATGATAAAAATCTGTCGCTACATGACTCGGGTAGTACGTATTTTCATCAATAACTGCTTTAGCTCCAGCAGGTACATCTTCAAAGCGACTAATAAATTTTCGCTCACCATTTGCCAATTCAATCATGATACGTCGTGGTGTTTTAGCATCTCCGTCCGTAATCGTATCAGAACATGCTAAACCTTTATTACCGTCTAAATATCCGCCTTCATACTGATTAGCAGCGGTTGCGCCACCCCACAAAAAATTTTTTGGAAAACTCATCTAAAAAACCTCCTAATTACTTTACAAATAAACAATTATTTGGCAATTGCTTGTGTCGTTTCAACAACTACAGCTTCTTTTTCTTCTTTTGCCAATAGTTCTTTTTCTTTTGCTAATTCTGCTTTATCATCAATTAAGAAGAATGGCAAATACATTACAAAATGAATCAACAAAGCAATAATCCAAAACATTAACAAGAGCGGACCACCAGTCATAAATGTCGATACAAAGCCTGGTGTTACCCATGGCATCGAAATTGTCGGATTAAGATTTGGTTGAACAATTTGGAATAAGCCCATCGCAACAAAACCTGAAACCATTGGGCTAAAGACCATCGGAATAAAGTACAATGGATTTAACATCAATGGGAACCCAAAGATGATTGGTTCATTAATATTAAAGAAGTTAGCCGGAATAACTAATTTACGCATCGATTTATACTTTTCCGATTTAGCAAATAATGTTGCAATACATAATCCAAAAGTATTACCGGTACCACCAATTTGTAAGCAAGAAGCAACAACTGAAAACATTAAATATGGTAATGCTTTCCCTTGTGTAAATGCTTCAGTATTAGCAACACCTGTCATCATTAAAATTGGCATATAACAACTTAAAATAGTGTTTGGATGAATACCAAAGAACCAAATTAAATTCATTAAAGTAAACACAATAATCAATGAAATTGGTGAGGCACCAAATGTTGCAATTGGTTTACCAATAAAAGTTGTCACTAAATTAAAGATATTATTATATGGTGAGATAAACGTTACATATTTAATTGCAAACACCAATGAAAAAATAATCATCGCAACAAAAGTTGGAGCTAATGATTGGCTAACCATTGGTGGTACAACCTCAGGCAACTTTAAGCGTAAATTTTTCTTCATTAAGATACAGTATAACCAGGGAATAAATAAACCTAAAATAATTGCTACGAAAATCCCATCGCTTCCCATATAACTCGTATCTAAGACACTTAGCGATTCTTTATTGATTTCAACCGTTTGTAATGGCATTAATAAGATAAATGAAGCTAAGGCAATAACTGCACCAATAATACCTTTTTCACCTTGATTTTTAGTATAAGCATAAGCAATTGAACCAACAACATAAATTGCTAATAATGATAAAGTCAATGAAACCGTATCTTGTGCGACAGTATATAAACCTGTACTGTTTAAAAAGTTCATCCAAGGTTTAAATGGTAAATTACCCAAAACAGCAATTACGGCAATCCCTAAAGTAATAGGCATTGAAGCCATAAAACCTTCTGTTAACGAATTAATAAATTTATTTTGTGAAACCTTTTGAGCAAACGGTCCAACGATCTTTTCTAGGCCACTTTGAAACTTATTAAATAATCCCATAATAAATGCCTCCATTAAGTATAGATAATATAAAAATCTTAAAAATGTAATCGAAAACGCTTTCTTTATCTATTATAGTACCATCCTAACGCCTAGACCGCTTGTCATCAATTAACTTATAATTGGCGCTAATTGACCTTTTTTAATTCACTAGCTTTTCGGCCATAAATTCTAATCAAAGCTCTATCCATCGTTCTAATCCCGCTAAAGCCGTTGTTTAGCGCGATTTCTGTTAAATTATGCTTTCCCGTAACAATATCATCATAAGCATGCTTAGCTCTTATTTCTGCTATATATTGTCCAATTGTGATTCCAATGTATTTTTTGAAAAAACGAGCCAAATACTCTTTAGAAACATGATGATAACGTGCAATATTTTCTAACGATAATTCCTCTTGATAATTTTTTTGAATATATTCAATTATTGCTTGTGTCCTTTCAACAATCCTAACTTCCTTAGTACTTTTACACTTAGCTTCTATCATGAAATTCTTAATTAAAATTTCCAATATTTCCAAAAGTTTAACACTAATCGATATATTCTTATACGCGTTTTCTTTCTCAGCGTAAATTGTTGCTACTTGTTGTAACAATTTTTGCAATTTCTTGTATTTATATTTTTGACCATCGGTTAATTTGGAATAATTATTCAATGAAAATACCATGTTATCTATCATAGGATACATCTCTTTAACAAACTTATATGTAAATATTACAGATAGCGCTCTTTTATCTATTCCGTTTTTAAATACTTTTATACTATGAATTTCTTGTGAATTAACCACCAGTATTTTGCCAGGCTCACAATGATAGTTTTGACCTTCAATAATGAATTCATCTATTTCACCCGTGAGTGTATAACTCAATTCAATCGATTGATGCCAATGTGGCGCAATATAACTTGAATAATTAAAATTTGAATTGTGCATCCAAACCCAAACCGGTAATTTTTCATTTGGTCTAACAACTTCATGTTTATATTCTTTTTCTGTCATTTTGATCACCTTTCTTAACTTTATTATACAAAAAGTAAAATAAAAATGAGCACAAAAAAAGAGCGACACCCCTGCCGCTCAAAGAAAACACAAAAAACAAATAAAGAGAGTCCTTACTTAGGACTCTCTCATTGTACCATATTTTTTTGAGAATACGAGTGTTTTATCTCAAGTTTTTATCAAAAATTGACGATTTTTTTCGCAACTAGATTTTAGCCCGTAATTCCCACATTTTTTCGAACTCATTAGTAAAAATTCCAGCAATATTTTTAACAAATAAGTCCCTAGCCGTCGCCTCGTCGTTAATCGTCCAGACGCGTTGTGGGGCTTGACAAACTTGGTAGCGATGCGGATGAATCCCCGCCAATTTTTCTGTTGCCACCACTTCATCGGCATTTGGCAAATCTTTAAAGATCAACCAATTATAATTTTGCCCGGGTGCAATAGCCTGACAGTTGCGTAAGGTTTGTAGATTAAACGACGAATAAATGACCGGATGCGCCAAATTAGCTTGGGCAACCATCTCTAAGACGATTCGTTCGATGTTTGGATAAGCGATAGCGTCGGTTTTAAATTCTAAATTAAGCAACACATCTTTTGAGCCAACTAGCTCCAAAAGTTCTTGCAGAGTCGGGATACTTTCACCATTAGCCAATTTAAAATGTTTCAACTCTGCTAAAGTATAATCATTAATCAATCCACTACCATCAGTTGTGCGATCAATCTTTTCGTCATGCATAATCACAGGAATATTATCTTTAGTCAGATGAACATCAAACTCAATTCCGTCAATGCCATTATCTAAAACATATTTAAATCCTTCTAATGAATTTTCTGCAAACTTGGCCGGATATCCCCGATGTCCGAAAATTTTCGTTTGTACTGTCATATTATTTCCTTCTTTACTTAGTAAATCCTTCCGCCTTGTTGCTGGAAGTAATATAGCTATTCATTGAATTTTGGGCTTCTTGAAGCGCTTTGTTAACATCTGTTCCATCATAAATTTGTTCCATTGCGGTTTGGCTCAAGAGGCGTTCTTGCACAACATTTTGCATGAAGATACCTGAATTAGCCGTATTAGCAATCGTTCTATTCAATTGATCACTTGCAACCTTAGCAGCTGGATTTTTCTTATACAAATCTACTAAAACTTTTTGTTCTTGTGACTTTTTATTTAAAGCTAAATAACCTGTGGCTGCTTGCCATTGTGCTTGGGATTTAGCAGATAACAAGAATTTAATCAATTCCCATGCCCCACGTTGAACTTTGTTTGATTTGTCATTTGAAATCCATAAAGATGCTCCACCAATTGAGACTCCATTAGCCTCTTGACCATCTGGATGTGGATAATAACACACGCCCACTTCGTCTTTAGTTCCGGTTGTTAACTGTGTAATTGAACCAGAAGATTGTAGAAACATACCTAATTTTCGTGATAAGAACGCCGCTGTTTCGTTGGTTCCAGCATTTGAACCAGCACCATAATTCATAAATGAACCGTTCTTTAAATTATCTTGAATCCATTTCATAGCATCCACCGTTGCTTGATTAGTGAAATTAACTGCCGTTGGAATTCCAGAACGTCCATTATCGTTATTAGCCATACATACTTTAGAGTTGGCCATGAATTGTTCAAAAAACCAACCATAAATTTCAACACTCATACCTTTAATCTTATGATTTGATTTTTCATAAAGTTCGTTGGCAACTCGAGTAATATCACTATAAGATGGATCCTTAGGTGGTGGTGTAATACCATATTCCTTTAAGAGCGTTGCATTATAATATAGCACCGGTTGTGATGTGTTAAATGGCATCGAAAGTTGCTTGCCATCTTTAGAGTAAAAAGCTCGTGCTACATCTGAAATTTGGCTGACATCATAGTTATCTTCATCGATGAACTTTTGAACAGGTGTTGTATATCCACTATAATACATCTGTGCAGTCGAAACGTCCATCGATTGAAAAACAGCCGGCGAAGCATCCGTACCATGTGTATTCAAGATTTTTTGAATCGCTTCGTTATAACTTCCCACAAATTCTGGAACAACGGTGTATTTATCTTGGGACTTGTTAAATTCATTAACTAATTGTTCAAGCTTATCTTGTCCTTGGCCGGTCATTTCATGCCAAAAAACAATTTTAGTACGTGTATCTGCTTGGATTGCATCTTTTTTACTACAACCACTCAAACTAGCTCCTAATAAACAAGCCAAAGTCCCTGCACATACAAATTTAGCAAGTTTTGTCAGTTTCATTATTTCACCGCCCCATCATTAATACCACTCTTGAATGATTTTTGTCCGATAAATAAAACAATCAACGTTGGAATTACGACGATTGCTGCACTTGCTTGAATCATTCCCCAATCATTAAACGTTTCTTGTGATTGCAATTGTTTCAAGCCATATTGCACTGGTCTAAACTGATCACTAAATGTCGTCAACATTGGCCACATATATTGGTTCCAACTAGCTAAAAAACTATACGATGCAAGTGTCAACAAGCTAATCTTAGCGTAAGGTAAAGCACCTTTAAGGTAAAATTGCCAATGCGATAACCCTTCGATATCAGCAGCTTCCTTTAATTCGCCTGGAATTTGCATGAATGCTTGCCGTAACATGAATGTTCCAAAAGCAGATGTTAAAAATGGAACAATCATTACAGCATAGGTGTTTAACAAGTTTAATTGACGCATCGTATTAAAGTTAGGAATCACTTGGGCTTCAAATGGTAGCATCATCGTAATCAAAAACACACCAAACAACAAGTTACGTCCCTTAAATTTCAAAAAGACAAATGCATAAGCGCTCATTGAACAAAACAGTAATTGGGCTAGCATCGTCACCAAAGAAATTACTAAGCTGTTTACCATATAGCGTAGTATTTCTGTATGATGAATTGCTGAAATATAGTTATTTAATGAGATATTTGTACTAAAAAACTTCCCTTGTGAAATTTCAGCAGTCGGTAACAGACTACTCCAAAAGCCCAAAATAAATGGCACTAAAACAAATAAGGCTAATAAACATAAAACAATATATTGTCCAAGCTTACTTTTTATAGAAGTATTTTGTGTCTCCATCATTAATATGTCACCTTTTTTTCTAAGAATTTAAATTGAATCAAAGTAAAAATTGCAATGACGATTGCTAAAACAATTGATTCGGTACTAGCTAAAGCATAATTACCGTTGATAAATGCATCTTGATAAACCCGATATACTAATAGGTTAGTTGCGTTATTTGGTCCACCCGCAGTCATCAAGTCGATTAAGCCAAAACTCTTAAATGCATCAATCAATGTAATAATGGACACAAAAAATAAGGTAGGTGAAATCATTGGAATTGTAATTCTAAAAAACTGATAACGCTTGGAAACCCCTGCGATTTGAGCTGCTTCATAAAGTGTAGCGGGAACGGATTGTAATGCGCCAAAGAAAATCAAAAAAGTAAAACCTAAATTCATCCATACAGTTGAAACAATAATCGCCAACATTGCCCATCCTGGTTCTGTTAACCAATTGATGGCAGGAATACCAAAAAGTTCCAAGATTTTATTTAATAAGCCTACCGAAGGATTGAAAATAAATAGCCAAAAAATAGCCGCTACCGAAACCGAAACACCCATAGTACCTGAAAAGACTGTTCTAAAAAAGCCGATTCCTTTAAGCTTGGCACTTGCCGTTTGTGCAAGCAATAAGCCAAATACTACGGTCAAAATGGACACACCCAAAACATAGATAAATGTCGCCTTTAAACTGTTGAGATATGCACTAGAAGTTAACAGATCAATATAATTTTGCAAGCCTACAAATACCGTGGGTTTGCCTACGCTATTTGTTAAAAATAAACTCAAATAAAGTGTCTTTAACATTGGATAAAAGACAAATAAGCCTAAAACTACTAAAGATGGTCCTAAAAATGCTAATGCATAGAACTTATCTTTAGCGTTAACATTAAATCCCTTAGCTAAGACTTTCTTTTTAGCGGCCTGCGACGCCTTGTAATTCACGTTGGATGTTAGTTGTTCCATTTTGGCTTCCTCCCTTGCCATACATTAAAATTTCACCATCTGGGGCAAATACATAATAATCACCATTTAAAGTTACTTTGACACGCTGATTGATACGATACAAGGTATCATCGCTTTCTGGTGTTGTCATACGTAATTGCTGACCGTCATCTAATGTTACTTCGATGATCGATTGATTTCCTAAATATTCAATGTTATGAACATGTGCATTCGTAATATTTGCGGTCGCATCTAACAATAATGCACCCGGACGAACTCCAATTCGATATTGCCCAGCAACTAATTTTTGCGTAACTGCAAATTCCATATCCGCATCAAGCGTTAACTTGTTTAACACTTCATCATAATCAGCTTGTAAAATGTTCATCCGTGGTGTTCCAAAAAATTCCCCGACAAAAGTATTAGCTGGTCTGGTATAAATTTCTAGCGGTGTTCCAATCTGTTGAATCTTATGATCATGTAAAACCATAATACGATCAGCCATCGTCATTGCTTCGACTTGATCGTGTGTTACATAGATTAAGGTTAAACCTAGACGTTGTTGAATCTCACGAATTTCAGAACGCATCTTGCCACGCAATTGAGCATCTAAATTAGATAAAGGTTCATCCATCAAGCAAATCTTTGCATCACTTGCGATTGCACGTGCTACTGCAACTCGTTGACGTTGACCACCAGAAAGTTCACGTGGCTTTCTTTGTGCATACTCTGTCAAATTAACTAATTCTAGCGCTTGGGCAACGCGCTCATTGATTTGTTTTGGATCCATCTTGCGAGCCTTCAAGCCAAATGCAACATTATCTTTTACAGATAAAAATGGAAATAACGCATAATTTTGAAAAACCATCGTTAAATTGCGATCTTGAGGTGCCAAGTTAGTAACATCTTTGTCATCGATTAATAATTGACCATCTGAAATTGAAATCAACCCGGCAATCATTCGTAACAAAGTACTTTTTCCACATCCAGACGGGCCTACAATGGCGAAAAATTCCCCGGTTTCAATCTTGGTATTGATGTTTTGTAAGGTCCAATTTTTGCCGTCATAACTTTTAGCAATATTTTTTAATTCAATCGACATTTTTTCCACCTCTAAATTACTTTTACTAACATTTCGCTTTTTAGTATATAAAACAAATGTAATGAATCAGTGGTAGCTTTGTAAGCATTATGTAATTATTTTGTAGTGTTTAGGTGAATTAGCAACTATCAAAAAAAGCGCAGAATCTAATAGAGATCCTACGCTTTTTAACTATTTTGCTCTTTTTTCTTGGCGTTGTAAGGCATCTTTTAGCATAAATGGTGCTACTAAGGTAGTTAAAATAATCGTTACAATTACACCTGAGTAGTATTGCTCAGATAATAATTTAGCACTATAACCGATCTGTGCGATAATCAATGCCATTTCACCACGCGATACCATTCCGGCTCCAATGATATTAGCTGAATGCAAGTCCATACCTAACACTTTAGCACCAAAACCACATCCAATCCACTTAGTTAACAATGCTAAAATTGTTAGTGGAATAATGAAGATTAGATCATTTAAAAAGCCATCAAATGTCATATTTAAGCCGATACTTACAAAAAACATCGGAATAAAGACTGCATATCCAATCGGCTCAATATTGGAATCGACCTCTTTTTTGCACGGCGTTTGCGCAATTGCAACCCCTGCAAAAAATGAACCTACCACTCCGCTTAAACCAACTAAATCTGCTACATATGCCATGCCTAAGCACAAAACTAACGAAACTAAGATAACAGAAACTGGAATCGTCAAATGTTGTGCAAATCGCATTAAAGGCGGTGCGATAAAACGAAAGACAAAAAAGACACCTACAAAATACAAGGCTTGTAGCCCAAAACTCAATAGCAACGATGATGGTTCATGACTACTAGTGCTAGCTGAAATGTCGCTAAAGATACTAACCAAGGCACTTAAAATCAAGACTGCCATAATATCATCGATCACAGCTGCACCAAGAATCGTTGTTCCTTCCTTAGTATCGATCTTTTTAAGCTCTTTTAAAACTTCAACCGAAATGCTTACAGAAGTTGCTGCAAAGATTACCCCTAAAAATAAGGCTTGTTCGAAATTAAAATTAAACAGCTTTCCAAAAAAGTAAACAACAACAATTGGAACGCCTACTCCAAATAAAGCCACTGAAACGGCTGGCTTCAAATATTTTTTCAATAATTCAAGATCACTTTCTAATCCGGCGATAAACATCAAGATGATAACACCAATTTCTGCAAAATAATGCATGAAATGATCACTTGTCACCCATCCTAACACTGCCGGGCCTAAAACGATGCCCACCAATAATTGACCAATTACAGCAGGAATGCCTATTCTTCGACTAAAATGACCTGCCAAAGCCGTGGTGATCAACACCAAACATAATGTTCCTAAAAACTCCATATCGCTCTCCTCACTTAAAAATATTTTTCAAAAAATATTGTACTATTTTTTGACTTGTTGCGCCACTCAAACTCACGAAAAAAGGCGAAAAGTCAAGCTTTCCACCTTTTTTATGATATTAATTTTTCTTTTCTACATATTTATAGTCAAAGTGTGAACCAGTTGGGTAATAAATAATTCCTTTAATTTTTTTGTTATTTAGATGCATCACTGCACGTTGATATAAAGGAATTACACCTTGTTGTTTCATCAACAGTTTTTCAGCTTCAAGCAAATCTTGATAACGCAACTGTGTATCAGCTGCATCTGTAATTTTAGCTTTCTTAATCAAGTCTGTATAAGTTGCATCGTTATATTGACCGTAATTAAAGCTTGAACCTGGGATAAACATATCTAAAAAGCTAATTGCATCTGGATAATCAGCACCCCAGTTAGCTAAATACAAGTCAAATTCTCCATTTTTAGCTCTTTGTTGGACAACCTTGTCTGGCACAGCTTGAACATCGACTTTGATACCCTTGAGTTTACTTTCAATAGCACTTTGAATGTATTCAGCCGTTGCTTTATCCGTATCTTCATCGCTTGTCAATAGCGTCAAAGTTACAGGTTGCTTGTTTGTTGCACGATATTCTTTCCACAACTTCTTAGCATTTTTCACATCGGTATATACACCCTTACCGGCTTGTTTAGCGAAGTCTTGACCGGTTTTAGGATTACTCATCAACCCTTGAGGAATCAAGCCGATCGAGGCAATTGAGCCATCGCCTAAAACATTTTTAGCCAAGCTCTTGCGATCAATGACTTGCGAAATAGCCAGTCTAAGTTTTTCATCTTTTAATGTTTGATTGAAGTTTGGTACTAAATATTTTGTTGAAGAACCCTTACGCATCACAACGTCTTTGTTATTTTTATTACTACGTGCAATTGCTCCAGTCAAAACAATATCATCTAATTTACCTGTTTGGAACAAGTTTAAAGCAGTTGAAACTTGCTTGACTACCCGAACGTTGATTGTTTGCATCTTTACATTCTTTTTATCCCAATATTTTTTATTTTTAACCATCTGCCATTTTTGTTGGGTACCACTCCAACCTTTCAAAACATAAGGTCCACTTGCTAATACATTGTTAGCACTTGTCCCAAACTTCTTGCCTTGTTCTTTAACGTAGGCTTCATTTTGAGGAAAGAAAGTTGGAAAAGCCAACAAAACATCAAGATATGGAATTGGACGTTCCAAATCAATTTGCAAAGTGTAGTCATCTGGTGCACTAACGCCTAAGGTTTCAGGATCTGCTTTGCCTTCTTGAATTGCCGTAGCATTCTTGATACCGTCAAACAAGTAAGCATATGGTGCAGCAGTCTTAGGATCAACCACTCTACGCCAGCCATAAACGACATCTTTAGCCGTTACTGGTGTATTATTGGACCATTTAACATTTTTACGTAACTTAATCGTGTAATGTAAGCCGTCTACACTAGGCTTAGCCACACTTTTAGCTAAAGCTGGTTGCGGTTGACTCTTAGAATTTAAACGATAAATACCTTCAACTGTATTAGTAATTGCCACTAAACTAACCCCTTCAGTTGCTTGAGCAGGATCAAGTGTCAATAATTCCCCTTGCGATTGTAGGTTAAAAACTTGTTTGGATGCCGTTTTTGCAGCGACACTCGTCATATTACCTAAAGTTGTGGCAATTACCATTAAAACAGCAACCAATAACAACCCTAATTTTTTCATACTTCTTTCCTCCTATGCTAACTCAAGTAAAAAATACATGCAATCCTATTCACTTACTTTTAGTTACTGATTGTCCGTTAAGCATACTATGAACAGCAACGGACTGTCAATAAAGATGCTTACTTTTTATAAGGATCTTTATCACAGTCCGTTCATGCATTATTTATCTAAATTGGGAGCTTGACCTAATTCTGATTGTAACAACCAGATTTTCTTTTCGATGTCTGTCTTAAAACCAATAAAAATATCTTGCGTACTGTAGTCATCTTCTTTACCTGCAATTTCAATTCCCTTTTGGTATAAGTCTGCTAAATACCGGTAGCCAACCACTAATATTTCTAATCTTTCTTGCATTGTCTTGGAATATGTTCCAGGTTCATCTTTGATTGCAGTATGTTCAATCATTTCTTTTAACGTTGAATAAGGTGCGCCATCTAAAGTAATTAGTCGTTCTGAAATAACATCTAATTGTGCATTAATATCATCCATATATTCATCCATTAATGGGTGAAGTTTTAAAAAGTTTGTTCCTCGCATATACCAATGAGCTTGATGAATAACCATCGCCATTTGACTCAAATCTGCCACCAATTGATTCAAAACTTCTTTTGTCTGTGCATACTTCATAAAAGCTACCTCCTATATTTTTAATTCCACTTCTATCTTACATCATTTTAGAGTTAATCTCACGTAAAACGACTCAGCATAGATTTAAAAACTGAGGTATAATTAACATAATATTTTTATAAGGAGGATTACCATGAAGTTTAACCAATTTTCCCGTTGTCAAACTACAATCACCACACAAGTTAGCGAACTTGAAAGTTTAGGTTTAACTTGTTTGACAGATTATCCAACAAAAGACACCACCGCTCTTTGGCTTGAATTATTAACAGAAATCATACCCACTAAGACAACAATTGCCGCCAAACACGCTGCCTTACAAAATTTACTTGCAACTTCTAAAAATGATGTGCTTAGTTTTTGTCAATCAGAAACCGTGGATGCATGTGCTTTTTATAACGTTGCTTTGCAGCTATTGCATTTTGAAGTTGACGATGATTTTTCCTTAAAACAACCACTAGCATTCATGCAAAAAACTAATTTACCCTACCATGAAAAAATTAATACTCAAACTGAATTAATTAGTGCGTTTTATGATTTATTAAATACTCCAACTAAAACAGGCCAAGTTTTCTTAGACTATCTAGCCACACAAGGTTTCTTTAATAAATTTTACGGTCAAATCACCCAACCACTAATTTTTAATGGAAAAACTCAACCAGTATTTGACACGAGTCAATTAATTTATGAAGTCGTTTATATTCAATCAGATCTTGATAGCGACTTAGATGGCAAGTGTGATTTATTAAAAGCCGAAATTATTCGTCCAAAAGAAACTGAATCTAACTTAAAAGTACCCGTACTTTACACTGCTAGCCCATACAATCAAGGAACAAATGATAAATTAGGTGAAAAATTAACGCATGATGTCAACGTCCCACTAACGCCTAAAAAACCAACCAAAAAAAGCTATGAAGACATCTGTGCTCCTACTTTTAATTTGCCCAATGCACAAAAATATAGCGCTAATAAAATCACTACTCAAGCAAGCGAAACTTTTGCACGCGAATTATCTTACACACTTAATGATTACTTTTTAGCGCGCGGATTTGCTGTTGTTTATGCAGCTGGCATCGGAACACGCGGCTCGGATGGCTTACGGACTTGTGGTTCTAAAGAAGAAACTCTCTCGACTATTGCAATCATCGAATGGTTAACCGGCAAACGCCAAGCATTTACCACTAAAGAAGCCACCACTGAAATTAAAGCCTGGTGGTGTAACGGCAATGTTGCTATGACTGGCAAATCTTATCTTGGAACGCTCGCAACAGCTGCCGCTACAACGGGAGTTTCCGGTTTAAAGACAATTATCTCTGAAGCAGCCATCTCCAATTGGTATGATTATTATCGTGATGGTGGTTTAGTAATCGCACCAGGTGGTTTCCCTGGTGAAGATGCCGATGTTTTATGTGGCGAATGTTTTAGCCGCAAAAAAGATGCTGCTGATTTTTACAAGATTAAGGAAACTTATAAAAAACAACTTGCTCAAATTACTATCCAGCAAGATCGAGCAAGTGGTAATTATAATGCCTTTTGGGATGCGCGTAACTACCTAAAAGATATCGCCAACATTAAATGTGATGTCGTAATGGTACATGGTTTAAACGACTGGAATGTCAAGGTACGTAATGTTTATAATTTGTATCAAGCCCTTCAAGACTTATCAGTCAAAAGCAAGCTTATCTTGCATCAAGGTCAACACATCTATATCAATAACATGCGTTCTATTGACTTTAGTTCCATGATGAATCTATGGCTAACCAACAAGCTTTATGAGGTAGCCAACGATGCAGACAAAATTTTACCTGATGTTTTAGTTCAAGATAATGCAGTTGCTGAAACTTGGCATCAATTCGAATCTTGGCAAACACCAGATGCTAAGCTGCAAACACTTCATTTAGGATTAGATGAATTAACAACAACCAAGGTAGTTGGTCAAGTCAGCTTCAACGACCAACTGCCGCAAGAAACTTTTGCCAAGTATAGTAAAGACTATCATACTTGGCAAAACGAACTATTGACGGCACCTGAATTAAATACAAGTCGCTTAGTCTTTAGTAGTCAGCCGTTAACAAACGACCAATATTTAACCGGCACACCAAAACTTAAACTCAAAGTTGCCAGTTCTAAAAATTATGGAATGCTTAGCTTCATGCTTGTAGATTTAGGTACGGCTAAACGCTTAGGTGCTGTCCCTAAACTTTTAGGTCGTAAAACCTTAGGATTAGGCTATCGCTGGCGTGAAGATGATTTGGTCGAATTTGCTTTAGATAAGCCAAGTGACTTTAAATTGATTTCTAAAGGACATATCAACTTGCAAAATCGTACCAATCTTTGGCAAAACGATGAACTAAAAGCCAATGAGTTTTATGATTTAAACGTCACCTTACAACCAATATTTTATCATTTACCAAAAGGACGTCGCTTAGCCTTGATCGTTTATTCAACAGATATGGAAATGACCGTCCGTGGCAACCAAGACATCAGTTATGCCCTAGATTTAGAAGCATGTGAATTAAGCTTTTTTAGTTCAAAATTAAGTTAATAAATAAAAAAGCCATGAAATAACGTACTAATTGAAGTGCCTTACAATTGTTAGACAAAGTCTAGCGATTGTGAGGTGCTTTTTTC
>CAJLBJ010000012.1 GCA_905204935.1 uncultured Lactobacillus sp.
CTTCTAAGCGAACGGTCGTGAGTTCGAATCTCACCCGAATCACTTTTTGAGTCTTGGTTTATACCAAGACTTTTTTTATTTCTCAAGAACTGATAGACTTTTTATCAATCCTTATTTTGGATAAAAAAAGACCTCTTTACAAGAAATTTCCTGTAAAGAGGACAAATTAATGTCTTGCTTTTTTAGCAAATAAACCTATCGAGCTGATCTGACAAAGAGTTTTTTAGATTATTTAAATAACTTGTAGTATTCTTGCTCAACTTCATCCATATTCAAAGCTAATTCAACCATTCCAAATTTAATAACCATTCGCCAAGCTAGCGCAAAAGCTCTTTCTTGTCGTTGAAAATAACTTTTATTTAATTGTTCTTGAATGATTAAATAAAAGTTATTAAAAGAAGTTGCTGCCCATTTTTGCTGAAATTTTGCTAAGTCCTCAGGGGTCAATACCAATAAATATGTCCATTTTTTAGTATTTGCAATCTCTAAAAACAACTCCAATACCCGACAATATTGGGTACATATTTGCTTTTTATCTTGTTTAACTACACTAGCCAAATTCGCTAATTCTAAATTTAATTGAACATATTTTTCAGCTAATTGTTCTTCTGGGCTAAATTTAAACATCGGTAAAGTACTAGTTCGACTAACATAGCGCGCTACTGTACTCATATCTTTAATATTCATCTGTAACTAACATCCTTAAAAATATCGGTTATCACACATTAATTCTAAATCAGCTAAATTTTCTAAATACCAGTCATGCAAAAACTCATACTTAAATAACATCTTAAACCATGAAAATTCTTGATTTTCATCATCAATCATAATACCCCATTTAGTATTAAGTCCATCCTGGCTTTCTTGTTCACAAATAGTTAATTTGATATCACCTAAAACTAAAGATGCTTCATTGTTCAAGCCGTTTGTCAACATAAAACCTGCATCTGCTGCCTTAATAAACAACCGATCTAATGGTTTTTGTGGCATTTGCGTATGTGCAATCTCATAAAAGGCATTATTAGATGGATCAAGAAGACTAAAATCAACATCAAAACCATAGTCTTCTTTTAAATAACGTCCTAATGCTAACAATAGATCAGCTATTTCTTCAATAACTTCATACTCAAATTGTTGTGCATAGTTAATCACCAGTAAATCTGTTAGTGTTTGACTATTAAAGCGCAAAATTTTTCGTTCAAAATCTAAATAAAATAACTTTTGTCCAGTTTGTTTTTCAGTATAATAAGCACCCGAATTTTGATTATCTGTCGTAAAAATAAAATAACCTGCTGCACCTAAATTAGGATATTCATGATATAACTCATTATGTTGCTCGCTAGCAGCCAAAGTTACATTTTCATTTTTATGCAACTGTAATAAACGATTGAGGAAAATTAAATAAAAATCCGACAAACTATACTTTTGTAAATAAACAAGATATGCAGAATCTAACTGATAATTAACCAACTTCATTGCTGCTTGTAATAATTCAGTTGTATCATTAGTATTAATCAACACATCTAAGATACGGGTAAAATCAATACCATTTTCTAAGCTAGCCCGTAGTTGTTCGTTATAAGTCAACAAACGTCCTTTAGTACTTAATGAGGATTCAATATTTTCATTAACAAATTCTTCTTCAACAATATTTGTAGCAACTTCGAGATCTTGTGGTTTAGCTTTAGTCATTTACATTCACCTGCCCTTTTTTAGCAATTAGTTCGGCAATGTAATCCCGATATAAAATACGATTACTTTCTTCAAAACCTTCAAAACTCCCAAACTTAGCTACAATACTTTGCTTTTCATAGCCCAGTAATGTATTTTCTTTGGACAAGTTCAAAATTTCTTCTTGATAGTCACGGATCTTTTTGTGTGCATCATGAGCTTGTTCATCTAATTCTGTTAACTCGGATAGTTTTGCAATCAGACGTTGACGCTCTTCTTTTAACTTTCCTGTTTCCCAAGGCAAAGCTTTTTCTTGAGAATTACGTTTGATTTCATGACGTAAATTATCTTTTTGTTGATCACGTTGTTGTTGTGAATCAATTAAGCTTTGCAATTCATCAACTTTTGCTGATAATTGAGCAATCTTATCACTATTAATCATTTTATTTTGTGCTTCTAAAGCAAATGCCTGTGCTAATTTTTGATATTCGATTTCATCAAAATCAAATTTAACATTTAATACATCTAATGTTCCAAACAAACGTCTCCCCCACCAATTTCCAAAGTAAAAACGAAATTGGCCTGTTTGTGTTTCTTCAAAATAAAAGAACGGATAGCGTTGCCGTAAAAAGACAATTAAATTAGTACTCAAATAAGCGCTAAATTGTGTATAACTATCTGCAATTAAACGCTTATATGGTTCATCTGTATCAGTAACCTCATTTTGCAAAATTTCGCTTTGATAACGATTTTGATCAATTAATCGATATATCGCACAATCATCTTGCTTCGCAACTGCATCTGCTAATTCTTGTAAATATTGAAGTTTAGTACTTAATACATTAGCAAGATCATTTGTTGCTTTAGCATGATTGGCTAAAACAAACTGGTTTGAATCCGTCATATTTTTATCCCTCTTCAGTAAATCTTTTTTTCTTTATCTATATTGTTACAAAAAAAAGAGAGATAATCAAATACTAAATGAAAATTTTTTAAATGCTTAAACATTCCATTTGAATTGTTCGCGATGTTCGCGTAAATAACGACAAACACTTGCTCTATTTTCGTTATTAATACGTATCTTTAAATTTTTATTAAAAAACTTATCCATTTACTTCACCTCTTTCTAATCTTTAAAATACGCAAAAAAGTACGAAGTTTTTTTCTAACTTCGTACTTTTGATAATTTAATTAATTTTAACGTGCTAGATATTGGCGTTTATATTCTTTGACACCACTTAAAACGTATTTAGCTTGGTCTTTAGTTACATCTAGGCTAACATCTGCTTGATTAGTTGGTAATAACGAACTAAACAACTCTTCATATTCTTGCACGCTAACCTCTATACGCTGTTGTAAAAATTCTTGATTATCTGTTGCTTGTAAACAATCTTGATATCCAGGTTGCAAAAGTCCAGTGAAAAATTCACCTTGTGCTCCAGAACCATAACTAAACAACCCTATACGATCACCTGCTTTTAAAGTTTTGCTATTATCAAGTAACGATAATAAGCTCAAATAAAGCGAGCCAGTATAAAGATTACCTACTTGCATGTTATATACACGCGATTCTTCAAAACGAGCCAACAGTTTTTGCGTAAGATCTTCTGGTTGTTCTTGTAAAGCTAAGCGTAGACTCTTTAAGCCCATCTTAGTATATGGTAAATGAAAGAGCAATGCTTCAAAATTCTTTAAATTCTTATTAGTCTTTGCTAAATAAGAATTAAATACCTTGATAAAAAAGTCCATATATGCATTAGCAGAAAACTTTCCATCAACCAATGCTTCACTAAAACCTAAAGGACGCCAAAAATCCATGATATTTTGCGCATATACTGCACTTTCATCTTCTAGCACTAAAAGCTTAGGATCTTTAGCAATCAAAATTGCCATTGCCCCGCCACCTTGTGTTGGTTCACCACCAGTATTAAGTCCGTAGCGTGAAATATCTGCACCAAAAATCAAAACCTTTTTATCGGGATTAAGTGCTACATATCCTTTAGCTAATTGAATAGCTGCAGTTGCAGCATAACACGCCTGTTTTAATTCCACAGCACGTAACTCTTTTTTTAAACCTAACAAATCGGCTACATAAATTGCTGCTGCTTTTGAATTATCAATACCCGACTCTGTTGCAAATAAAACCATATCGATTTTTTCTTTGTCTTCTGGAGTTAAGATCTTTTCTGCCGCATTAGCTGCCATTGTCACAACATCTTGCGTAGGCGGAATCACCGCCATCTTGCTTTGACCTATCCCAATTAAATACTTGTTAGGATCTTCATTGCGTGCATGGGCTAATTTCGCCATATCCACATAATATTGTGGCGTATAAAAGCCTAATTTGTCGATTCCGATCTTCATAATGTCTCCCCATTCTAAAAAATTAAGATATATTTGATTATATACCAATCTTTTGAATTCCGCACCATTCTTAATCTTATTTTTAAGAATTTGTAGTATAATTTATGATAAAGTTATTATTATTTTGAGGAGGAATTCATATGCCAGCAGTTCAAATGACAGTCAAAGGCTTGGTTCAAGGTGTCGGATTTCGTTATACGACTAAATTATTAGCGGATAAATTAGGAGTTACAGGATACGTTAAAAATTTAGATGATGGCGCTGTTTTTATTGTTGCACAAGCTCATCAACCAATCTTAGACCAATTTATCAGTGGGATAAAAGCTTCACCGACTCCTGCTGGTCGTGTCTCAGAAGTATTAATTGAAGATGTTGCTCCAAAAGATTATACTAAATTTTCTGTTACTTATTACTAATGATGGCTGTACTTGGCAAGTATTTGCCAAGTATTTTTTTGGAAATAAGTATAAAATGTCTAAAATTAAAATTACGTGAATGATTGAAAAAAATGCGTGCTTACAGTATAGTTATATTCAGAGTTTACTTTTCGAAAGGATTTGAATTATGAAAAAAACTAAATTATACAAGCTTATGCCTGTATTTTTGTTACTTCCACTTCTGTTGAGTGGCTGTGTTCAACGTACTAAATCAGGCAAACCTTATGGCTTTGTTTATGATCATTTGGCAATTCCTACGCAACACGCTTTAGAATGGCTAGCTAACGTCTTAGGTGGTAGCTATGGATGGTCTATCATTTTAATTACATTTATTGTTCGCTTAGTTTTGATGCCCATTATGTTAAAACAATCGCATAATGCCACTATCCAACAAGAAAAAATGGCTTCAATCCGGCCACAAATGATGGATATTCAAGAACGTCAAAAACGTGCCACCACACAAGAAGAAAAGATGGCTATTAGTCAGGAAATGATGGCCCTATATAAAGAAAATAACATATCTATGACCGGTGGTATTGGATGTTTACCGTTATTGATCCAAATGCCAATTTTTGCTGCTTTATATGCCGCTATCCAATACTCACCAGAACTTTCCAGTTCTGTCTTTTATGGTATTAACTTAGGTCAGCGTAGTCTATTTTTCGTGATCTTAACCGTCGTTATTTACGCATTACAAGGATGGCTAACTACATTAGGAATGCCTGAAGAACAAAAGAAACAAATGCAATCAATGATGCTTATCAATCCGGTTATGATGGCTTTCATGGCCTATGTTTCTCCCGCTGCATTAGGACTTTATTTCTTTGTAGGTGGAATCATTGCATGTATTCAAACTTTAATCATCAACGCTATGCGACCAAAGATTCGTCAAAAAGTTGCAGCTGAACTTAAAGCCAATCCACCTAGAAAAGTTGTTGCTAAAGTTACACCTACTAAACCAGTTTCATCAGCATCAAATAACCAAAAAACAGCTGATATGCACGCTAATAATCGCAAGCGCAACGCAGGAAAACAACAACGCCGTAAATAAGCTTTTAAGCAAATATTACGCTTTTTTATAACTCTGCATTTTTTAGGACTGCTAGAAATTCTAGCGGTCCTATTTTTTTAACAAACATACAAAAATACCAAAATCAATGCTTTTAAAAAGATTTTTAGTAAAATAAAAAAGCCCTCCTTACTGGCAAAACCAGTAAAGAGAACTCAAAAATCAAAATTACTAGCTTTACTCTATCAGTCCGATTGGCAAAGCGCATTTCATAAAAAACTATCTACAAGCTTAGTCATTTTCTTTGTTCATATTGAGTAATGGTAAGGTAATCTTAAAAATTGATCCTTGTCCAAAAACACTTTCAACAGTTAAATCGCCATGATAACCAGCAATCAAACGCTTAGCAATTGCTAAACCTAAACCGTTGCCACCTTGTTCACGGCTTCTTGACTTATCTACTCGATAAAATCTATCAAATACGCGAGTAATATCTTCTTTGGCTATTCCCTGACCAAAATCTTGTACCACAATTTCTACAAAACGTTCATTTTTAGCCATTGAAATTTGAATTTCCTTGCGTTCCCGTGAATATTTGACTGCATTGTCTAACAAGATAATCAATACTTGCTCTAAATGATTACGATAAATTTGCACAAAGGTTGGTCCTTTTAAGTCATCATCCATCAAAAAGACAAATTCTGGATGTATTAGCTTGAAATTTTCAAAAACTTGTAACCCTATAGACTGTATATCAGTAGTTTCATTAGCAAATTGAATTTCTACTTGTTCTGCACGAGAAAGATCTAACATTTCTTGAACTAAACTCTTCATTCGTTCAATTTCTTGTAACGATGCTTCAATTGAGTCATTTAAAACTTTAGGATCATCTTTGCCCCATCGATTCAACATATTTAAATGTCCTTGAATAATAGCGACTGGCGTACGTAATTCATGCGAAACATCTTCAACAAACTGTTGTTGTTGTAAGATATTTCGTTCCATCCGATCTAACATACTATTAAATAAAGTTCCCAGATCTGCTAACTCATCGTGTGTCCTAAACTCAGGAACACGTACATATGATAGCGCATTACCTTTTTCATCATTATTAATTTTACCAATTGTTTCATTTAAAGTATCAATTGGTCTAAGGAACCATGACGACAAGCCATAACTTAACAAAGCAGCTGCAACCCCTGCAGTAATTCCAAACACAAAGAAAATTAACAATAACTTACCACGAGTCTTATCGTAATCATGCAAGCGATTAGTTACTTGCACATAGCCAATAACTTGATGTGTCAATCGCGAACGTACTTGTCTAGAAGTCACAAAAATGCTTTGCCCACTTTCCTTAGTCAAAGTATCATTATCTAATAAGGCCTTGGTAAACCTAACTGGAACATCACGCGAAGCAAAAATCAAATCCCCTGAGATATTATAAACACTCACTCCAAGATATTTACGTGAAAGAGTTGAAAATACTGCATCACTATAGATTCCTTCAGTATTTTTATCAACTGCCGTTTCATAATTTAAAACTTTTTTAACATCAGCAACTGTCAACTCAGCTTGATAATTTTCAAGACGTGCAACCGCTGTATCTACTGCATTATGCGCATAATTTTCTTCTTGCTGTAAAAGTAAAGCAGAAAAACTTTGGTACAGCAGGATAAAAAAGACTGCAAATATTAAAACAACACCTAAGCCAGTAGCAATTGACCATTTAAACTTTAACGAAATAAATTTCTTATCTACCTCTGGTTGTTTTAAAATTATTCTTTTCATTTCTTATCTTCTCGCATCACATAACCAGTTCCACGAACCGTTTGAATATAACTTTCATCTCCTGGACGATCAATTTTATTACGCAAATAACGGATATAAACATCTACAACATTCGTTTCAATTTGAGTTTCATATCCCCAAACCTTTTGCAATAATAAATCACGTGCTAATACAACATTGATATTTTCCATTAAGATCAATAATAACTCATATTCACGTTTAGTTAGCTCAATTACTTCGTTACCACGACGAACAACATGATTTTCTTTTTCAATGCTTAAATCTTTATAAGTCACAATTGTTTGTTGTGTATCTTCACCTTGAGCTTGTTCATTTTCAAATTCAATTCGGCGGAAGATAGACCGAATGCGTGCTAATAATTCTTCAATAGCAAATGGTTTAACGATATAGTCATCAGCTCCATGATCTAAGCCAGCAACTCGATCAATAACCGAATCACGAGCAGTCATCATAATAATCGGTGTTTTTTTAACTTGACGAATCCGTCGACAAATTTCTAATCCATTTAAGCCTGGCACCATTAAATCTAGTAAAATGATGTCCCAATCATTATCTAATGCACTTTGTAAACCTTCTCTGCCATCGACGAATTGCTCTACATAATACCCTTCATGCGTTAATTCAAGCGAAAGAAACTGAGATAGCCGTTCTTCATCTTCAATGATTAAAACCTTATTATTCATAAGCTATGCACTCCTATTAAGATTAATTAGTTTATTAAAAAAGCTTCATATTCTTCTCAATTTTAACATTTTAGCATAATAATTCCTATTCCAACAACTTAATTTTTTTAATTTAAAATATATGAATTATTAATTTTCCATAATTGCTATATCTTATAGAGTATTATATCAATTTTCAGACATATACTTTATTATGTTCAATTAATTGTTCCTTATGCTATAAAATGAATTTGACTGTTAAATTAAATATCCCAGAAAGAACCTAAAAAGATACCTTCTGGGATATTTATTTAATAATATCTAATTATTCTTCATGATACCAAGAGTAATGATAGATACCTTCTTTATCGGTTCTTTCATAAGTGTGTGCTCCAAAATAATCACGTTGAGCTTGGATAATATTAGCTGGCAACACAGCAGAACGATATTGATCATAGTATGTGATTGCACTAGTAAAGCAAGGGCAAGCCACACCTGCTTTAATTGCTAAAGATGCAACTTCACGCACTGCATCTTGGTAATTAGCAGCAATTTGTGTGAAATATTCATCTAACAACAAGTTTTTCAACTCTGGATTACGTTCGAATGCATCTGTAATTTTTTGTAAAAATTGTGCTCGAATTATACAACCTTCACGCCAAATTTTAGCCAAATCACCAAAACGTAAATTCCAATCATAATGTTCCGATGCAACGCGTAATTGTTCGAAACCTTGTGCATAACTCATAATCTTGCTAAAGTACAGTGCTTGACGAATCTTTTCAATAAATTCTTTTTTATCTAATTGACTAGCATCAAAGACTGCTGGTTTAGCCAAGACCTTACTTGCAGCTACACGTTCATTTTTAAAGGTTGAAATGTACCGAGCATAAACAGATTCAGTAATCAAAGATTGTGGAACACCTAGTTCTAATGCACTTTGTGAACTCCATTTACCTGTTCCTTTATTTCCTGCACAGTCTAAAATCATATCAACAATTGGATTATCTGTGCCTTCATCATCTTTTCGTGTTAAAATTTCAGCTGTGATATCAATCAAATAGCTGCTAAGCTCGCCTTGCTTCCACTCGTTAAAAATATCTGCAATTTCTTCAACGGATAGACCTAACACATTGCGCAAAAGATCATAACTTTCCGCAATTAATTCCATATCACCATATTCTATTCCATTATGAACCATTTTAACATAATGGCCGGCCCCATTTGGTCCAATATAGGTCACACAAGATTGTCCATCTTCTGCTTTAGCAGCAATCTTATCTAAGATTGGTGCAACCAAATCATAAGCTTCTTTTTGTCCACCAGGCATCAAGGAAGGTCCTTCTAAGGCACCTTTTTCACCGCCAGAAACACCCATACCAATGAAATTAATATCTGAATTATCTAATTCAGCATTACGACGCATTGTATCTTCAAAGAAGGTATTTCCGCCATCAATTAACACATCACCTTTATCTAAGTAAGGTAATAGACTCTTAATGGTTGCATCAGTTGCAGCGCCTGCTTTAACCATCAAGATAATTCTTCTAGGTTTTTCTAAAGAAGCAACGAAATCTTCAATAGTATAACTTGCAACCAAGTTTTTATCCGGATGATCTTCAATTACTTCTTTTGTTTTTGCACCTGTTCTATTGAAAATTGCAACGGTATAGCCACGACTTTCGATGTTTAACGCAAGGTTTTTACCCATCACAGCCATACCGACAACCCCGATTTGTGGTTTATTCATTTTCGCAGAACCTCCCAAATATCTTATTGTTTCTTATTTATCTTACCAAAAAAACTAATAAATTAAAAGGTAGATTTAACAATAAAAAGTGCGTTAAAAACAACTCTTAACGCACTTTAGTTTAATTTGTGACATCTTTTTTGATAAGTATTGGTTTAGACTTATCATCGACCGTCTCTTTTGTAATTACTACTTTAGCAACATCTTTTTGATCAGGAATATCAAACATCACATCGCGCATCGTATGTTCTATAATGGACCGCAATCCACGTGCACCCGTATTGCGTTCTAAAGCAAGATTTGCTATTTCTTGTAAAGCTTCCTGTTCAAAGTCTAATTGAACACCATCAAGCTCAACTAACTTTTTATATTGCTTAACCAAAGCATTTTTAGGCTCGGTCAAGATACGTACCAAATCTTCTTTAGTTAATTTTTCCAAAGCAGTTAAAATCGGCAAGCGTCCAATAAATTCCGGAATTAAACCAAACTTCAATAAATCTTCTGGAATGATTTGTTGCATTAAGCTCTTGGTTTCATCATATTTTTGTTTAGAATCCACCCCAAATCCAATGGTTTTATCACCTAAGCGATTTTTAACCATCGTTTCAATTCCATCAAATGCTCCACCAACAATAAATAAAATATTAGTTGTATCGATTTGAATAAATTCCTGTTGTGGATGCTTTCTTCCGCCCTGAGGTGGAACGTTTGCCACTGTACCTTCTAAAATTTTAAGCAATGCTTGTTGCACACCTTCACCAGAAACATCTCGTGTAATCGAAACATTTTCGCTTTTCTTAGCAATCTTATCAATTTCATCGATATAAATGATTCCTCGTTGTGCTCTTTGTACATCATAATCAGCATTTTGTAACAGTTTTAGTAAAATATTTTCAACGTCTTCTCCAACATAACCTGCTTCCGTTAATGTTGTTGCATCAGCAATTGCAAATGGCACATTTAAGATACGTGCCAAACTTTGTGCTAAAAATGTCTTACCTGAGCCAGTTGGTCCTACTAAACAAATGTTACTTTTTTGTAATTCTGTTTCATCATCGCTCAAACTAGCATTGATACGCTTGTAATGATTATAAACGGCCACTGCTAATGTTTTTTTGGCTTCTTCTTGTCCAATCACATATTCATTTAAAATATCAACAATTTCTTTTGGAGTTGGAATATCTGTTAACTCGCGTGCAGCTTGTTCTTTATTTTCAGTATTAATAATCGATTGTGCAAGTGCTACACATTCGTCACAAATGTATACGCCAGGACCAGAAATCATGCTTTTTACCTGTGCTTCCGCTTTACCACAAAATGAGCATGCGATTGGTTCACCATTGTCCATATCTTCGTACATAAAAATCACCCTTGCATAATAATTACTTTAATTCTACCAAACTTCGATTTGAAAAGCTAACAGTTATGCTCAAATGCATAATATTAGACAAGCAGTGCCAAATCAACACTGCGGCGATCTAGCACTGCTTGCTTTTCTTATTAAAATCTTAATAGCGCTGCTAAATTATTCAGCATCGTCAGCTTTACGAGTTTGTTTAGCAGAACCTGCAATCATGTCAACAACTTTCTTGATTGCAATATCGTGCTTAAGCATGTCAACAGACAATGCTTGACGAACCACGTCTTCTTCCATACCGTATTGTTCAGCTAATTGTTTAATTTCTTTAGCAACTTCTTCGTCAGAAATTTCTAAGTTTTCAGCAGCTACGATAGCTTCTAAAACAAGGTTAGTCTTGACACGTTTTTCAGAGCCTTCTTCAAATTGTTTATGCAAGTCAGCTTCAGTTGTACCGGTTAATTTATAGTACATATCTGGGCTGATACCTTGTTGTTGCATTCCAGATAAATATTGGTTCATTTGACGATGAACATCTTCATGAATCATTGCACTAGGAATTTCACCGATTGTTGCGTTTTCAACTGCTAATTCTAAAGCTTCATCTTGGATAGCTGCATTAGCTGCTTCAACTTTTTTGGCTTTGATTTCTTCTTTAATCTTAGCCTTTAATTCTTCTAAAGTTTCAACATCTTCATCAATATCTTTAGCAAATTCATCATCTAATTCAGGTAATTGTTTTGCTTTTACTTCATGAATCTTTGTTGTAAAGATTGCTTCTTTACCTGCTAAATCTTTTGCATGATATTCTTCGGGGAAGGTTACCTTAACTTCGACTTCTTCACCAGCTTTGTGACCTACTAATTGATCTTCAAAACCTGGGATGAATTGACCAGAACCTAATTCTAAGGAGTAATTTTCAGCTTTACCACCATCAAAAGCTACACCGTCAACTTTACCTTCATAATCGATAACAACTGTATCACCGTTTTCTGCTGCTTGATCTTCTTTCAAAACAAGTTCAGCTTGTTGTTGACGACGGTTTTCTAATTCTGCATCGATATCACCCTTCAATACACGTGTTGGACGTGGTGTAACTTCTAAATCTTTGTATTGACCCAATTGAACTTCTGGTTCAACTGTCACATCTGCAACAATAACCCAAGCTTGGCCTTTTTCCATTGATTCAACATCGATTTCTGGTTGATCTACTGGCTTGATACCTGCTTCTTGCACAGCTTGTGAGTATACTTCTGGTAAGATGGCATTCAAAGCTTCTTGGTATAAAGCTTCTTCACCATACATTTTGTTAAAGATTTGACGAGGTACTTTACCTTTACGGAATCCAGGAACGTTTAAGGACTTCTTCACACGTGTAAATGCTTTATCTAAACCTTCCTTGATTTTTTCAGGTGCAATTTCAAATGTTAATTTACCATTATTTGTACCTTCTTGTTTTTCCCATTTTACAGACATTATTTTCCCTCCGAGCGAAAAATTTGTACAATAAATATTCTATTGCATACTCAATTAGTGTACCTTAGAATTCCCAAAAAGTAAATGTTTATCACTTAAAAAACCTTTTTTAACATAAATTCTTCAGTTTTTTTAGTAATTCTAGGCTATTTTTTACTGTTATATTAAACAAAAAGGTCCGAGTAACACTCGGACCTTTAAACCATTAACGTTAATATTAGTCGTCGATTTCAGAAACGACACCAGCACCAACTGTACGGCCACCTTCACGAACTGTGAACTTAAGACCTTTTTCAATAGCAACTGGAGCAATCAATTCTACTGTAAATGTTACGTTATCACCAGGCATAACCATTTCTACACCTTCTGGTAATTCGATAACACCAGTAACGTCTGTTGTGTGGAAGTAGAATTGTGGACGATAGTTAGAAAAGAATGGTGTATGACGACCACCTTCGTCCTTTGTCAATACGTAAACTTCACCTTTGAATTTCTTGTGAGTTTGGATTGAACCTGGCTTAGCCAAAACTTGTCCACGTTCAACTTGTGTACGGTCAACACCACGAAGTAAAGCACCAATGTTATCGCCAGCTTCACCTTCGTCAAGTGTCTTACGGAACATTTCAACACCAGTAACAGTTGTCTTAACAACGTCATCCTTCAAACCAACGATTTCAACTTCGTCACCAACTTTAACTGTACCACGATCGATACGACCAGAAGCAACAGTACCACGACCTGTGATTGTAAATACATCTTCAACAGGCATTAAGAATGGCTTGTCTGTAGGACGTTGTGGAGTTGGAATGTATTCGTCAACTGTGTCCATTAATTCCATGATTTGTGCTTCAGCATCTTTGTCGCCTTCAAGAGCCTTCAAAGCGGAACCACGAATAACAGGAATATCGTCACCAGGGAAGTCGTATTCAGATAATAAATCACGAACTTCCATTTCAACTAAGTCAAGTAATTCGTCATCGTCAACCAAGTCGCACTTGTTTAAGAATACAACAATGTATTCAACACCAACTTGACGAGCAAGTAAGATGTGTTCACGAGTTTGTGGCATAGGACCATCAGTAGCAGCAACAACTAAGATAGCACCATCCATTTGTGCAGCACCAGTGATCATGTTCTTAACGTAGTCAGCATGTCCTGGAGCATCGATATGTGCATAGTGACGCTTTTCTGTTTCATATTCAACGTGAGCTGTGTTGATTGTAATACCACGTTCACGTTCTTCTGGAGCAGCATCGATAGAAGCGTAATCAGAAGCTTCTGCCAAACCTTTTTCAGCTAATACTGTTGTGATTGCTGCTGTTAAAGTTGTTTTACCATGGTCAACGTGGCCAATTGTACCAATGTTAACATGGGGTTTTGTTCTTTCGTAATGTTCTTTTGCCATTAATACGAACCTCCTGTAATTTTGCAAAGACAATCTGCAATAATTTGCCGATAATCCTTTAATTTTTATTATACTACTTCTCCGGCAGAAATCCAAGCAATTTTGCTCTTTTAATCGCCCTTTGAAGTAGAATCCTTGAATTATTATATATATGAGAGCCGTGTTTGTAAATACTAAAATTAAAATTAATAAAATTTTTTGGTTAATTTTTAACAAATCCAAGCTGTCAGTTGCTCTTCTAGTGCTTGCGCTACCTTTTGCAAAGAATTTGATAGTTGTGCAACTTGTTGATCATTAAGCAAAACATGTTGCCATGTACTATAATCATCTATTTTTGAAAAATCTGGATATAACAATGTTAATTTCAAATAAATCTCTTGTAAACGCATTGAGTCATCAAAAAATTTTGTCTGATAATATAAATATTGATCTGTTTGTTCTACAGATTTAAGCTCATGTAAATTAACTGTTATCGTTTCTTGCCAAATATTTCGATAATTAATTTCAGTTACTCCTAATTTTGCTAAATCTTCTAAAATTTGAACTTTGATTAATTGATGAACATCACTGTCTAATAACAACATTCGACTAATTTCCACAAAGTCTTCGCCAGTAAGCTGATAGGCTTGCATTAAAACTCCACGCTGCTCAAATGGCCGTAAACTCCCTAAGTATTTAAAGTCTTTTTTTATACGCGCCAAATCAATTTGATTATCCAATTGATACTTAGCTAATTGTTCTTGCCAAAACAAGTTGATCTTATCATTTAAAATATCACGTATAGCTAGCATTAATTGTTCTAAGGCAATAATTTGCTTAGCCTTAAATCCCAAATTTAAATAAAATAATAACAGTTCATCATCTTCTAGATACTGTGGTAAGTATTCCTGTGCAATCTGATAAGCTTGTTGATGCTGTGCTAGCTTGTTTAAATTACGTACCAAATAATAGTTATTGCGAAAGTTTTTTTGTTGTAAATAAAGTTGTTCTAAACAAAACTGTGCGCGTTGATATTGTTTATTTGTAATATAATCTTGCGCTTGCTGAAATAATTCGTTATTTTCCATATTTTTTAATCACTAATAAATACGACAAGCCTAGGCTTGTCGTATTTATTATTTATCTTCCTTTACCTTTTTAGGTGTTGTTGTTTTCTTCTTATATTTGGCACCGTTACCGTTGTTTTGATTAATTTCCATAATTACCGGTAAAATAACTGGATGACGCTTTGTTTGCTCATATAGGTAATGAGTCAACTGTTCTTTGATATCTTGTTTCAAGTGACCCCAGTCAAACTCTTTGTTGTCAAGATTATTTTGGACAACTTTTGTAACAATCTCTTCACTTTCAAGCATCAAATCTTTACTGCTCTTGATGTAAACAAAGCCTCTAGAAGTGATTTTAGGTGTTGCAACAATTTTCTTTTTACGTCGGTCAATTGTTACAACCGCAATGAAAATACCATCTTCAGATAAAATTTTACGATCTCGCAAGACAATATTTCCGATGTCACCAACTCCGCTACCATCAATCATTGTATCGCCTACAGTTACACTAGAAGCAACTAGCATCTTACCCCTTTCATATTCGGCCACATCTCCTTTTTTCAATAAGAAAATGTTTTGCGGTAAAATCCCAACTTCTTGTGCGCAATCTGCACTGGCTGCTAACAAGCGATACTCGCCTTGTACAGGGAACAAATAACGTGGTTTCAATAGGTTAAATAATAGTTGTAAATCATTACGACTAGCATGACCTGAAGAAGCAAACTTATCAGAAATTGCACGTACGTCTGCACCTGTTCGATAAATCATATTTCTTGTCTTAGCCACATTGGTTTCCATTGCATGTGAAGGCGTGGTCGTGATAAAAACTAAATCTCCTTCATGGAAATTAATAAACTTATGCTTAGCTTGTGCCATTTTTTGCAATGACTTGAGTGGTTCTCCTGAGCGACCAGTCTCTAAAACAACAACTTTTTCGTCATCGTATTTCGAAACATCTTCAATCCGAATCAACAAATCTTTAGTTGGTAAGTGTAATTTTTTTAATTTCATTGCTGTTCGTACAACTTTTTCGGCATCATGGCCTGTTAAAGCTACCTTACGCCCTTGTGTCGCTGCTGCATTCAAAATTTGTTGTAAACGCAAAATATTTGAAGCAACACAAGCAACAACAATACGCCCTTTGTGATATTCAAAAGTTTCATTAATAAACTCATAAATCACGCGTTCATTAACAACTTCTTTAGGGTTTTCCGCATTAGCAGAATCGCTAAGTAAAGCTAAAACACCTTCTTTACCAATTTCTGCTAAGCGCGCTAAATCCGTTTGATATCCTTTAGCAGCTGTTTGATCAAATTTAAAATCACCAGTATAAACAATATCACCATGCTTTGTTTTCAAAACAATTCCTAATGAATCAGGGATCGAATGTGTTGTTTTAAAAAATGATACACTCGCAGTTTGAAAATCAATTTCAGTTTGTGCATTGATAACATGAAAATCTTTAAATTTACGTGCGTCATCTTCATTTTCACAGGCAATCTTAGCTAAGGCAATCGTCAACTCCGAGCCAAAAACTGGCACATCAAATTCGCTAACAAAATACGGTAAAGCTCCAATTGCATCGGCGTGTCCGTGTGTTAAAAACACACCCACAATTCGGCGAGCATTTTGTCTTAAATATTCAAAATCAGGGATAACTACATCTATCCCCAACAATTCATTTTCTGGGTACTTTAACCCACAATCAAAAATAAAAATATCATCGTCCACTTCAACGACATACATGTTTTTAGCATTTTCACGTATGCCACCTAGTGAAACGATTTTTATTTTACTCATACTTTCACCTCGGTCTGTTAAATTTCTAATTGCTTAAATAAAGCTACTTCTTGTTTTTCATCTAGTGCAAGTAATGGCAAGCGCAAGCCTCCAACCTGAATTCCTTGATGGTTTAAAGCTGCCTTAATAGGGCCTGGTGATGGTAAACTAAACAATGCTTCAACTTTAGGCGTCAAGTCACACATTAATGTGGCTGCTTTTTTTACATTTCCTTGATCAATCGCTTGATACATTTGTTGCATTTCTTGACCATAGATATGACTAGCCACAGAAATAACTCCTGTTGCCCCTAATGTTTTTGCTACTAATGTATTTTCATCTTCACCCGTGTACACTAAAAAATCAGCTGGGGTTTGGGCAATAATCTTAGCTAAATTGACATTACCTGTACAATCTTTAATACCAATGATATTAGGATGTTTAGCCAATTGACTAATCGTTTCTACTTCCATCGTTACACCTGTTCTACCAGGAATATTGTAAATCAAAATAGGCAACTTAGTGGCATCCGCAACAGCCGTAAAATGTGCTAACATTCCTGCTTGATTAGGCTTATTGTAATAAGGAACAACTACCAATGCCGCATCGACACCAGGAATTTGGGCTACTTGATTCGTATATTCAATTGTTTGAGCTGTATTATTTGAGCCTGTTCCCACTATTAATGGAACACGTTTATCAATAATACGTGCACACTCTCTGATAACGGTAAATTTTTCAGCTACAGTCAAAGTTGGTGCTTCACCAGTCGTACCACACGCCAAAATAGCTTGTGTTCCTGTTTGCAACAAATGTTCGATTAACTTTTCTAAACGTTGAACACTCACTTGACTGCCATCTTGTGTAAATGGTGTTACCATCGCTGTCATAATTTGCGCATTTTTTAAATCCATCATTTTAACCTCACTTAGTTTTTAGGTACAGCTAATAAATCCAAAGCATGAAGACGCTCTGCAATCTGTACAGAATTCCAAGCAGCACCTTTTAATAAGTTATCCGCTACACAATACAAATGGAAGGCATTTTCTTGTTCTTGATCACATCGAATACGTCCCACAAACGTTTCTTTTTTACCTGCAGCCATAATTGGTTGTGGATAAACTTGATTAGCTGGATCATCTTGTAAAACAACCCCTGGGGCTTTAGCTAAGATTTCTTTAATTTTCGCTACATTTGCTCCTGGTTTTTCCAACTCAAACCACACTGATTCACTATGCCCAATTGCAACAGGAACACGAATACATGTTGCTGTTACCTGCAAGGATTGATCGCCCATAATCTTTTTAGTTTCATTAATCATTTTCCATTCTTCATGTGTATAACCATCATCTTCAAAGACATCAATCTGAGGTAGTGGATTAAAAGCAATTTGATAATGTTTTTGATCACTAGCAACAGGCAAAACCTCTGCTTTACAACTTTTTTTGTCTAAAACATCTTTAGTTTGTGTCATCAGTTCTTCAATTGCACGATTTCCTGCACCAGAAACCGCTTGAAGGGTGGTTACAACAATTTTTTTCAATCCATATACTTTACGTAATGGTTCTAAAGCTACCATCATTTGAATCGTTGAGCAATTTGGATTGGCAATTAACCCTTGATGTTTGTATAAATCGTGTTCGTTTACTTCTGGCACAACCAAAGGAACATCTTTATCCATTCTAAAAGCACTAGTATTGTCAACCACTACTGCTCCTCGTTTAATCGCTTCAGGTGCAAATTTCTTAGAAATCCCACCACCAGCAGAAAACAATGCCAAATCGATATCTGTAAATGATTCTGGCACTAATTCCTCTACTACAACATCTTGATCTTTAAAGGACAAAACTTTACCTGCCGAGCGTTTAGATGCTAAAAATTTAACACTTGCAATCGGTAAACTCGATTGTTCCAACATTTGAATCATTCTTGTTCCAACTGCACCAGTTGCACCTACGACAGCTACACGATATTCATTCATACAAAAAACCCTTCTTCTCTTGAAAATTAATTATACCATACAGTGATACTATTACGCTTGATTTTACTATGATTCAACTTTTATATGCAAGTATAATTATTTACTTACTTTTTTGCTCAATTGTAAATTTAGAATTTGCCCTTTTTTTGTATCCTGCTGCTTTACCATTTTGTGTTCTTTTTTCTTGCTTGCTTTCTTCGGTATCATCTTCTTTAGGTAACAAAATTTTATGTGAAGCGTTGATGCGCCCTTGTGAATCAATTTCAGTTACCTTAACTTCTAAAACATCACCAAGTTTAACTACATCTTCAACTTTTTCTACACGTTTAGCAGCTAATTGCGAAATATGAACCAAGGCTTCTGTTCCTTTGAAAAGTTCAACAAATGCTCCAAATTTTTCAATTCTTGTTACCTTAGCTTGATAAATATCTCCAACTTTAGCTTCACGTGTCAATTCTTCGATGATTTCTTTAGCACGTGTAATCATCGCTTGATCATTAGATGCAATTTGGACTAAACCTTCCTCATCAATATCAATCTTTACACCAGTTTCATCAATAATTTTATTGATTGTATCGCCACCTTTACCGATAACAATCTTAATTTGATCTTTTTTAATTTGTAACGATTCAATCTTTGGTGCATATTCAGAAAGTTGCGCTCTTGGTTGAGCAATTGTGTTTTCAATTACATCTAAGATTTGGAAACGTGCTTTTTTAGCCTGAGCCAAAGCTTGCGCAAGGATTTCTCTGGTTACACCATCAACTTTAATATCCATCTGTAAAGCTGTAATACCTTTTCTTGTTCCAGCTACCTTAAAGTCCATATCGCCTAAATGATCTTCAATTCCTTGAATATCTGTCAAGATAGTATAGTCTTGTCCTTCTTTAACCAAGCCCATTGCAATTCCAGCAACAGGCGCTTTAATCGGAACACCACCTGCCATCAAAGCTAATGTTCCTGCACAAATACTTGCTTGTGAAGACGAACCATTTGATTCCAAAACTTCAGCTACTAATCTAATTGTATATGGGAATTGTTCTTCACTTGGAATCACTGCCTTTAAGGCTCTTTCGCCCAAAGCCCCATGTCCAATTTCACGTCTACCAGGTGCACCTGAACGACCAGTTTCACCTACACTAAATTGTGGGAAATTGTATTGATGCATGAAATGCTTGGTTTCTTCTTTGCCTAGGCCATCTATTGTCTGTCCTTCACCTAAGGTAGCTAACGTTAAAACAGATAACACCTGTGTTTGTCCACGTGTAAATAACCCCGATCCATGGACACGTGGTAAGAAATCAATCTGTGCGTCTAAAGGCCGAATTTCATCAATTTTACGTCCATCTGGTCTAATATCTTCTTTAGTAATTAAAGTTCTTACAGTTTGCTTTTCTAAATCATCAATTAATTGAACAACCTCAGCCATTTTTTCATCATAATCTTCTGCTTGAGCAAATTTTTCCTCATAAAAAGCCACTAAATCAGCCTTGGCTTGTTCAATATTTGCATCACGTTGTAACTTATCAAAAGTCGTTATTGCTTCACGTAAAGCTTGATAACCTTTATCATAAATTTCTGCTTGTAATTCTTCATTTTGTGGTAAAACATCGTATGACATCTTAGCTTTACCTATCTGAGCAATAATTTTTTCTTCAAACGCACAAATTCGTTTGATTTCTTCATGCGCAAACATCAAACCATCTAAAATTTCATCTTCGCTAACTTCTTTTGCCCCTGACTCTACCATGTTGATATTTTCTTTAGTTCCGGCAACCGTCAAATCCATATCACTAAGTTCTTCTTGTTGCGGTGTAGGATTAATAATTAATTTCCCATCTACTCGGCCAACCTTAACAGCCGCCACAGGTCCACAAAACGGAATATCTGAAATACACAAAGCAATAGATGAAGCTAATAAAGCTGTCATTTCTGGTGAGCAATCTGGCTCAATACTTAAAACGGTGTTAGTAATCTGAACTTCGTTGCGATAACCTTCAGGAAATAGTGGCCTAATTGGACGATCAATCAAACGTGCTGTCAATGTTGCATGTTCACTTGGTTTAGCTTCACGCTTAATAAAACCACCAGGCATCTTACCAGCAGCATACATTTTTTCATTGTAATTAATCGTTAACGGGAAAAAATCCCCTTCACCGGCTTCCTTTTTCCCAACCGCAGCAGCTAACACCGTTGTTTCACCATATCGTAAAAGTGCTGCCCCGTTAGATTGCTTTGCAACTTCACCAATTTCAACTCGTAATGTTCTTCCTGAAATATCCAATTTAAACACATTTTTCATCAGTACTACCTCCACCGAATCTTAACTTCTTTACAATTTTGCTACTTAATAATAAGTATACACCTTTTTTACTGAAAAAACGGTTACAATTTTCAAATATTAAAAAAGCAAGGCCAAATAGCCTTGCTTGAAATAAAATTAACGACGTAAGCCTAAGCTCTTGATTAATTCACGATAACGTTGAACATCTGTCTTACGCAAGTATGCTAACAAGTTACGACGATGACCGATTTTTTTCATCAAACCGCGTCTTGAAGCGAAGTCTTTCTTGTGTGTACGAATATGTTCGTTAAGTTCGTTGATGTCAGCTGTTAAAACTGCGATTTGAACTTCTGCAGAACCTGTGTCGCCTTCATGACGAGCATACTTCTTCATGATTTCGTTTTTCTTTTCGTTTGAAATAGCCATTGTATTTCCACCTTTCATATAAATGTTGCCTCAAACCGAGTAAGTCGTCGGTGTTGTCGTCAAACTAAGTTAGAGGTCTAGTACGCTAATACGTACCCCTATAATTTACTAGAAATTGGCTTAAAAAGCAAGTCTTTTTTGTATTCAAATCTATGTCAAGGAAATTTTCTTGACATTAAACGCATTTTTTTATTGCATTGTTGTGCTAGCTCTTGTATAATGATTTATGTTGAAAAATTCAGTGATACCGAATTACGGAATCATCCAAGTTGGAGGTGAGTTTCATGCCAATTATTAAATCCGCAATCGAACGTGTTAAAACAAGTGAAAAAGCAAATGCTCGCAACTCTGCTCAATTGAGCCAAATGCGTACAGCAATCAAAAAATTTGAAAAAGCTAAGACTGCTGGTGCAGATAACGTAGAAGAACTTTACAAGTTAGCAGTTTCTGCAGTTGATAAAGCTCATTCAAAAGGTTTAATCAAAGCTAACAAAGCTGCTCGTGATAAATCACGTATGGCTGCTCGTTTAGCTAAATAATTTTCAACCAGGGAATCCCTGGTTTTTTTATTTCCATAAAAAAGCGTATGAACTTAACTCCTTCAGTTATTCATACGCTTTTTAATTATTTAGTTTTGACAGTATTCAAATAAAAACATCTGAAAAATTAATTCAGGAGCTTGATTAGTTGATTTTAGCTTTTCTTCTGCCTTGATTAATCCCAAAAAAGCATTTTGTAAATTACCAAGAGAAAATCGCATAATTGTTTTTGTAGCCAATTGAACGCGATAAGGATGAACTTTTAATAACTTGACGATATCGCCTTGCAGATATCCTTGTTGCTGTAAAATTTTAACTTGCAACAATAAGCGGAATTGACTAACTAATAAAGCATTTAACTTTAACGGCTCTTTTTTTTGTAACAAAAGATCTTTATATAGTTTAAATGCATCTGTTACCTGGTGCTTCAACACCAAATCTCCTAAAGCAAAAATGTCTTGTTCTAAAGAAATAGCCACCATCTGTTCTACAGTAGTCACATCTATCGTTTTGTCATCTTTTTTAGCCAACATTACTTTATTAAGCTCACTCATAATAAGAGGTAAATTTGCATTTGTTCGCGCAATTAATAGATCTAAAGCCAATGGTTGAATTGTAAAGCTTATCCCTTGTAAATATTTATTTACATAGCTTTTTAGCTCGCGTTCATTTAAAGGTTCATTTTCCACTACTAACGCCGTTTTCAAAAGTGTTTTTACAACTTTTTTGCGCTTATCTAATTTTTCATAAGGAGCAAAAATAATCAAGGTTGTTGAACTTTCTGGTGCAAGTAAATAATTGTTTAACAACTCTAAATCGTGTTCTACTTTATTCTTTTTGCTTTCTCCAGTTAAAAAATAAGGATTTTCAATAAAGACTAAGCGCTTTTGTCCAAAAAAAGGAATTGAAATCGCATCATCTAAAGCTTGTGTAATCGGTGTTTCTTGCATATCATATTGACCGATATTTAACTCTTGTTCATCTTTTGGAATCATTTTGATTAATAAACGCTTGATTTGACGTGCTAAATATTGTTCTTGCCCTAAAATTAAATACACATTTGCCAAACTGCGCTTGGCTTTTAAATCAGCGATTAGTTGTTGTGCTTTGATCATAAAACGCTCCTCTTGCATAGGTTTTAATACTTAATGTTGCATCTTTAGGAATTAACTTAATCATTCCCACATCGGCTGTTAGCAAATACGGCACATGATAAGTACTTAAAGTTTCCAAAGTTTCTTCATTTGGATGACCGTAACGATTATTTTTCCCTGCCGAAATAATTGCTAATTTAGGCGGTCCAATACCAGCTACAAACTCTGGAGCTGTAGCAGTTTTACTTCCATGATGTCCCGTTTTTAAGACATCAACTTTTAATTGTGGATATGTTGTTAAAATTTTACGTTCATTGGCTTGATCTAAATCTCCTGTAAAAATAAAATGCACTCCATTTATATTGCGATATAAAACTAGCGAATCTTCATTTTTTCCTTCTCCGGTAGTAAATGGATGCAATAACTGATAATCATTGGCTAAATGGTCTTGATATCCTACAAAACATGGACTTACATCACTCATTTTATTTATTGACTGTTTAAGACGCACTTGAAAACTAGCTAATTTCTCCATCCCCGCAGGTACCGCAATTTTATTTATTTTAATACTTTGACTTAAACTAGCAAAATTACCTACATGATCTGTATCTTGATGCGTTAAATACAAGACATCAATATGATCTAAACCTTTACTTAATAAATAATTCGCAATTATCGTTTGTCCTTTAGTTTGTGTTACTCTTTCTTGCCATTTTTCAGTATTAAAATTTAATTGTCCACCAGTATCAATCAAGACAACCTGCCGATTCAATGCATCTCGAATCAGCGTGCTATCACCTTGACCAATATCAAAATATACGACTTCACTTTCTAACGGACAGTGAATAATAATAAATGAATTTACATAGGCTAGTATCAACAAAGTTAGCTTAGTCTTAAGATGCTTTTTATTTTCACAAAGAAACGTTATTCCTAAAAAAACAAGCACAAAAAATAAACTTGGTTTACCAAAAATTAGCATTCCTTTTAATTTAGCTAAAAACGCTAGTACTGCTACTAATCCTTTTAAAAAATAATTACAAATAAATTGTATAGGCCAACAAAAAATCCCAAGCAAAACACTCGGTAAAATCAGCCATTCAAACAAAGGATTAATCAAAATAGACAATAATGTAGTCCAAATATTCCACTCAAAGGTATGCCACAACATCAAAGGAATGCTATAAGCACTCATCTTAATACCTGTTAGTACCGCATTTTTAGGACGATTAACAACTAAAATAAACGTCAATAAATAACTTAATTGTGCCCCCAAAGCAAAAATAGCTGCAGGCGTTAAAAAAAGATTCATTATTAACACAATTGACCAAGCTTCTGTTGTATTCAAACGTAACTGTCTTAAATTAAGGCAATCACTAAAAAGCTTTAACCAAGACATAGCCAAAGAACGTGTTAAACTTAAAGCTCCTCCGCCTAAAATTGCATATAACGGTAATATCAATAATAATACTTTATTAGTTGTTTCTTTAGTAAGATGTAACCAGCTAAAAAGTTTTTTGATACCTGCAACTAAATAAAAGACATGCATCCCTGATAGAGAAAACAAATATAATAAACCGAGTTGTGAAATATTATCGCTAATTGTTTGAAAATCATCACTTTGATACCCCAACAACAAGACTTGCCCAAACCATCCTAAAGGTTGTTTACAATGATCTAGTTTCAATAGCCAAGATTTGCGTAAATCATGAATTCTAGCCAAAAATTTTTGGTGCCACTTAAGTACATTTAAATTATCAGTGAGCTGCAGTTGACTGATTTGAAATGAATTGACAATATTTTTGGTTAAGATAAAGCGTTGATAATCAAATTGATTTTCATTAGTTGGTCCATTAATTGCTTGTAGTTCACCATCAAATGTTAAAATTTTAGTTTTTTGATTAGCTTGCCAATATTGCTGTTGTGCCTGACTTTCTAGCGTATAATAAGCAGTTACTTCTTGTCTACCTTCAAACCACTTACCTTGTAGTTTCAATAAATTACCACTAACTTCGCAATTATCTGGATAAAGCAATAAATGTTGGCTTTTCATTTCTGTTGCTTCATTAATGGATTTTTTTGTTATATTATTTTGCCATAATGTTAAATAACCAAATAAAATAAAACTTAATATTCCAATACTGATAACAATCTTTTTATTTTGGGTCGCTAAAATGCGTACCCAAATAATTACAAGAACTACTAATGCAAGCCATGAAAAAGATAATTTAACATAGCCCAACCCCAACAACGCGATAGCCGTAAAAAACAGCAAATATTGACGCGTAAATTACTTACCAGTCGAATTAAAAATATCGCCAGCGACTATCGCTTGTAAAAATTCTGGGTCAATCTTAACTTGTTCAACTTGAACATTTTTTAACTTTAATAACGAAATTGCATAAGGATCATTATTGTAATTACGTAAATAATAAATCTTACTAATCCCTGCTTGTAATAACATTTTTGTACACTGTAAACATGGAAAATCTGTCACATAGATTTCTGCCCCATCTGTTGCCACTCCAAATTTAGCACACTGTAAGATAGCATTCATCTCGGCATGAATCGTTCTAACACAATGATTTTCTACGACATAACAACCTTCATCAATACAATGCACATCTCCAGAAACAGAACCATTATAACCACCCGCAATCACACGCTTATCGCGCACTAAGATTGCACCTACTGCCAAGCGTGTACATGTACTGCGCATTGATAATAAAACTGCTTGTGACATAAAATATTGGTCCCAAGGAACTCTTTGTTTTCCCATCTTTTCCACCTCGTCATTACTCATAAAATCATTTCTAGTTATGAGTATAACATAATTCATCTGTTAGATTACACCGTTAATTGGCCACTAATCGCTTCAAATGTCTTATCACCAATTCCTGAAACATTTTTAATTTCATCGATTGACTTAAAACTTCCATGTTCACTACGATATTGTAAGATTAAATCGGCTTTTTTATCACCAATTCCAGTTAATTGTTCAAGTTGTTCTTTAGTTGCAGTATTAAGATTAATCTTATCAGAATCTGCTGTTGGTTCTTGAGCTGTTGCTTGTTCATTTGTAGTTGTTGCTTGCGTCGTTGCTTGTTGCAGTTGATTTTCTTGTGAGATTAATGCCGGGCTTGCAATCGTTGGTTCTTCGCCTATACTTGGAATATAAATTAACATCTGATCAAATAATTTACACGCTAAATTAACTTGTTGACAATCTGCTTGCTTGGTTACCCCACCCGCTTGTTTAATTACATCATTAACTCGCGCACTGCTAGCTAGTTTATAAACTCCAGGATGATTGACTTGCCCTTTAATATCAACATAAACCCACTTTGTAGTTGTACTAGATGCTTGGCTATTAATTTGTGAAATACTACTTTGACTGACTGTGCTTTGCATATCTAGTTGTGTAGTTTGCTTAGGTTGCATACTAATTTTAAAAATACCAAATCCCAACAAAATAACAGCACAAACACCTATTATGATAATTTTAAATTTATTTTCTTGGAAAAATTCTTGTAATCTTTCCAATCTGCTCACCTCCTGTTATTTGCACCATCTTTAAATACGCAAAAAAGACTGTTCCTTTTTTCACGAACAGTCTTTCTAATCGTTATTTTCTAAATATTTCAAAGCATCTTGGATATTTCTCACCGGGACTATCTTCATGTTAGTTTTGATTTTAGATGCCGCTCTTTTAGCTTCTTGATAATTAGTTAAAGCTGCTGGATCAGCCTTTTTTTGCGCTTTAGATACAGGATTATTAGGTGCAAAAAAGACTGTTGCTCCTGCCTTAGCACTTGCTACAACTTTTTTATCAATTCCGCCAATATCACCTACATGTCCATCCTGAGCAATTGTCCCAGTCCCTGCAATTTTACGCCCTTTTGTCAAATCTTTTTGTGCTAATTGTTCATATAATTGCAACGTTAACATCAAACCTGCAGAAGGTCCCCCAATATCTTGCATATTAGCTTCAATTTTTTTAGGAGTTTGAATCTGCACTTGTTGCATCATTGTAATTCCTAAGCCATTTTGCTTGGAGTTAATTTTTTGTAGTTTACCAGTAATTTGTAATGTCTTTTTTTGTCGCAAAACCGTCAGTGTCACCGGTTTTGTTATGTCTTTTTGTTTCAGTGCTTGCATAAAAGCTTCTAGAGTTGGATAACTTTTACCATCTAATTTAGTAATTAAATCTCCTGGTTGTAACTTACCTTTAAAATCAGAGTTTTTTGTTGTTGTAATAACACCTAGTCCATAAAACTTTTCTGTAACTGGTTGATGTGCCAAATTTAATGCTACATATTGCGCCTGATTAACCGCATCTTGCATATAATATTGTTCTATAGCATCGTATTCTTTGATAGTGTTTGTCCCCAAAGATTCACTTTTTGTCTCAATATCATAAAACGGTGTAATCCATCCTTTTAATAACATAAATGGTGTGGCCTGCATCATATTAACATAAACTAACATTAATTTCCCTTTTGCTTGACTCGTTTTACCATCAACTTTAACGTAATCTGCAACGTTTTTGGCAGCGCCTGGATATTCAACATAATACGGCAACGGACAAGCGAAAAAAGCCACCACTAATGCTAACAAACTCAGTAAAACAACGAACTTTTTTGTCTTAATCTTTCTCAGCCCACTTTCTTAATAAAGCTTGTTGTACTTCTGGACAAACAAAATTTTCTATTGTTCCGCCGAATTTGGCGATTTCTTTAATCATACTAGAAGAAACTACACTGTATTGTGGATTAGCTAACAACAAAACCGTCTCAATTTCTGGTGCTAGTTGTTTATTAATCAAAGCTATTTCTTGTTCATATTCAAAATCCTTGACACTACGTACACCTCTTATCATCACATCTGCATGCAAACGTTTAGCCACTTCAACTGTCAATTCATCTTTTGCACTAATAACAGAAACATTTTTAATATCTGCGACTGCTTTTTTAGTTAGAATTATCTTTTCTTCCAGTGTAAAGAAGCCTTGTTTACTACTATTAGTCAATAAAGCCACTATTACTTCATCAAACATCAAGCTAGCTCTTTTAATTAAATCCAAATGTCCATTTGTTATTGGATCAAAACTTCCCGGAAAAATTGCTTTCATACTTGCTTTTTGCTATTAATATAGCATTTCCTTTCTTGCTTTAATTTAAAAAATTCATTTTTGATAACGATAAAAAGTTAATCTTGTAATGCCATAATCTGCTTGTCTAAAACATTCAAAACCCGGTAATCGATCTGGAAGTTTAGCTTCTTGATCTGTCTCACAAACAATAATGGCATCTGTCGCTAATAATTGTTTTTGAACCATTTGCCCTAATAATGCAAGGATTTGTTGTTGTTTATACGGTGGATCTAAAAAAATATAATCAAAGTGTAGCCCCTGTTCACTAAACTGAGATAGGATTCTTTGCGCATCCGCTTTTAAAACAGTAAATCGTTCCGGTTGTTTAGTAACCTCAATATTTTCTTTAATTGTTTTAATTGCTTGATATTGTCGATCTACTAGATAAGCATGCTCAACACCTCTTGAAACCGCTTCAATACTCAAACCTCCACTACCAGCAAATAAATCTAAGGCCACACCCCCTGCAAAATAAGGTCCCATAATGTTAAACATTGCTTCTTTAACCTTATCTGTAGTTGGTCTAGTTTTCATTCCTGGAACTGCCTTTAGCTTGCGACCGCCATATTCACCTGCAACAATTCTCATTTTTTCATCACTCTTTATCTCTTGATTTTATCTCGATCCTCATCTGTCAATCGATATAATTCAGCAGTATATTTTTCTCTTAACTCCGCTCGTGGTGAAAGTAATACTTGCTTTACAAAGCGTAGTTGTTCTAGTTTTGCTACCGTTTGTGCAACATCTTCTTTATCCAAATACAAAACAGCATACTTCATCTTTCTAGAAACATATTGAATACTACCATACTTTCTAAGTTGCTTGCTTTGCTTTAAATGTTGCAAATAAACAATAATACTTTGGCGTTGTTTAATCTCAAATTCCATCAACATCCACCTCACTTTTTAAACCTCACTGACCAGTCACAACCACTAAAAGCCCTTTATCATAAGCAATTCCTAGCCTTTTAGCATTTAAAAACTCTTTTGTACTTGCATAAAAAGTACTATCTGTAAATAAATCTTGAGCTGAAAAAACTGGACCTAACACATAGATATTTAAAGCAACATCTTCTTTAAAATCCGTCAGCATTTTTTTGTTAAAATCAGAATCATCAGATATATCTATCTTAGTTACTTGCGAAAATTCATCATTTTGCATATTTTGAAGTGCTTTTTGCTGTTTCTTATTCAAGAAAGCTTTAGGTGTTTGCTTTAACGTTGTCATAGTCTTCATTGCTAAATCAGTCAACTGCTCGTCTTTAATTAATGACTGCTTTTTAGCCAGAGCTGTCTTTACATTCAATGTTTGCCAAAAATCTTCTGGTACTGCTTTGGATAAATCATCCCAGGTTACTTGACCACCAAATTCTACTGGTAAAGGTGTTTTAGACAAAACAGTATAAAATCCTTTACGTAACAATTCAGTTGCGTTGAGATATTCTAATGCATATAACTTCTTTGTTTTTGGCTCTAGATAACAAATTGCATAGCTATTATTTGCAAAAGCAATCAATGGATGTGTGTTCATATCCGATTCTGATAACTCTAATTGAAATTTTTGTTCATTTGCTGTTATTTCAAAATTAGCATAAAAAGTACTCAACTTCAAAAGCTGTTTAAAACTCATCCCCATACTAAATGGTGCAATGTCTTGCCTTTCACCTACAATAAAAAGCGAGCTAATTTGATTAGTATAATTATCAATTCCGACTCTTAAATAATCTTGTGAATCAAAATTATACAACCACCATTGCATATTTTCAGCCGTCTGATAAGTTAGGGTAGGCTGCCCAAATTTTTCTTGAAAATGCCGACTAGACATTCCCACATATTGAGCTAATTCTGTTGTTTTAATCTTATCAATCTTAGGTGAGGTTAATTTAACTTGTGTTATATCGTGTTTTGTTTGTTTAACTTGTGGGCTATTTTGTTGTTCTAGCGCCGTAAATAAATAACTAGTTAGCAAAACTAACAAAAATATCCCCCAAAATTGCCAAAACGCGCGCTTCATATACCCTCCGAAACTAGTTTTTAACAGGTTCTAATTCTAACAATAAATCTTGACTTTCTAGCAAATCACCATTTTTGACGTAAATATGTGTTACTTTCCCATCAAATGGTGCTTTAATGGTTGTTTCCATCTTCATAGCCTCAGTTACCACCAAAGCTTCACCCTTTTGAACAATTTGATTTTTTTGAACTAACATCTCTAATACAGAACCGCTCAAGGTTGCTCCAATATGATTACGATTTGTCGGTTCTGCTTTTGGAACCTTTCGTCCTTTAGCTTTTTTGCTCTTATCATGCGTTACAATCGCTAAAGTTTGTCCATTTAATGAGAAGAATAAACTGCGGTTACCATCATCATCAGCATCTGAAATCGACTCTAACCGAACAATCATCGATTTGCCTTCAGAAGCCTTAACATGCAATGTTTCTCCTGGACGCATTCCTTGGTAGAAGGTTGGAGTATCCAAAATATGCATCAAGCCAAATTTTTCTGAAGTTTCTTCATATCCCATGAATACTTCAGGATACAAAATGTAACTCAAAACTTCTTCTTTACTTGGAGTACGCCGTAACTTTTCTGCTAATACTTGAGTCTCATGCTCAAAATCAATTGGCGTTGCTAAACTACCAGGACGAACGGTGATTGGTTTTTTATCTTTTAAAACTACCTTTTGTAAATCTATTGGAAAACCACCCACAGGCTGTCCTAAATCACCGGCAAAAAATGCGACAACAGATTCCGGGAAGTCTAATAACTTACCACGTTGCAAAACGTTATCTTTGTCCAAATCATTTTGAATCATGAAGATAGCAAAATCGCCGACAACTTTAGAACTTGGAGTAACCTTAACGATATCACCTAAAAGCTCATTAACTTCGCGATACTTAGCTTTCACCAATTCAAAATCAGTAATCCCTAAAGCCTTAGCTTGTTGTTGCAAATTAGAATACTGTCCACCCGGCATTCCTGTTTGATAAATATCTGTTTGTGGTGAAGTCATACCATTCATGAAATCTTGATAAAATGGTTTAATGCCGCTCCAGTAACGATTGAGCGTTTCAACGTTATCAATATCTAATTTTGGTTGACGCTTATCACCAGCTAATGCGTAATACAAGCTACTAATACTTGGTTGACTAGTCGTACCAGATAAAGCACTTGAAGCTACATCAACAATATCTACCCCTGCTTTAGTTGCTTGAATATAAGTTGCAATCCCATTGCCAGTTGTATCATGTGTATGCAAGTGTAATGGTACATCGATTTGTTCTTTTAATGCACTAATCAATTCATAAGCTGCTTGTGGTTTTAACAAACCTGCCATATCTTTGATTCCAATCATTTGCGAACCAGCAGACACTAAATCTTTAGCTAAGTTAACGTAATATGCAATATCATATTTATGCGCATTTGGATCTAAAATATCACCCGTATAACACATCGTTCCTTCAGCAATCTTTCCAGTATCACGGACAAATTGGATACTTTTTTCCATTTGTTTAACCCAATTTAAACTATCAAAGATTCTAAAGACATCAATGCCGTCTTGGGCACTTTGCTTGATAAATTCTTGCAAGACATTATCAGGATAGTTTTTATATCCTACAGCATTTGAACCTCTAAATAGCATCTGCAACATTGTATGTGGCATATTTTTGCGCATTAACTTCAATCGTTGCCATGGATCTTCATTTAAGAAGCGATAAGCCACATCAAAGGTTGCCCCGCCCCAAACCTCAGCAGAAAAGACATTTGGCATAATACGATCATAGTATTTAATGACAGGTTCCATATCTTTAGTACGCATACGTGTTGCAAACAAGCTTTGATGTGCATCACGCATTGTTGTGTCTGTCAAAAGCACTTCTTTTTGTGCTTTGACCCATTCCATCGTTGCTAAAGCACCTTTTGTATCTAAAATTTGTTTAGCATTTTCACCGTTGGAATATTCATGCAAACCTTCAGATAATTTAATGTCTGGCGCATAAACTTTTGGATGTTTCTTAGCTCCAGGAAAACCATTAACCGTTACATCTGCAATGTATTTAAGCAACATGTTTGCCGTATTTTGTTGACGTTTCATCTCAAATAACTCAGGTGTATTATCAATAAAGGTTGTATGTGCTTGTCCACTAGCAAAAACTGGATGATTCAAAACGTTGCGCATGAAATCAATATTAGTTTTTACACCTAGGATCTTAAATTCACGTAAAACACGATCCATTTTAGCAACCGCTTCGGTAAATGATCTAGCTTGAACACAAGCTTTAACTAATAAAGAATCAAAAAACGGCGTAACAACTGCACCAGCATACGCATTTCCACCATCTAAGCGTACGCCAAATCCACCAGGAGAACGATAAGTTTCAATCTTTCCGGTATCTGGCATAAAGTTATTTTCCGGATCTTCAGTTGTGATTCGGCATTGCAAAGCAGTTCCATGATAGCTTAATTGTTCTTGCTTAGGTAAATGTAAGTCAGCAAACAAATCTTTACCCGCTGCAATTTGAATTTGACTTTGGACAATATCAATATCTGTAATCATTTCCGTAATTGTATGTTCAACTTGTACTCGCGGATTGACTTCAATGAAATAAAAGTCATCGGCCGTCACTAAAAACTCAACTGTCCCGGCATTATAATAATTAACACTTTGCATTAAACGTACTGCAGCTTGACAAATTTCATTTCGTCTTTGTTCATCAAGCGAGATACTTGGTGCAATTTCAATAACTTTTTGATGTCTCCGTTGAACTGAGCAATCACGTTCAAACAAATGTAAAACATTACCATGCTTATCAGCTAAAATTTGAACTTCAATATGTTTTGGATTCTCCAAGTATTTTTCTACATACAATTCATCGTCACCAAACGACTGCATTGCTTCGCTACGTGCACGATTATAGCTTTCTTCTAGTTGATTAGGATTGTGCACGATTCGCATCCCACGGCCACCGCCGCCCAAAGCCGCCTTAACCATAATAGGATACCCATGTTCTTTAGCAAATTCACGAACTTCAGTAATTGAAGTAACTGGATCTGTTGTGCCAGGAATTGTTTTTAATCCTGCCTTAATTGCTGCTTCTTTAGCTTGAATCTTATCACCAAAAACAGCTAAATGTTCAACGTTTGGACCCACAAAAATAATTCCAGCATCTAAACATTTTTGAGCAAATTCTTCATTTTCTGATAAAAAACCATAGCCTGGATGAATTGCATCAGCTCCTGTCTTTTGAGCAACTGCAATGATTGCATCCATATCTAAATAAGCATCAGTTGGTTTTTTACCTTCTCCAATCAAATATGCTTCATCAGCCTTAAAACGATGAACACCATATTCATCTTCTTTAGCATAAACTGCTACTGTTTTTAATTTCAATTCATGACATGCACGAATTATACGGATTGCAATTTCTCCACGATTAGCAATTAAGATTTTCTTCAATTCCTATACACCACTTTCTAAAAATCAATGTAGTTTTTAACTTGATTTTTTACGTTTCTTTTCTAACACATCAAATTCTAGCTTTCTTTTTTGTTTTATCGAAATATTAACAACCATTCCCAAAGCCGCCGACAATACCAACATACTAGAACCACCATAAGAAATAAATGGTAGCGTAACACCAGTAACAGGTACTAAGCCACAAACAGCGCCGACATTTAACAAGGTTTCTATTAAAAAGAAAGTTCCAATCCCATAACAAAACAACGCATTAAATATTGTTTTTGAACGAATTCCTATCAAAAAGATGCGCATGATAATCCAACATAATAACACCAATACAACTGTCACACCAATCGCACCTAACTCTTCTGAAATAATTGCCAAAATAAAATCGGTGTGAGCTTCTGGTAGATAACCTCTTTTTTGAATACTATTCCCAATCCCTTGTCCTAATAGCCCACCATTACTGATTGCATAATAAGAGTTGACTACTTGTTTACCAGTTTCGGTTGCATACTTGAAAGGATCAAAAAAAGACAAAATACGTCCATAAGCATATCCTGGCATAAGCGTGCCAAGCTTTGTTTTAGCCAATATTATCAATAATATGCTATAAGCAATTAACAACCCTACTAAACCACCTAAAATTATTTTTAGTGAATTACTAGCGGCCAATAAAATCATAAATAAAATCATGAAATTAATCAAAAAACCACCAGTATCAGGCGCTTTTAAAATCAATCCCAACATTATTATCATCATAAGAGCTAAAATATATGGTCTAGTTAAGAAGTTTATCTTTGTTGGAATAATATCTTGATTGACGATTTTTTGACGCATACCACAAAACCATGCCACATAAATAGCAATATAAACCTTACATAATTCTGCAGGTTGAATACTAAAAGCCCCTAGATTAATCCAGCCTTTAGCACCATTAACAGCCGTTCCAAATACTAAAGCATATATCAATAATCCAATTAAAACAACATAACCAAATTCTACAACCATTATATTAGCCCAAATACGTTGATTAAGATAGCTGACTATAAAAAAGACAATCACACCTAAAACAGTAAAAAGTAATTGTTTTAATAGATAACTATCAAATCCTCCGCCTAAATACAACTGACTGATTGAACTAGCCGAATAAACCATCACAGTTCCAATAATAGATAATAATAAATATGGAATAAACAGGTAGTAATCAAAAAAGCTCATTTTTTTTCGTAAAGTTTTCATCATAATACTTATTCGATATTTTCAGAGTCTTTGAAAGCTTGTTTCTTAATTTCTTCCAATTCGTCCTCCAATTTACGGATTAGCTGTTGTCCTTCTTGATATGAAATCAAATCACAAGCCACCGCAAATTTAACTTCACAAGCAAAGCCAAACAACCTTGTATCCGCAACTTCTTCAAAAGCTGGACAACCTGTCAAACAAAGAGTCGACCTTTGATTGCTAATAAGTTGGCGAATTGCACAAGCACTTTGTTCTAAAACAGCAAGTGCCTCTTTTTTTGTAACAGCTTCTCCCATTTTCTTTCTCCTTTCATGACTACCATCAATTATAACATAGATTTTTCTTTCATTGTTGTGTGTTATCGGTTCCTTTTTAAGGGAAAACTCTTTTTTATTATCCTGATAAAACTTGCAAAAAGCAATATAAAAACAAAAATAAATCTCATTTTGATTCTAATTAACGAACATTTAAAATCTAATACACAAAAAAACTAGCTAAATAATACTATCTAGCTAGTTTCTCTTCTTAATCTTGCGTTGCTTTTTTAGCCTTTTTAGCTTCTTTTTCACGCATATTAGTATCAAGTGTACGTTTGCGTAAGCGAATTGTTTCTGGTGTGATTTCTAACAATTCATCTTCATTTAGGAATTCTAATGATTCTTCAAGAGTCAAATGAGTTGGCTTTTTAATCGTTGCGGTTTGATCTTTAGTCGCAGAGCGAACGTTTGTCATGTTCTTACCTTTAGTAACATTAACTGAAATATCACGTTCACGTGAAGATTGTCCCACAATCATCCCCTCATAAACTTCAGTACCTGGATCAACAAAGATTGTCCCACGACCTTCAACACCCATGATAGCATACGTCGTAGCCTTACCTTGGTTGATAGATACTAATGCACCGTTACGACGACCTGGTTCCCAATTTCTAATAACTGGTTTATATTCCGCAAAAGTATGATTCAAGATACCATACCCACGTGTCATGGATAAGAATTGTGAATCATAACCGATCAAGCCACGTGTTGGAGTAGAGAATGTCAAACGTGTTTGCCCGTTATTTCCGGTTTCCATGTTAACCATTTCACCTTTGCGTTGTGCCATTGAGTCAATTACCGAACCAGAGTATTCATCAGGTGTATCGATTACTACATTTTCAAATGGTTCACATAATGTTCCATCGATATCACGATAAATAACCTTTGGACGAGATACAGCTAATTCAAAACCTTCACGGCGTAAGGTTTCAATCAAAATTGATAAATGCAATTCCCCACGGCCTGAAACAATCCAAGCATCTGGAGATTCAGTATCTTCAACGCGTAAAGAAACATCAGTGTGCAATTGTACTTTCAAGCGATCTTCTAACTTACGTGCAGTCACATGATCACCTTCACGACCCACAAACGGTGAGTTATTAGTCATAAAGGTCATTTGTAAGGTTGGTGGATCGATTCGTAAAACTGGTAAAGCTTCTGGAGAATCAGCTGGACAAACGGTTTCGCCAACGAAAATATCATCCATCCCCGAAACTGCGATTAAGTCACCAGCTTTGGCTTCATTAATTTCAATTCGTTGTAAGCCCAAGAAACCAAATAACTTAGTTACACGGAAATTTTGTTTAGAGCCATCAAGCTTCATAACTGTAACGCTGTCGCCGACTTTAACACTTCCACGAAAGACGCGCCCGATTCCGACACGCCCCACAAACTCATTATAATCAAGCATTGCCACTTGGAATTGCAATGGTTCTTCTGAATTATCAATTGGAGCTGGAATAGCATCTAAAATTGTATCAAAGATTGGATCCATTGTGTGTGCTTGTGTAGCAACATCTGGATCTAAAGAAGTTGTTCCATTCATAGCCGAAGCATAAATCACAGGGAAATCTAATTGATCTTCATCTGCACCTAATTCAATAAATAAATCTAAAACTTCATCAACAACTTCTTCTGGTCTAGCTCCTGGACGGTCGATTTTATTGATGATTACAATTGGTGTTAAATGTTGTTCTAATGCCTTTTTTAACACAAAACGCGTTTGTGGCATTGTCCCTTCAAAAGCATCAACGATTAACAAAACACCATCAACCATTTTCATGATACGTTCAACTTCGCCCCCAAAGTCGGCATGTCCTGGTGTATCCAAAATATTGATTTGCTTATCTTTATACTTAACAGCAGTATTTTTAGATAAAATGGTAATTCCACGTTCTTTTTCAATATCGTTAGAGTCCATCGCACGATCACTGATTTGAGCATGATCGTCTAAAGTATTTGATTGTTTAAGCAATTCGTTAACAAGCGTTGTTTTACCATGGTCAACATGGGCAATAATAGCAACGTTGCGAATATCATCACGTGTTTTCAAGTTTATTTCTCCCTTTCAAAATTCTAGTGCTCTTTGAAATGTACGCAAGATTTTTTCAGAAATAAAATGAAAATGTTCACGCCATTTTCATAACCTTCCATAAAAAAACTGTGATATCGTTGTTCACAGTTTTATGCGCGCTCTATAATCGCAGCTATTTCTTGTTGTGCATTCTTCGTAGCCACCAATACATCAGTTGATGATAACATATTTACTGCTTTTCCGTCAATCGTTTTCACGACTAAACCTATGCTTTGCGCCAAAATTTGACCGGGAGCATAATCCCATGGCCGCAAATGTGACACATATGCGATACATTTACCGGTAAGTACATGAATATATTCAATCCCAGCACTACCATAAATCCGTGTCCCCGCTGCATTTCTAGCAACTTCTTGCAAATTACAATAATTATTAAGCAACATAGGACAACTGATTCCAACTAACCCGTCTTTCAAATGCAAATCAGCCGGTGCTTTTAAACGTTCATCATTACAATATACTCCACATTTTGGTCCACCCCAATAAAGCTTATCTTGCATCACATCCAAAATATAAGCTAACTTAGGCTGTCCATCTTCATAAATAGCTAACATTGTTGTAAAATTAGCCTGCTGTTTCACGAAATTCATCGTTCCATCAATAGGATCGATAATCCAAAGCAAACCTTTTTGCCAACAAATTTCTGCATGCTTACTTTCTTCGCCTAAAATTTGTGACTGTGGGAAAGTTTTTAAAATTTGCTTTGTGTAGTATTGTTCAACTAAACAATCTACATTGGTTACTAAATCAGTACGACTCGTCTTAGTTTGGACAGTTATGTCGGATTGTAGGCTTGCTTTAATCTGTTTTTTTACTGTTTGTAACCACTGTTGTACATGAGTATTAATTTCTTGCCAATCTGTCATCTTAATCCTCACGATACACTACAAAATCATTTGATTGAGCTTGTACATATTTAACAGCTCGATAAATGCTTAACTTCGAAACTCTTTCAAATTCCTTATCTAACTGTTTTTGTGTCATTTTAGCTGGAACAATTTGACAAAATTTTTGATACTTATCAATGAACTCCGCACGCTTAGTTCCTTTTTCATAAAGATTTTCTACCGCAACATAAAAATCAATAACACTGATTAATTCATCTGTCGTCCATTCTGGTAGCAATGGATACTCATAACTTTTTTCCATTCAGTTTACTCCTTTGCAATTAAAATTTCTTACTGAAATTATACCACAAAACCATTATTAAACATGTGTTAGCCCACTTTTTAACTCTTGATACCATTTATTTTTAAAATATGCTATCATTAAGAAGATAATCTTTTATTATGGGGGTTAAAGGCCTTGATTACAATGAAAAATATCATTCGCGAAGGAAATCCTATTTTACGTCAACGTGCTAATAAGGTCGAATTTCCTTTAAGTCCAGAAGATAAAAAATTAGCACAGGATATGATGGAATTTCTTGAAAACAGTCAAAATGAAGAAATTGCAGAAAAATACGGCTTGCGTGCAGGTGTTGGCTTGGCAGCTCCACAACTTGCCGTTTCAAAACGTATGACTGCCGTACTAGTTCCTGGAGTCGAAAAAGAGCAAGACCCACTTTTTAAGCACGTTTTAATCAACCCTACCATCCTAAGTGAATCTGTCCAAATGGTTGCTTTAGGCGAAGGTGAAGGTTGCTTATCTGTAGACCGTGAAGTTCCGGGCTATGTACCACGTCATAATCGCATCAAGTTGCGTTGGTATGATCTAGATGGTAATGAACATCAAGCTCGTTTGAATGGTTATGAAGCAATTGTAGTTCAACATGAAATCGATCATCTAAATGGTATTTTATTTTATGATCATATCAACAAGAATAATCCATTTGTCATTCCAAAAGATATGCTAATTTTAGAATAAAAACTGCTATGAAATAAATCATATTTGATTTGTTTCATAGCAGTTTTTTTATTCCTCTAATTTCTTTATATCTTGTAGATAACCTAATGTTTGTTGATTAGCAACGTGTGCAATATCAATATGCAAGACATCTGCAAATAACCAGATATCTGAAATACAAAATACTGGTTGATCTTTCAAAACTGGTAATTTTTTATTTTTAGCATACTCATTTAAAAGTTGAGTTAATTCTTCTTTAATTAAGGGAAGTTGAGTAGTCGTAATTTTTTGAGCATCAATACTGTACTCAAACGCCAAAATACCTTTTCCCCATACATCTGCAATATATTCTGAAGCAATCTCATTTATAACTTTGCTACCATCATATTCAGAAAACTTAAGTTGTTTAATACAGTGCAAAAATGCTTCATCGGTTACTTTTTTACTAACATTTTGAACAATCTTTAAAGCTTGATTACGCCGATATTTTTGCCAACTAAAAATCATCAGCAAGACTAAGACTAATAAAAATAAGACAAAAAATGGTCTCATCTAAATCACCTCGAATCATTTCTCATCTTAATTATACAACATTGTCGAATTTTTCTTTAACAAAAACGTTTACATTATAAAAAGTATTTTATTCCAACTCAGTATCCTATACTTAAGCCACATAATATGCTAGAATATATTTAAATATTGTGCAAACAATCCTTGTTCGGAAGTTACATTTATTAACTCAGATCTTAACTTGTCTGAAATTTATTTTTTAAAGGAGATTTAATTACTAATTATGATTTTTAAAGTTTATTATCAACCATCAAAGAAAATTAATCCTCGTCGTGAAAATACCGAGGTTTTATATCTCGAGGCTGCTTCAGAAGTCGAAGCACGTATCTTGGTCGAAAATCAAACACCATACAATATCGAATTTATCGAAGGATTAGATCAAGCAGCTTTGGCTTATGAACAACAAAGCGTCAACTATAAACTAACGGAGTTTGACAGATGAAAAAGCTAGTCGTTAGAAATAACGAAACTGCTGTTTTTGCAATTGGCGGACTAGGAGAAATTGGGAAAAACACATACGGTATTCAATTCCAAGACGAAATCATTGTCATTGACGCGGGTATCAAGTTTCCTGAAGATGATTTATTAGGAATCGATTACGTTATTCCAAATTATCAATACTTAGTAGCTAACAAACAAAAAATCAAAGCTTTAATCATTACTCATGGCCACGAAGATCATATCGGTGGGATTCCTTATCTTTTACAACAGATTAATATCCCTATTTATGCTGGTCCTTTAGCCTTGGCATTGATTAAAAGCAAACTAGAAGAACATGGATTGTTACGTTCGGTAGAGTTACATGAAATCAGCGAAGATACTGTTTTAAAATTTAGAAAGACTAGCATCTCATTTTTCAGAACGACTCACTCTATTCCCGATACTTTAGGTGCTGCTATTAAGACACCGTCAGGAACTATTGTTTGTACCGGTGATTACAAGTTTGACTTAACACCTGTTACCAAACAACCACCTAACCTTCAAAAGATGGCTAAACTTGGTGAAGAAGGCGTGTTATGTTTACTTTCAGATAGTACAAATGCTGAAGTACCAGATTTCACTAAATCAGAACGTTGGGTAGGTAAATCTATCCGACAAATTTTTGAAAAGGTCGATGGTCGCATTATATTTGCAACTTTTGCCTCCAATATATCACGTATTCAACAAGCAGCTTTGGCTGCGGTCAAACGCGGACGTAAAATTGCTGTTTTTGGACGTAGTATGGAAGCTGCTATTGTAAATGGACGTGAATTAGGTTATTTAGATATTCCCGATGAAGCCTTGGTTGAAGCACGTGAAATTAACAGTTTACCTGCTAATAAAGTTATGATTTTATGTACTGGATCTCAAGGCGAACCAATGGCTGCTTTAAGTCGAATTGCAAATGGTACTCATCGCCAAGTTTCAATTCAACCCGGCGATACAGTGGTCTTTTCAAGTTCCCCTATTCCTGGTAATACGACAAGTGTTAATAAGGTTATTAATGAGCTTGAAGAAGCTGGCGCAACGGTCATTCATGGTAAAGTCAATAATATCCATACTTCTGGTCATGGTGGTCAAGAAGAACAAATGTTAATGTTACGTCTGATGAAGCCTAAGTATTTTATGCCAGTACACGGTGAATATCGTATGCTTAAAATTCATACCGAATTAGCACAGCGTTGCGATGTTGCTAAAGAAAATTGCTTTATCATGGAAAATGGTGATGTCTTAGCTTTAACTAAAGATTCTGCTCGTCTAGCGGGACACTTTGAAGCTGGTGATATCTACATCGATGGTTCTGGAATTGGCGATATTGGTAATGTCGTCTTACGTGACCGCCACGTTCTTTCTGAAGAGGGACTAGTAGTCGTTGTAGCAACTATTGATATGAAAAAGCGTGAAGTCTTAGCTGGTCCTGATTTATTATCCCGTGGATTTATCTACATGCGTGAATCAGGCGAGTTAATTAATAAAGGCCGTCAACGTGTTTATCGTACAATTAAACGTACATTAAAAAATGAAAAAATAACAGAAAACATGTTAAAAGAAGCAATTACTGCTGACTTACAAGGTTTTCTATATGACCAAACAGAAAGACAGCCAATGATTTTACCAATGCTTATCACTGTTTAGGTTGCTTAAAAACCTGCTTATGTGCAGGTTTTTTCTGTTAAATAAAAATTACTATATACGGAGGATAAAGGCTTGAAGTCATTTTTTATCATTGTTAATCCTAATGCCAATGAAGGACAATCACAACTAAATTGGCTAAAAGTACAGGCTAAATTGGATGAACAAAATATCGATTATCAAGTGGTATTCACTAAAAAAAATGGTGATGCCTTCAAATTGGCGTTTAGATTTACCAGTCATCAAACAACCATCAGCGCTAAAAAATGGCTTGTATTAGTAGTTGGTGGAGACGGTACTTTAAATGACGTCTTAAATGGAATTAAATCGGCTAAAACAGTTGATATTCCTTTAGCCTTCATTCCTTCGGGTAGTAACAATGGTTTTGCTTCTGGAATAGGAATTGCTACAGATCCATTACTAGCATTACAACAAGTTTTAGACTGTAGTGAAGCTTCATATTATGATATTGGTAGTTATGTAGAAACAACTCACGCTAAACAAGGTTACTTCCTTAATGATTTTGGCGTTGGAATCGATGCTTATATTGTTAGTTTAAATCAGCGTCCTGCTTTTAAAGAAACTTTCACTAAACTCCATTTGCCATTTATTCCTTATATCATTAATCTTTTTAAAGCTTATGTTAATCAAGAAGCATTTGCAATTACCGTACGGATTGGTAGTAAATATGAGTTTTACAAACATGCTTTTTTAGTCAACATTGCTAATCACCCTTATTATGATGGTGAAATTGTTTTATCCCCCAAAGCAAACGCAACTGATCATCAATTAGATTTATTGATTGTTGAAAACATGAGCTTTTTGAAATTTATCTTATTTAGCGTCATGATGAGATTCCAAAAGCAAACAGATTTACCTTTTGTTCATCATTATAAAAATAAGGATATTCATTTGATTATTAATTCTTTGGAATATGGACAAGTTGATGGTGAAGAAACTGGTAGTCAGTATTACGACTTGTATTTTAATGCTAAAAAATATCCATTTTGGATGGATATTCAAAGTATTCCCGTTAAAGAACGCAAATAAAAGCGCAGCTAATTGAAGCCAAAACTTTCAATTAGCTGCGCTTTTTTCGTCCATAAAATCAAAAGGACTCAGCCCTTTCATCCCGATTAAAGGATCAATGGCTTCACTCATAATCAAATCTTTTGTTAAATAGATTTCTTTTAATAAATTTGCTTTCTTTTCATCTTTTATAGAACTTTCATCAAATTGTTGCACAAGCATCTGTTGAAGCGTCGTTTGTCTTTGCGAAGAATCTTCATTAATGCATTCCAAAAAAGCCTCTTGTTGTCCTAATAAAATCAATTTATCCTTAGCCCTAGTTATCGCAGTGTACAACAAATTGCGCGCTAACATCCGTTTATATTGACTAACCATTGGTAAAATAACAATCGGAAACTCGCCACCTTGTGACTTATGAATCGACATACAATAAGCTAACGCCAAATTATGCCAGTCTTTACGTTCATAAGTAACCTCATTTTGATCAAATGACACAATAATCTTGTCACTTTCATTTTTGTCTTGCGCCAATTCTAAACCTATAACTTTACCAATATCACCATTAAAAACATTATTTTCTGGATCATTGACAAGCTGTAACACGCGGTCGCCTATTCTAAGGGTTTGATTTTCGTTAAAGGCTAGCTCTTTTTTGCGTTTGGTAAGTGGATTAAACAATTCTTGCAACATTTTATTAAGTGCATCAATTCCCGCTTGACCACGGTACATAGGGGCCAAAACTTGAATATCTTTAGCTTGATTACCTTTTTTTAGTGCGACTTGAACTACTTGTTTTAAAATATCGGCAACTTGAGTAGCTTGACAAGCAATGAATGAGCGATCGCCTTTTTTAGCTGTTAAATCAGTTGGCCATTGCCCTTGTTTGATTTGAGCAGCTAACGTTGCAATCGATGAAGAGTCACTTTGGCGATAAATTTTAACTAATTCTTCTTTTGCTAAGCATTGACTTGCCAATAAATCCGCAAATACTTGTCCTGGTCCCACAGAGGGTAGCTGATTTTTGTCGCCAACAAAAATAACTTGCATATCACTTGGCGTACTTTGTAACAACAGACTCATTAATTCAACGTCAACCATCGAAGTTTCATCGATGATTAATAAACTGCCTTCCAAATCATTTGGTTCACTATCGATATCATATCCACTTAAACCTAATAAGCGATGAATCGTAACTGCATTTAAACCTGTAGTTTCACTCATACGCTTAGCAGCACGTCCTGTTGGAGCAGCTAACAAAATTGGAAAATGAGCTTGATGGCTTTTGCCTAAATCAATATCATTTAATAGCGCATATACAGCCACAATTCCATTAATAATCGTTGTTTTCCCAGTCCCAGGTCCACCCGTTAATAAAAAAACTGGACTTTGTAAAGCTTTCATAATCGCCTTTTTTTGAATCTCATCATAAGTAACGTCAAACATTTTTTCTACCTTGGCTAACGTTTGCATGATATCTTCTCTGGAATATTGTTTTTGCTCATCTACTTGTGTATTTAAACGTGCTAAGTTTTGTGTAATATCCACTTCTGCTTGATAAAACTTTTTAGGATAAACCTTATCTTTTATCACAATTATTTTTTTGTCAAATGCTAACTCAACTAATTGTTCCGTCACCTTTTGTATGGAAATAAGCTGATTTTGACCACGCATTAATAACTCTAACACTCTATCAACCAATAGGTCAGCTTGTAAATAAGTATCTCCACTCGCTAGACAGTGATCATATAAAACATAAAAGAAAGCCGCTTGAATTCGCTGCTTACAATCATATTGTAAACCTAATTGTGCAGCTATTTTATCTGCACGATTAAATCCGATTCCTTCAATTTCTAAAACTAAACGATAGGGATCTGTATTTAAAATCTCTAACGTTTTTTCTTGATACTGGTTAAGAATCTTATTAATCATAGTTTTAGAAAAGCCTAGCTCCCCTAATTTAAATAAAATCGTTTCAATGCCAGTCGTCTTTTCAATCCCTTGTTTTAAACTTTCTTTTTGTTTTTGACTTATATTGAGTTGGGCAATTTTTTCTGGGTGATTAGTCAAAATTTCTAAACAATCATTTCCGAGTTGGGCAACGATTTTTTGGGCCGTGGCTTTACCAATTCCAACAAAATCAGCTCCCGAAAGATAAGTTACTAGTCCTTCTATAGTTTCTGGTTTTAAAACCTCATAATTGATTGCTTGGAATTGTTCACCATATTTTGGATGCTCTTTTATTTGACCATAAAATTTATAGCTAATATCATCTTTGAGGTCTGCAAAGTTTCCTGTTATGGTAATTGATGTCAAACTTGTTAGATCACTTTCTTGAATCTCAACACTTAAAACCTTAAAAAAACTAGTATTGGTTTGAAAAACAACATGGGTAACAATGCCTATTATATACCCTTGTTGATTCTCATCTTCAAATAAATTAAGCACCTTGTTACCCACCTCGTTTACTTTTTAGTATTCAATAAGTTTTGAATGTCTGCCAATCTTTCATGCATTTTTTCATAATATTTTAAATCTTTTTGCTTAACTTTAGTAAAGTATTCTTGCCCGTCTTGCCCCAAAACAGTAGCACAAATCCCACAATAAAAGTTAGCATGCACGTCATCTACTTTTTGACTTAGTACTTGATGATAATACTTTTGTGCTTGATCAAAGTCACCTAAAGCCAAAAAGCAATCCGCCATCAACTTATATGCATCTAAAGCTTGTGTACTTGTATTGCTAGCCGTTAATGCAAAAGCTAATGCTTGTTGATAATTTTTGGTTGCATAATATGTTTGTGCTAGCATCATATATGCTTGTGCCTTCAAATTTTTATCTGTAATATATTGAAATTCTTGTATTGCTTGTGGATATAATTCACTTGCATAAAAAACATTGCCTAAGCCATAATGCAAAATCTCTTGTTTTTGTGGTTCTTTTTCAAAAACATTCAATGCTCGTTTAAAAAGTTCTTCTGCTTGCACATAATTTTTTAATTCAACTAAAAAACTACCTAATTCATAATATGCCTGAGGACAATATGGATTTTCATCAACTTTAGCAATTAATTTTGTTAACACTTTTTCTCCAGTCTTTTTTTGCATCTTTTTCACCTTACACCATATCACTAGAATCTAGTTGTTTGTTTAAGTAATCAGTTTGATTCCAAGCTAAACATTTAAAACTTTGACCATCCTTAGTCTCAAGAATTGTCGTACTTGTATTTACCAAACCACCTTTAGCGCGAAGTTTTTCCAAACTAACACCTTGAAGATACCTAATTTCTGCACACAAAGCCGCTCCATGACTGACAATTAAGATATTTTGCGTAGGATAACGGCGACAAATTTCTTCAATCTTTGGCGTCATCCGTTCAAATAATTCTTGAAATGTCTCGCCTTCAATTTCTGTTGGATCATATTTTTCGGGATGATTTCGAAAGGCATCAACTATCTCAGGATATAGACGTTCAACTTCTGTAAATTTCATTCCCTCCATTTTTCCAAGATTAAATTCACAAAATGCCTGATCTACTTCAATTTTAACAGGTTGATTTAATTTTTTTGCGAGTTGTTTAGCCGTTGTCAGCGCACGTTTTAACGGACTTGAATAAATCTTAGCAAATTGATATTTTTGTAAATAAGCGGCTAATAATTCTATTTCATGATAACTTTGTTCAAGCAAAGGAGAGTCTCCACGTGCACCTTGGTATCTTCCTTCTAAATTCCATTTTGTTTTGCCATGCCTAATAAAAAATAACTTGGTCATTTAAAACATCCTCATTAAAAAATTCTTCTTTGATTATCTCATAAATTCAGTCAAATGTTACCTTTTTTTCAAAAAAACATTTGCCTCATCTGTAAAAATCTTAAAATTGCATTTTTTAACTAAACATCCGTTACTACATTCACGAGGTTACATAGCATCCACTGATCTACTTGACAATATCAAAGCTATGAACTTATATGCCAAATTTAACTGAAATAACCGTAAAATTTTATCATCTGCAAAATCAAAACATCTGCTATTTTATTTACTCATTTCAAAATAAGTTTTTACTTTTTATTTGACTCTATATGTTGGTATTACCTTAATGATTCTAAGCTTAGGTAATAAAAAAACCAGGCATTTGCCTGATTTTCTTATCATACATATTGCAACATTTGCCCATCTTTATAAGCATGATCAATTGTTGCGCTACCTAAACATTCTTCACCATCATAAAAGACAACTTCTTGACCTGGCGTAATAGCTCTTACTGGTTGATCAAAAATCACTTCTAAACTTTGCCAATCATCTGCTAATTTAACAGTTACGCCACTGTCTTTTTGTCGATAGCGAAACTTAGCTGTACAATGAAATTCATTGCCACGCGCCTTGATTTGTTCAGGTACTACAAAACTGATTTTACTTGCCTGTAGACTTGTTGCATATAAATGTTCATGATGATAACCTTGACCAACATATAAAGTATTAGTTTTTAAATCCTTACCGATAACAAACCATGGTTCATTATTTTGTGAGCCACCACCAATACCTAAGCCTTTACGTTGCCCAATTGTATAATGCATCAATCCATAATGTTCACCTTTAACTTCACCATCTAAAGTGACCATCTTACCTGGTTTAGCTGGTAAAAACTCATCCAAGAACTTGCTAAAATTGCGTTCACCGATAAAACAAACACCAGTAGAATCTTTCTTTTTAGCAGTTGCCAAACCTGCTTGCTCGGCAATCTTACGCACCTCTGGTTTAGGCAAATCTCCCAATGGAAACATTGCATTTTTAAGTTGTTGTTGTGATAATTGGCTCAAAAAATATGTTTGATCTTTATTATCATCTTTACCTCGTAGCAAATGAACCGTCCCATCGTCATCACGCTTTATACGCGCATAATGACCCATTGCAATATAATCAGCATCTAACGCCATTGCATAATCTAAAAAAGCTTTAAATTTAACTTCTTTATTGCACATCACATCAGGATTAGGCGTACGACCACGCTTATATTCATCTAAAAAATACGTAAAAACACGGTCCCAATATTCTTTTTCAAAGTTAACCGAATAATAAGGAATGCCAATTTGTTCGGCTACCTTAGCTACATCTTCATAATCTTGGGTTGCAGTACAAACTCCACTATCGTTTTTGTCATCCCAATTTTTCATGAAAACACCTACAACGTCATAACCTTGTTGTTTAAGCAAATAAGCAGCCACCGATGAATCGACGCCTCCACTCATGCCAACAACAACACGCGTCTTACTGTTGTCTGTCATTTTTTCACCATCATTTCATTAAGATTTCTGAATCCAAACGAGTTGAAGGTCGTTTTTTTTCAGTCCAAACTATTATAACAGGTTCATTTTTTTTGACAAGTTAAAGCTTCACGATAACTTCACGTTCAATCAATAAATCCAATAAATAATTTAATTGCTCAACATAGCTTTCACAGTTAGGTACATTATAAACGTCTACTTCTTTTAAACCATTAGGTGCTGTCACTACCATCTTGAATTTTTTCATATCTGGTTCAATTACCATCTTAAATTTAATGCTCTTGTTAAATGGTGAATTAGGATCTAAAGAACGTTCTAATTGAAATTTACCACCTTTAGATTCAATAAAACCTACGTCACGCAATGTATAACGCTTAATATTTGCGGATAAACCATAAACTTGTGAACTACCTTTTAAAACTGCTTGTTGTGCATATGCCATAATACATACCTCTTTTCTAAAAACTATTTTATTCTCTTAATTATTTTTACCAGTGCTTGAACCGTCAAGTCAATATCTTTTTTAGTAGTTGTTGGACCAAAACTAAAACGTAGCGACTCTTGAACACGTGGATGCTCACCATACATCGCTGCTAAGACATGTGATGGTTCTAAGGAGCCTGCCGTACAAGCAGAACCTGCCGAGACACTGATTCCTGCTAAATCAAGATTGGTTAATAAAAGGGAATTAAGACAACCCTTAAACCAAATATTGACAATATGGGCTAATTCATCTTTTCCATGGACACCATTAACCTCAAAATTAATTTGCGCATTAGTTAAACTAGTTAGTAGGTAATTTTTTAATTCATAATAACTAGCTTGTTTTTGTTCTAATGTCTGTTGCGCAATTTCAACAGCTTTAGCAAATCCTGCAATTGCCGGTACGTTTTGAGTACCAGCTCGTCTATTTGTTTCTTGACTGCCACCTTTTAGATATGCACCAAAATCAATTCCTGTGCGCTGATACAAAAAGCCAATAAATTTAGGTCCCCCCAATTTATGCGCTGATACTGATAATAAATCGATTTGATATTTTTGTACATCAATTGCAGTAATACCATAAGCTTGTACAGCATCAGTATGAAACCATGCATTAGTTTGTTTTACTATTTGTCCAATCTGCTCTAATGGTAAATAACTAGCAACCTCATTATTACCAGCCATGATTGAAACTAAAATAGTATCTGGTCTGAGTGCTTCTTTTAATTCTTGTAAAGAAATTTGGCCATTTTCGTCTACAGATAGATATGTTATTTCAAAACCGAGCTTTTGCAAATACTGCATGGATCTCAAAACAGCTTCATGTTCGATAACCGTTGTAATGATATGCTTACCTTCATTTTGTCTAGTTAATGCACTTTGAATGATTGCCGTATTATCACTTTCAGTTCCACCACTAGTAAAAATAATCTCACTAGCAGATTTAGCATTTAGCGAATCTGCCATTACTTGCCGACATCTTTCAAGAACTTGCTTTGCTTGACGACCATGGTAATTAATGGCGGAAGGATTGCCAAAAATCTCTTGCATTGCTTCATTCATACAAGCGATAACTTCTGGCAATATCGGTGTAGTTGCGGCATTATCTAAATAAATATGTTCCATCATCTTATCGCTATTTCATTTCCTTTCCTTATCCCAAACGTGTGAGATTTAAAATCATATCTGCCGAACGTTTTCCTGCTTCTATGATAAACTCATCAAAAGATTGATTTGCCTGCTCATCTGCAGTATCAGACATTGCGCGAATCACACTAAAGCCCACACCAAACTGTGCAGCCGTTTGTCCAACGGCAGCTCCTTCCATTTCACAGCACAAAGCCTCTGGATAAATCTCTTTAATTGTAGCAATCTTTTCTTTAGAAGCAATGAATTGATCACCTGATACAATTAAGCCACTTTTAACATTTAAACCACTGATTTGGGCTGCCTTTTTAAGTTTAGCTAATAAGTTTTGATCGGCTTTAAACTTTTGTGGTTGTTGAGGTAGTTGCCCTGGTAAATAATCAAATGCTGTCACATCCACATCATGATATGCTACACTTTCAGACAATACGACATCACCTACTGCTAAACCATGACCAATTCCTCCAGCAGATCCTGAATTAAGCACATAATCAACACTAAAGCCTTGAATCAATAAAGTTGTTACAATACTAGCTTGGACTTTCCCAATTCCAGATTCCACCAAGACTACATCTACTCCATTTAATTTACCACTAAAAAATTCGTAAACACCAATTTTAGCATTATGACACTCATTTAAATTATCTTTAAGTGTCCTTAATTCTTCTTGCATTGCGCAAATTATACCGTATTTCATTTTATTTCCTACCTTTTAAAAATTAACAAAAAACATGAACAAATACACCAAGACAATCAAAATCACCAAGATTACTATAGCCCAATTTAATCTTTTAGCAAGGCGCTTTGTCTTGAATTCTTCATCTAATTGTTGCATCTCTTGTTTAGCTTCCTTTCTGGTTAATCCTTCACTTGAAGCTAAATATTTTTCATAATCCGGCATTTGTTTTTGATATTGTGGCTTTTTTTTACGTCTTAAAGGTTTTGTTTCTTTAGAACGTCTCAAAGGTTCTTTCATCCATTTACTCCATCATTTTCCAAAATAAAATAGCCATTAATGTCTTAGCATCACAGATTTCTTTACGTGCAATAGCTTCATTAACTTGTTTTAAATCCAATTCAACTATTTCTAAAAATTCATCGTCATCTTGTGCTAACTTCTCTTTTGCCTTACTCAAACCAACTGCGTGATAAAGATACATTTTTTCATCTGCAAATCCAGGTGATGAATAAAATTCTGTTAAAAGTTCTAAAGATTGGGCTTGATAACCTGTTTCTTCGTTTAGCTCTCTTAAAGCAGTTTGTAGTGGTGTTTGTTTTTCTTTAAGCTCAATTTTTCCTGCTGGAATTTCTAAAGTTACCTTACCTAAAGGTGCACGCCATTGTCGAATCAAGACAATTTTGTCTTCTGGTGTAATTGCAATGACTCCTACTGCTCCTTGATGTCGAATAATTTCGCGTGTGGCTTTGCGCCCATCTGGAAGTGTAACCGTCTCAACATTTAACTCAACCACATGTCCTTTAAAAACATTTTCGACATTTGTTACTTTTTCTTCAAATTCCATTTTTCCACCTACTTTTCAAGTTGTGTAATGAATTTTTCATATGCGTCTTGTTCGATCGTTTCTTGCCAAAAAACTTCAGAAAAATCACCTTGTAAAGCTGCTACTTGCTTAATTTCAATGTGTGCGACAACAGTTGCATTACCAATCAATGAAATAAAGTATTGTTTATCTTGCTTTTGATGGACAATTGTTTGGACCATTCCGCCTGGATTCAAAACCGTTAGCCGTTGTTCTAACAAATTAGGAGCATTCAATAAAATATGCATTAAACTTGAAGCAGACATTGCTGTTCCGCAAGCATTGGTATAACCAACGCCTCTTTCATAAGTTCTTACAAATAAACGATCTTTAGCCAAAACTTCTACAAAACTAACATTAACCCCGTCAGGAAAATATGGATTTTTTCCATCATTTAGCATTTCAGCTAGTTTGCCTAAACGATTAGATATGAGTGTTTGATGATTACAAAACGTAATTAAATGTGGATTGGGCACTGATACTGCTGAAAATTTCAAATCAGAATCAAACTCTGGTACATTTTGTTCCAAGAGTTCATCACAGCCAAGATTCATCCCTATTTGTTTTGCATTAAAACTAACAGGTGAAATCTCTACTCCAAAAGCCATTACATCTTTAGCTAGGTCTAGTTGCTTTTCAACTGCTAATTGTGCATACATCGTCTCAACTTTAAACGTATCTAAAGCATATTTTTCGCTCAAATAGCGTGCAACTGTACGTAATCCATTACCACACATGCTAGCTTCACTGCCATCAGCGTTGATTACGCGCATTTTAGCAAGCGCCTCTTTTTTTTGACTTGGACATACATACAATACTCCGTCTGCACCACCATTTAAGCCAATTGTTCTATCGCATAATTTGCGCGTTAGCATACGTAATTGATCTTCGGTCAATGTTTCATCTAAATTTTCTTCATCTAATAAATAAAAGTCATTTCCAGAGCCATGAACTTTTAGTAATTTCATCGTCTACATCCCTACCAATTCGATCTTTTCTATAATTTATATCATACCATTTTATGGCTTGAGGAGCAAAAAGCCTAAATATCTTAGTTACTGCAACTTAAAATATCTTTATAAAAAATATTGATTTTTCAATAAAAATAGTATAATCTTATCACGTTTATTAGATAACGCTTTCTTTTTGTGGATGATGGTTTGATTGTAAATTTTTGTGACAAGTTTTTTTAATCAACAAAATCTAAAATGATTACAATTAGGGGGGGAACACAATCATGAAAAAAATTAATAATAGTACAGTAGCATTTGCTGCAACTACATTTGCTTCTAGTACAATTTTTGCTGACAAGATTGATCCTGCTACTCCACAAAAAACAGAATACTATATTACAGATTCAGACGAGTTTTCGGGTACAGATATCAATAAATCTATTTTTAGTAATAAATATTTGCCACATTGGACATTACATGATTCATCAGCAACTTATGCTTTAAATTCTGGCATTTTGCGTCTTAAAATCAATAAGGAAACTCAACCTTGGGATCCTGAGTATGATGGACAAACGGTTGTTTCTGGTCTACAAACTGCTGAAAAAGATTGGCTCCATAAATGGACAAATTATCCTAATGTTAATCATCATGAAAATACTATTTTAAATCATATTCAAAAATACGGCTATTTTGAAATCAGAGCTAAAGTTTAAAAAGGCTCTGGAATTCACAGTGCTTGGTGGATGATTGGTGCCCAACAAAATAATAATCCTTGATTCTAAGGAAAATGGCGAAATCGACATCTTTGAAATTTTAGGACGTGAACCAAATAACCTCTATTATACTTGGCACAAATGGGATAGTAATGTTAATGATGAAGCCCAAGTCGTTGATACTAAACAAGATTTAAGTGTAGCTTACCATACCTATGGTTTTGAATGGACACCAACTTCAATGAGTGTTTATCTTGATGGGAAACTCTTAAAAACAATGAATAAGAGTCCTGATTATCCAATGCTCACACTATTGGGGCTTTATGAAAAACGTGCTGGTAGTTGGACTGGTGCTTTTGATTCAAGCATTCCTTATCCAAAATCTTTTGATATCGATTATTGGCGTACTTATCAAAAAATCCCAACTTCACCATATACTTTAAACGTTGCAGATTTCCCATTGTATGGACAAACACATGTTGTTACTACTGTAGATAAAACACGAATTGCAAGTATGCCTAGCGATAAGCAAAGTGTAATCAATTACGATCAACTTTACTCGCCTGATAACAATACGCACTCTTTGACCCTTAGTTATCTTCCAACAACTAAAGATCAAAATTTGAGTTATCATATCAATGGTGGTGACGTTAAGACGGTAACCCTTCTAGCTAATCAATCACAAGTAAAATTAAGTGCAGATTTAAAACAAGGTTGCAACGATATCGAATTTATTAATTCAAGTTCTGATACAATTCAGTTAAACAACTTAACTATTTCATAATAAACCAATAAAAAAGTCCTCAGCTTTTCAAATCTATAATTTTTAGGACTGCTAACATTTCTAGCGGTCCTAATTTTTTTGTAAAAAACAAAAAAGCCCTCCTTACTGGCAAGGAGGGGCACTATGTCCTGTCAAGTATACAGTTTAAATATATAAAAATTGGTTATGCGAC
>CAJLBJ010000013.1 GCA_905204935.1 uncultured Lactobacillus sp.
GACTGTAAATCCGCTCCTTCGGGTTCGGTGGTTCGAATCCACTCCCTTCCATTTTATAGGGATATAGTTTAAAGGTAGAACTACGGTCTCCAAAACCGTCAGTGTGGGTTCGATTCCTACTATCCCTGCCATGTTTTGATGGCGATAGTGGCGAAGTGGTTAACGCACCGGATTGTGGCTCCGGCACGCGTGGGTTCGATCCCCATCTATCGCCCTTTGATTGGGGTATAGCCAAGCGGTAAGGCAAGGGACTTTGACTCCCTCATGCGCTGGTTCGAATCCAGCTACCCCAGTAAGGATTTGTTCCTTTTTTATGGCGGTATAGCCAAGTGGTAAGGCAGAGGTCTGCAAAACCTTTATCACCGGTTCAAATCCGGTTACCGCCTTTAGAGTAGTTGCCTGAGGCGCTAACCTATAATATTAATATTTTATGCCGGTGTGGCGGAATTGGCAGACGCGCTGGACTCAAAATCCAGTGTCCCTTGGGACGTATCGGTTCGACCCCGATCACCGGTATTTTTATAAACCGTTATAAACAGTAAAGTCCGAGAAATCGGGCTTTTTTCTTTGCAGTTACAGTTAAAAACAGTTAAAAATCGTGAAAAAGTTGTCCAGAAAGTTGTCCAATTGCTTGGGTGATTTTTTGCTCTTGTTTTTCTCGATACTCGTCAATTAGATAGGCATATCTTTTAGCAGTAATCGTCATGTTAGAGTGACCAAGACGTTTACTAATTGCGTATAAGTCTATTCCTTGATAGAGCAAATAAGCAACATGTTACTACATCAAACATGTCGCCTTTTACAGAACAGCTCCGAACAGCTGCCGCAGGATTTGCTGGAGAAATGGGTTTGACGCTTGATGATTTAGGATTTGTATCAGATAATCCATCAAGCGTTGAAGCAATCAAAGCTAGCCATGAGGGGTTGCGTTTAGCTGGTAAGAAAGCTCAGAGAAGTTTGGGCTCTGGTTTACTAAACGTAGCTTATGTAGCTGTATGTTTGAAAGATGGGATTCCTTATACTAGGACTAGATTTATGGATACTATACCAAAATGGGAACCTCTATTTGAGGCGGATGCATCTGCTTTAGGTTTGATTGGCGATGCAGCAATCAAACTAAATCAAGTAATACCTGGAATTGTTGATGAAAATACGATTCGTGATTATACGGGTATGGGTGGTAAGAATGGATAAAGATATTGTTCCTGATTTATTAAAAGCTATTCAAGAAGAATTTGAAAAAGATAGAATTGACAGTAAAAATATTAAGAGATTATTAAAGCTACTAAATGACAATAATGCAACTTATATAAATGCTAATGAATATGCAATTGAAATAGGTGAATTGCTTTCTAAGGTATTAAATAAGCATATAAGAAAAGAAATATTACCAGATGGAAAAATGTATTTTAACATTGCTGATCGCATACTGAACGAAACTCTTAAAAATAATTATGAATTGATTGCAGATTATGCGGAAAATGTACAAGCTCAATTGAATAAAAAAGCAGATATTAGTTTGAAAGCTAAGCGACTACAAATTAATCAAGATAGGATAGATAGTTTGGTTAATAAATTGGTTAGTAAAGATGATTTCGAAGCAGTTAGATTCATTTTAAAAGAGCCTATTGTAAATTTTAGTCAAAGTATTGTGGATGATGCAATAGAAGTAAATGTAGATTTTCATGCCAAGGTAGGTATGGCCCCAAAAATAGTACGTACTGCAGTTGCTAAAGCATGTAAATGGTGCAGAAAACTTGAAGGAATCCATGATTATCATAGTTTGAAAAATGAAGATGTATTTCATAGACATGATAACTGTCGATGTACGGTAGATTATTTTCCTGGAGAGGGAAAAAAGCAAAATGTTTGGACGAAACAAGAAAGGAAAATTGCCAAGAATAGCGCTCAAAGAAAAAAACATCAATTTGAAGACATAAAAGCAAATAATCATAAATCTGATAGTGCTGAATATAAGAAGATGATTGAAGTATTAGGTAAAGATAATATGCCGGTCTCTGTCGCAAAATTCCAGGATATGAAGTATAATGATAGTGAAGATTACAAATTAGTCAATGGATATATGAAATCTGTTGAAAAAGGTGAAATTTCTCCGTTAATTGGATTCGAGTATTTTAAAGCTTATCACAATGAATTGTCAAAAAGTCTAGTTGGCGCCACTTTATCAAATGGTATGGAGATAAAAGAAGTAAGTTTTCATTTTACTGCACGATCAATCGGAACTCACAATTGGGCAAGCCCTAATAATTCAGCTGAGATAATGAAAAGATTAAATCATAGACATGTACCTTTAAATGATATATTAGAATGTATTAGTAACGGAAAAATTAAAAGGGAAACAACCAATAGTATATTATTTGAATTACCAGGCAAATGTTTAGTATCGTATAATCCAATTAATCATAAATTGATTCAATGTAATCCAAAGTAGGAGGAAAATTATGTTTGGTTTAACAAATGATGAGTTAGAATTTTTAAAAAAGTGTAGCAATGATATAAGAATATTAGTAGACGATAAAAATCTTGATGAGTTACAAACAGAGATAAGTTGGTATTTAACAAGTGAAGATTGTATGTATTATGATGAAGATGGTGATAACTGGTATAATGAAAAAGGTAAATATATTCAAAATTTATATGACAAAATAATTGACTGGAAATATAATACAGAAAAATAGTATCGTATATAACAATGTTTTAGCATTCAATCAAAGTTAAGTGGTTGAGTGCTATTTTTATATCCAAAATCCTGAATTTTAATTATACTTTTGTATGAACAAATAATACAAAAGGTGATTAGAAATGACAGAAAAATCAAAAGCTACAAAAGAATTTTTATTGGAAAATGTACTTAATGTGGTTATTCAGTATGCTGCAGAAGGTGGCAAAAAATATGTCGCTGGACAATTGTTACCTAATGCTGTGGAGAAAGGGGTTGGTTTTTTGTTAGATTATGGTGCAACATCAATACCTACAATCGGATCAGCGGTGAGTACTTATCGTACAAACAAAAAAATAGAAAATTTAAATACAATGTTGAATTTATTAAATGACCGTGTAGATGAAATCAATAATCTTTTCGAGAAACAATCAATCGAAAATAAAAGGGTATTAGATGATGTATTTAATATGGTGATTGAAAAAATAAGCGACACCTATCAAGATGAAAAAATACAATATATGATTAGTGGCTATGTAGAGTTATTAGCTGTAGAAAATCCATCTTTCGACACTGCCTATTTGTATTTTGATACTTTGGATAGGTTAACGATATTGGATTTAGCTGTGCTAAAACTATCTTATGGAAAAGAAAATCAAACATATATGGATATTTTAGAGAAATTTGATATTGATATTAGTCAATATAGAGCGATACGTGAAAATTTATATAGAATGGGTTTACTAGAATCCATCTCAGATAATACTGTTGAATCAGACTTGAAACAGCTAAGTGAAGCGATAGATGAATTAAAGACAGTATTTGCTGATGCAATTAGTAAGTTATCAAGTGGCAAAGTGAAATCAATAAAAAAATTCACATCTAAATCTAACGTAAAAATAAAATCAAAAAATAGATTGAAAATATCGAAATTTGGTAGAGATTTTGTCAAATTCTTTTTAAAAGAGTCTTTTTATGAAAATTAAATATATGTTGTTAAAGAAGGTGATTTTATGTGGTTATGGATTTTTTTATTTATTTTAATCATGCTACCAATCACAGCATTTGTCATAGGAATATCAATCATTATTCTCTTGCAATGTGTTAAATATGGTCTAAATAAAGGTGGTGATCGAGATGGATGAAGATGAATGGGATGAGTTGGAAGAATTTGAAGATTTAGGACTCATCTAAACTAGATTGAAAGGGGCGATGAAATGACCAATAAACGTATTGGCAATCAAACTCCTACTCAATCGGTAATAATACCATATCAGAAAACTTTGAAAGATGAAGCTGTTAAGTATTATGAACGTACTGGGCTGAAATGCTATGATTGGCAGAAAAATATGCTGGATGCGATTATGGCTATTGATGTAGATGGCTTGTGGGTACATCAAAAATTTGGCTACGCTATACCGCGTCGAAACGGTAAGACAGAGGTAATCTATATCAAGGAAATATGGGCCTTAGAAAAAGGATTAAATGTCTTACACACTGCACACCGAATTAGTACTTCGCATTCATCATTCGAGAAAGTCAAGAAGTACCTGGAAAAGTCAGGATATGTTGATGGTACGCATTTTAACTCAATCAAAGCTAAAGGGCAGGAACGTATTGAACTTTACGAATCTGGTGGAGTTATCCAGTTTAGAACGCGTACTTCAAGTGGCGGTCTTGGTGAAGGGTTTGACCTGTTGATTATTGACGAAGCACAAGAATACACGATAGAACAGGAATCAGCCCTTAAATATACGGTCACTGACTCAGATAATCCGCAAACGATTATGTGTGGAACGCCACCAACGCCTGTATCAAGTGGTACGGTATTTTCTAGTTATCGTGATACGGTACTTGCTGAAGGAGCTAAATATTCTGGTTGGGCTGAGTGGTCGGTGGACAGTCAAAAGGATATTCATGATGTGGATGCCTGGTATAATTCCAATCCATCTTTAGGTTATCATTTATCTGAGCGAAAAATTGAAGCTGAATTGGGCGATGATAAACTGGACCACAATATTCAACGTTTGGGTTATTGGCCAAAGTATAATCAGAAGTCGGCTATCACTAAAGGCGAATGGGATACTTTAAAAGTTAATGAATTACCAACGTTTAATGGGCCACTATTCATTGGTATTAAATACGGAAATGATAATACCAACGTGGCGATGAGTGTAGCAGTCAGAACAGATGATAATCGCATTTTTATTGAAACTTTAGACTGTCAATCAATTAGAAATGGCAACCAGTGGATTATTAATTTTATCAAAAACGCCGATGTAGCTAAGGTAGTAGTTGATGGAGCGAATGGTCAGAAGATTTTAGCGGATGAATTTAAGGATTTTGGGCTAAAAAAACCAATATTACCAACCGTCAAAGAAATCATTGTGGCCAATTCACTGTGGTCTCAAGCAATTTATCAAAAAGAGTTATGCCATAATAATCAGCCGTCACTAACCAAAGTAGCCACGAATTGCGAGAAGCGAAATATTGGCTCAAACGGTGGATTTGGCTATCGCTCACAGTTTGACGATATGGATATTAGTTTAATGGACAGCGCATTATTAGCGCATTGGATTTGTTACACCACAAAGCCAAAGAAAAAACAAAAAATCAGGTATTAGGCATCTCAAGCGAGGTGCTTTTTTAATACAAAAAATTACCGAACTGCCGGGTAAGCAGGAGAAAGGATGTTTGGAATGTCATTTAAAGTCATCGAAACACAAGAAGAGTTGGATAATATCATCGAAGGACGTTTGGCGCGTCAAAAACAACAATATGAAGAGCAACTGCAAGGATATGAACAACTCAAAACTCAATATGAGGATTTACAAAAAGAGGCTGCTGGATTTAAGTCAGCATTAGAAGAAGCGAATACGAAAGCAAGTACAAGTGAGCAATCAATCGCAGATCTGCAATCAAAGGTAACGAGCTATGAACAAGCTCAGCTAAGAACGAAAATTGCCTTACGACAAGGATTGCCATTTGAATTAGCTGATAGATTGGCCGGAACTAATGAAGATGAATTGAAGGCAGATGCAGAACGTTTAGCAGGATTTTTAACACCAAAAGAACCGACTGCACCATTAAAAAGTGTAGAAGAACCAGGTATTACCGGTGAAAATGCCGCGTATCGTTCAATGTTACAAAATTTAAGCAAAGATTAAAGGAGAGAAAATATTATGGCAGACAACTCATTAAAAACAGGAACATTATTTAAACCGGAATTAGTAAAAGAATTAATTTCTAAAGTACAAGGGAAGTCAGTGTTAGCGAAATTATCAGCGCAAACACCAATTCCTTTTAACGGAACAGAACAGTTTATTTTTAATTTAGAAGGAAATGCTCAAATTGTCGGTGAAGGTGAGCAAAAAGGTGCAGGCAAAGCGACTTTGACTTCTAAAGTGATTAAACCTATTAAATTTGTCTATCAAGCGCGTATCACTGATGAATTTAAGTATGCTTCTGAAGAAAGACAAATTCAGTATTTACAATCATTTAGTGATGGATTTGCTAAAAAAATTGCTGAAGCGTTTGATATTGCAGCTTTACATGGATTGGAACCTAAATCCATGACGGATGCAAGCTTTAGAGCAACCAACTCATTTGACGGACAAATTACAGCCAACGTAGTAACTTATGCGGAAGATACTTTTGACGATAATATTGAAGCGGCAGTGCAACAAGTGACCGCTAAAGGTGGAACAGTGACTGGTATTGCAATTTCACCAGTTGGTGGCCAAGCATTAGCTAAAATTAAAGATACAAATAAAAATCCGTTATATCCAGAGTTTCGTTTTGGCCAAAATCCAAATTCTTTCTACGGAATGGCTTCAGACATCAACAAGAATTTAACTGTAACTGGTGGAACTGCTGAAACAGACCACGCTATTGTTGGTGATTTCCAAAATATGTTCAAGTGGGGTTATGCTGAAAATGTTCCGTTAGAAATTATCGAATACGGTGATCCTGATGGTGCCGGTCGTGACCTAAAAGCGTACAATGAAATCTGTTTACGTGCTGAAGCATTTATCGGATGGTGGATTTTAGATACTGAAGCATTTGCTCGTGTTAAAGTAACTGTCTAGAGGTGATTTATTTATGAGATATAAAGATGTCAAAACAGGCGCTATCATCGTAACTGATAGCGTCCTTGGTGGTGATTGGGTGCTAGCTGATGAATTAGTTAACGCTGAAAAAGAACCATCAGAAATTGGAAAAGAGCCTGATGTAGCAGAAGAAGTGATTGAGGAAGATGAAAAACTTGATGAATTGACTGTGCCAGAATTAAAAGCTCGGCTAGATGAAATGGGTGTAACTTATCCAAATAGTGCTAGAAAACAAGATTTGATTGATATTTTATCTCAATTTTAGGTGGTGGTAAGATGAATTTTGCAACCATTGATGACTTATCTCAACTTTGGCGCCCTCTGAAACCAGGAGAAGTAGGACGAGCAGAGTCATTGCTAACAGTCGTGTCTGATTCGCTAAGGATTGAAGCTCAAAAAGTTGGTAAAGATTTAGATGTATTAGTGGCTGACAGTACATCTTACGCCAATGTAGTTAAGTCGGTAACCGTTGATGTAGTGGCACGTACTCTCATGACATCTACTGACCAAGAACCAATGACACAGGTTACGGAAAGTGCTTTGGGATACTCATATAGTGGTTCTTTTTTGGTTCCAGGCGGTGGCTTGTTCATTAAAGACAGTGAACTTAGACGCTTGGGTCTAAAAAGGCAACAATACGGGGCGGTAGATTTATATGGCCTTGATTAAAGGAATTACGGTGAAGTTAATTGACAAGGTTAGTCAGGGTGAAGATCCTTTTGGTGCTCCCAACTATCAAGATAAAGAAATTGAAGTTGAAAATGTATTGGTGATGCCAGCTAGTTCTGAGGATATTGTGAACGAGTTGAATTTGACCGGCAAAAAAGCAGTCTATACTTTGGCTATTCCTAAGGGAGATAGGCATGAGTGGGAAGATAAAGAAGTCAGATTTTTCGGACAGAGGTGGAAAACTTTTGGATTCGTTACACAAGGGATTGAAGACTTAATTCCGCTTGACTGGAATAAGAAAGTGATGGTAGAACGCTATGGGTAACTTTAAGTTTAAATTAAACCGAAGTGGTGTTAGCGAGCTTATGAAATCGGCTGAAATGCAAGCTGTTTTAACCGATAAAGCTTCAGCTATTCGTAGTCGTTGTGGTCGTGGTTATGAGCAAGATATTTATGTTGGTAAAAATCGTGCGAATGCGATGGTTAGTGCGGCTAGTTGGCGAGCCAGGAAAGACAATGAGAAGAATAACACATTGTTAAAGGCGGTGCGATAAATGATTGAGCTAATAATTAAGCGATATTTAGACGGTCATTTAGAGGTGCCGTCTTTTTTGGAGCGAAAAAGTACAATGCCAGCTAAATTTGTGTTGTTTGAGAAAACAAGTAGTGGCAAAAGCAATCATTTAAAATCAGCAACTTTTGCTTTTCAGAGTTATGCGAAATCTTTATATGATGCAGCAATGCTAAATGAGCAAGTAAAAGAAGTTGTTGAGCAAATGATTGAATTACCTGAAATTAGTGGCGTTGAATTAAATAGTGATTATAACTTTACTGATGAAGAAACAAAAGAATACCGATATCAAGCGGTATTCGACATCAATTATTATTAGGAGGATATATAATGGCAAATGTAAAAAATGTAACTGCAGCTAAACCTAAAGTCGGTGGGGCGGTATATTCAGCTCCACTTGGAACTACACTACCTACAGACGCAACAACAGCATTAGACGAAGCATTTAAAGCTTTAGGGTATATTTCTGAGGATGGATTGACCAACGAAAACAGTCCATCATCAGAAAACGTGAAAGCTTGGGGTGGGGATACGGTCTTAACTACCCAAACAGAAAAAGAAGATACGTTCGGATACACTTTAATTGAGTCGTTGAATGTTGAAGTTTTAAAAGAAGTATACGGATCTGATAACGTAAGCGGAACTTTAGATACCAGTATTACAATCAAAGCCAACTCTAAGGAATTACCAGAACATTGTTTAGTAATCGAAGTAATCCTTAAAGGTGGGGTGTTAAAACGCACTGTTATTCCAGTGGCGAAAGTGTCAGAAATCGGCGAAATTAGCTATACAGATGGTGATCCTGTTGGCTACGAAATTAAGATTCAAGCTTTGCCAGATACAAATGGCAATACGCATTATGAATACATCAAGAAATCTGAGTAGATGCTGAGGTTGGAGGTTAAATTAGATGATTAAAGGAAAAACAAAGTCAGGATTCAAATTTGAAATTGACGAGGCAGTATTAAATGACTATGAAACAATCGAACTATTAGGTGACGTAGAAGAAAATCCTTTACTCTTCCCTAAAGTCGTCAAACGAATTTTAGGCGATGAACAGACTGCGGCGTTAAAAAATCATGTTCGTGATGAAAATGGTCGTGTCAATGCAGAAAAAATGACTGCAGAAGTTACGGAAATTTTTCAAAGTCAGGCTCAGCTAAAAAAATAATGATCCTTGCCAAAATGCTCAAAGTGGACGAAGATGCGATTATTTGCGACTTAGCCGAGACATACAATATCTACGATTATAGACAGCTACCTGTATCAAAGGTGGCTGTTTTTGCTTGCGGTTTAAGGCCGGATTCAAGAATCATGATGAAAATTAGTGATTCCAAATGGCCTTTAGACACATTATTGCTTGCTGGAGTAGCAGATAGGTTAAGTTTAATGCTTTGGCAAAATACGAAAGATGGTCAAAAGGGCAAAAATCAACCTGTATCTATTGTTGATCAGCTAACTAAAAAGCAAATCGAACGCGAAGAAGTATCATTTGAGTCTGGCGAGGATTTTGAATTAGCTAAAGCGAAAATTTTAGGAGGAGGTGATAATCATGGCAACTGAATTAGGTCAAGCGTACGTCCAAATTATGCCGTCAGCTAAAGGTATTAGTGGCATGATTCAAAAGCAAATAGAGCCTGAATCAAAATCGGCTGGTGCTAGTGCAGGAATTAGTTTAGGTAAATCAATGATTACCGCAGTTACAGGTGCTATTGCGGCTGCAGGAATCGGAAAGATGTTTGCTGCATCAATTTCTGAAGGTGCTGCTCTTCAACAATCCTTAGGTGGTATCGAGACGCTATTTAAAAGTAGCGCTGATACAGTTAAAAACTACGCCAATCAAGCTTATCGCACTGCTGGAGTATCGGCTAATAAGTACATGGAAAATGTTACTTCTTTTTCGGCTTCATTAATTTCTTCGCTTGGTGGCGATACAGCTAAAGCGGCTGAGTTAGCGAATACGGCGATGGTCGATATGTCGGATAATGCAAATAAAATGGGTACTGACCTTGATTTGATACAACAAACTTATCAATCTTTAGCACGTGGTAATTATGAAATGCTTGATAATTTGAAACTCGGTAGAAAACCCATAGCCGAGTATAAACCTAGTGAAAACGGTGAAACTCTAAGTTTAGCGGCTTAGACAATACCGTGCTAAGCAAGAATTTAGATACTTTTTATAATTCTTGAAAGTGTAACGACTATCGAAACAGAGAAAACACCTGAAAGGGTGTTTTTTTAATGGAGTAGAGTAGGATTCAAGCGAATTCGAAGCGCTAGGGTGCAGAAATGCATAAGAGATAGTCTACTCTCTATGGTGACATAGAGCAGCTCAAAAAGAGCGGTCATAAGTTAGCTGCTTGTGGCGAATGTGTACCAAGTATGGTGGTACTAAATCAGAAATGGAACGCTTGATGCGAGATGCTGAAAAACTGACTGGAGAGCATTATACAGTTGGGGATTTTGCTGATACCGTCAAAGCGATTCATGCAGTGCAAGAAAGTTTGGGTATTACAGGTACTACTGCTAAGGAAGCAGCAACTACTTTAAGTGGTTCACTAGCATCAATGAAGGCAGCTTTTAGTGACGTTTTGGGAAAATTATCGTTAGGCCAAGATATTGTTCCGTCTTTAAATGCGTTGGCTGAAACAACTGCTACCTTCTTATTTGACAATTTCATTCCGATGGTTGGTAACATTTTAAAGGGGTTACCAGGAGCAATTAGCACCTTTATATCAGCAGCTATTCCGCAGATTTCATCAGGACTACAATCAGTTTTTTCTAATTTAGGAATTAATATTGATTTTTCCGGGCTGAGTTCTAAGTTTCAAGGAATACTAACTGCAGTTCAGTCTGTAATAGATGGTTTAAAAACTGCTTTCGGACAATTACCAGATCTTTTCAATTCAATTGTAAGTGCTGTAACACTAGTGGTTGATGCGATTATGAATGGTATTTCACGAATGGATTTTAGCGGTATTCAATTACTGCTTAGCTCGCTTATTCCAGCTATTCAGTCCGGTTTCTCAACAATGATGTCTATTGTCGGTCCAGCAATTGACAGTGTGGTCAATTCGTTTGTATCGATGTGGAATGCTGCCCAACCACTTATTTCTGTAATTAGCGGCGCTTTGATGCCTGCTTTTCAAATCTTAGGATCATTTTTAGGTGGCGTCATCAAAGGTGCATTAATGGGTATATCGATGGCTTTTGATGCGGTAAAAATTGCAATCGAATTTTTAACACCAATTATTACAATTGTCATAAATGCATTTAGTGCATTATCACCAGTTTTGAGTACGATTGCTCAATGGGTAGGTACAGTAATAGGATTATTTGGTAATTTGGGTACTGCCGGTCAAGGATTGAGCAGCTTCATTCAGTCAGCGTGGTCAAATATTCAAAACGCAATTTCAACTGCTGCAAGTGCAATCGGAACAGTTATTGAATATATTAAATTATCCTTTTCGGGAGCTAGTAATGCTGCTCAAGTTGTCAAAAATATTATATCGATCGTTTGGATGGCGATTGGCGATGTCATTCGAACAGTGGCATCATCAATCGGTGGTGCAATCGGCAGTGCAAAAAATGCCTTTCATGCTTTTGGTAACGCGGTTTCTTCAATTTCTGGTGGAGTTAAGGGTGTTATCAATGGTGTTAAAGGTGCTTTTGAAAGTCTAGGAAACATTAGCTTAGTAGGAGCTGGCCGTGCAATTATGAACGGTTTTTTAAACGGCTTAAGGTCTGCCTGGGGAGCTGTTACCAACTTCGTTAGTGGGATTGCAGGTTGGATTAAGCGTCACAAAGGGCCAATCAGTTATGACCGACGGTTACTTATCCCTGCTGGTAATGCAATCATGCAAGGGTTAGATGCCGGCTTAGCCGACGGCTTTAGTTCAGTTAAATCAACCGTTTTAGATATGGGTCAAGTACTGAGCGATACGTTTGAAGTTAGCCCTGAGGTTGATGTGACTAGCTTAGGTGGTCTTGATGTTCAAAAGCTTAGTACGCAGTTAGATATTAAAGATGCCACACTTGCACCTAACGTTGAAGCGCAAAGCCAACGCAAAGTAATGTCTGATTTGATTGATACTTTAAATAGACCACAACCAGCTGTTATTAATTTAAGCCTTGGTAGCAATGATTTTGCTGCATTTGTAGAAGATATTTCTAAAGCACAAGGTTCAGAAGTGCAATTTCAAAAGAATTACAAATTTTAGGGAGGTGATATAGATGGGCCAACAACTTCTATTTACTTATGGCGGCCGTTGTCTCGACAAGGAAATACAAGGTTTTAGAACTTTAGCAGTAACTGGGAGAGAAGAGTTAACGCAAGATATAGATGATGTTGATTTAGCTAGTGATGGGGCATTGTATCTCAGCACACGGCTTAAGCAAAAGACATTGAAAGTAAGTTTCTTTCTTCGGTGTTCTACTTTATCTGAGCGTCATTTAGTTACAGCTAAACTAAAACAACTGCTGCTAGCTAGAAACACTACAGTTAATTTTAGTGATGATAGTTTATATCACTATATAGGTAGCGTAAGCAAGTTGGAAGTTGACAAGACAACTTTATCATCAACCGGCTCGATTGAAATTGAATTAAGCGATCCGTATAGCTATTCTGAAACGCAAATTTTAAGCGGAACTGGTAATATCGTGAAGTTTAACAACTCATATGGAGAAACTGGTTTTAGTAACAAGCCGATTGTGATTGAATTTACACCGGCTGCTTCAATTACAACTTTCCAAATTACTAGCAATCAGCAAAAGAAATTTATTCTTAATCAAGCAGTATCTGCAGGTAAAAAGATAGTAATTAATTTTGAAAAATTAACGTGCACAGTAGCCGAACTAAATGTTTTAGCGGATGTATCGTTAAATAGCAATTTTGCTGATTTTGAGATTGACCATGACACCGTAATTACTTTTAACGCTAGTGGTGCATACACAATAAGATTTGAGGTGAAGAAACTTTGATTTTTTACGAATTAAATAAGCAGCAAAAAGTAGTAGGGATAGTTTCTTCAACGATAGTCGAAGCTACCTTAGAAGAAGCAATTAATACTGCCGGAAAATTAAAATTTACAACGAGTTCTAAACTTCGTGATGATTGTTACTATATTCTATTTAAGCGGCCTAGTGCTGAGACCTATATGTGTTTTAAAATTCTGACCGAAACTCAAAAGAACAATCAGGTTGAGTACACAGCTGTTGAGTCTGCCTATGATGAACTAGCCTCTTATTCGTACATCAAAGATATCCGGCCGCAGAATCATGGTGCTAAAGAAATGTTAACGCAAATCTTAAGTGTTACTAGATACCAAGTTGGATATGTGGCTGATACACCAGGTAAAACAACTAATTTCTATTACAAGTCCGTTTTAGAAAGTTTGCAGGAATTGACTAATCTTTTTGGATTAGAAATAACTTTTGACGTAGTTTTCGATGCTAATGATAACCAAATCAAGCGGCGACTTGTAAACTTATATCACCAACAAGGGAATCGAACGGGTAAACGTTTCGAATATGGCGATAAACTTCTAAGTGTCACCAAAGAACAATCTAGTGAAGAGTTAGTAACGGCGCTTGTAGGCCGTGGGGCCAGTGTGCAGGTCGGCGAAGGTTCAGACGGAAGCCCAGACGGTTATAGTCGGAAGATAACCTTTGCAGATATTGAGTGGAAGAAAGCAAGTGGCAATCCTTTAGATAAACCACTTGGCCAAGAATTTCTAGAAGATCCGGCAGCTACGGCCGTATATGGCTTTTCTGACGGCAAACCTCGAATCGGTTTTGTTGAATTTGACAAAATCAATGATAAAAATTTATTGATAAAGGCAACGTATGACAAGCTGCAAGAACTCAAGCGGCCTAAAGTATCGTTTAAAGCATCCGTTACTGATGTTGGCAATCTGTCACTGGGAGATACAGTGGCGATTATCCGCCATGACTTAAAAATTGAGTATTCCACGCGCGTTTACAAGGTTACGCATGACCTGCTCAACCGCCAGAACAACACAGTTGAACTGGGGGATGATTTTCAAGCCGCTAGCATAACGTCAACGATCAGCGCAGTTCAAGATACGTTGCAGAGCGTCAAAGATTATTCGCAATCAGCGTTGCAGTCAGCTAACGGCAAGAATACCAATCATTTCGGTACATCGCAGCCACAGTTTGCTGTTGAGGGGGACTTGTGGTACAAGGATCTCGGCAACGGCGAGACTGAAATGTACCAGTATCAGAATGGTAACTGGGAACTGATTACGTCGACGGCAGAGCTGCATAACACGCAGAAGGAAGTTGACCAGGCCATCAAAGATTTCAACGCACAATTTAAAGAAATCGATGACAAGTACGTACCTAATGAAACTTACCAGACTGAGAAGCAGGCTTTTTCCACGGCCGTGACTAAAGCCTCAGAAACAGCTCAAGCGGCAAAGGAAACTGCGGATACTGCCTCTGAAAATGCAACGGAAGCAAATAACAGTGCAAGTGAAGCACGTGCTAAAGTTGATGACGTTGCTAAAACCGTGACAGAAAACGGAAAAGCAATCGAGGAAATCAAAACTGATGTCGGTGGCGTTAAAGCCACGTATGCCACGCTCGATGGAAAGGTTACGTCAGTGTCGGCTAGAGCGGGTGCAGTTGAAGCAGCACTGAGTGATGGAAGGGGTGGGTTGATCAGCGTCAAAGCCGAAAATAACCGAATTGAATCTTTGGTCGATGCAAAAGTCGATGACAGTGAATACAACACGTTTAAGCGACAAACGTCAACCGAACTCAGCCAAAAAGCCAATAAGACTGACCTGAACGGATATGTAACAGGGACACAATTTAAACAGACGGCAGATAAAGTTGATACGCTCGCGAGTGATGTTAAGTCTGTAAAGACAAAAGCTGACACTATTGAAACGACTATGAATTCGACAAGCTTTGCCAACAGCGTTGTTAAGGCAAGCGGCATCGATACGAAAGTAGCTGGTTATGATACTACGATCCGGAAGCTGATCGGTAAGGATGGGACAACCGGTGATTTGAACACGTTAGTATCTGCCTACAGCAATGAAACTAACCAAACAAAAAAGCAAACAACCGATTTGATCAGCGCGCTTGATTATAATGCAACAACCGGTGCCTTCGGCTCCGGATTTGCCAAAAAAGTTGCTGATGCCTATGGTACAACCGAATCGTATAAATCGCTGAACGGCAAAATCGACGGTCTGCAAATCGGTGGCGCAAATTTATTGGACGGTACGGCAGGGCCATGGAAAAAAGCAGGCATTAGCAAAGACTGTGCTGATACGGTAAATTTTGCCCTGAACAAACAGCCACAAAGCACCACCATCACGGTATCGTTTGACTGCAGAGCAAACGTAAGCAAGGCTTTCTACTGTTTCTTTTACGGGAGCGACTACAGCATAAACGGTAAAGTTGTGAGAGCTAGCAATTCTCAGCACTGGGTTAACAATAGTATCGGTGAGGATGGCAGGACGCCCATCACACCATCAACGGCATGGGAACGAGTATGGATAAGGTATGAACTGTCAAAAATCCCACCAACCGGAACAAGATGCCTGCTTATCGGGCGTCTGTATAGTAACTACAGTACCAGTGACTGGTTGGAAATCCGAAACGTCAAACTAGAATCCGGCAACAAAGCTACAGATTGGTGTATGTCGGATAATGATGTCAACAAACGCATACAGGACCAGGCTGACGCATTGACTGCATATCAGGCAGAAGTCAAGCGTACTTATGCTTTATCATCGTCCGTGTATACCAAGACAGAAACGCAGACACGTGAGAATGCTCTTAAAAGCTCGACCATCAGTGACTTGAAGGCCACCGATGACTGGAAGAAATTAATCAAGATCAATCAGAACTCAAGCTGGATCCAAGACGCAACTGGTTTCCAACAGCAAGCTTGGAAATACAATCTTGATTCGAGCAGTCAGCTAATCGGCAAAAAGAGTTTTGAAGACGGGAATGTGGGGGAGTGGTACTGTGCAGATTTAAAAACTAGAGCGACGCTGGAGAAGGGTAATGCAGCAAGCGGGCTAAGCAACTGGATCTATCCTAGCACTGCATACGATTTGTGCTATAACAATACAGAAATACCAGTTAAATCAGGGGATGCGTTTTACGTTGAGGCTTTAGCTCCCAACTTTCCAAAAACATCTAACGGGGTAAATATAACCATTCGCGCGTGTTTGAAATACACCCAAAACGGCAGCACAAAATGGCAAATAGGCCCTGTTGCTACCATTGCGCCTAGTCAATGGGGGTGGGTAAAAGGCACTATAACCGTACCTGATGGCGTATCTGGCGTTATACCATGCTTTTCAGTAAGAAATGATAGCGGTGCAGCGGTTAAAACGTATCTATCTTATGCTAGTTTCACCAAACTCGATGACTACACTCAGTCAAACATGACGTCAATCAAGCAGTCATCAGACGGTATCGGATTAAAAGTTGCCCAACTCGTCGGTGGATCAGATATTTCGAAAATCGACATGACTAGTGCGGCAGTTAAAATTGATTCAAAACATATCCTGCTGAACGGCGATGTTGCGATTGACGGGACGACTTTTGCGAAGAAGATAAAAGCAACTGGTATTACGGCCGACATGATGTTGGCCGGCACTATCGATGCAGCCAAAATCAACGTCATCAATCTAAACGTATCAAGTCTAGTGGGCGACACTGCCAACTTTGTCAAGACCGCCTGGGAAGGTGTCTTCGGGCAGTACGTGTCGATTAATAGTTCTGGATTTTCCGCAAAGTTTTTAAACAATACAACTAACATTAATTGGCAAGGTATTAATTTGAATAAAAACGGAGTAGCAATGGGCGGTATGAAGTGGGGAACGCTGAACAGTGATGATGGTTTATTTACTGCAATAGACGGGAATGCTGGACATTATGCAATCGTAGCTCAAGATTGGAAATCTAGTAGTAGTTATAAAGCCAAGATGGTTTGGTCGAGAAACGAAACAGCAACTAACGGTTTGAAGGGTGGCTTTAATTTTGCAGATTCAGTGACATTCCAAAAAGATATTACATTTAGTGGCGCCATATTTGGGCCACTATTGTCTAGTGGAACTGGGTGGAGCCACATACGAATTCAAGAATCTTCCTTTGGCGGTTCAGCAGGAACTGCAATTGTTAATGACCACGGAACAGGATTTTTTATTGGGAATAATGACCAAGTTTATATTGTTAGAAATTGGACAGGCCTTAGGATTGATGATAAGCGTTATGCTTTTAATTTCAATAGCAACGGTACTGCAACACAGTGGGCTTGGATATAATAGAAAGGACTTTACTATGCAATTAAAGATTAAAAACAACGAATTAAATGATATTATTAATTTTTTAAGCGAACTTAAGCTAAAAAACAAAGCAAGTCGTGGACGTACTAAATTAATTAAACTAATGACTACTAAAATTACAGAATACAACGAGGATCTAGAAGAAATTCGAGATCCTTTTTTAGTGCACAAAAATGGTGAACGAGTTGTTGAAAACGAACAGTATATCTTGAAAGAAGGTGTTGATATTGTAGATTTAAACAAACAACTTGAAGAACTTGGAAAAGAAAAGGCGGTGATAATGCTTGATGAATATGTAGAATTAATCAAAGTTTTTAAAGAAGCTTTAGATAATTACGCTGAAGATTTTAGCAATCGAGATGCAGTTATCTATGATTACCTTGCGACAGAATTGGAAGGTGTTTTGAATGATTAGAGAAGCACAAGTTGCTTATTCGGACGATACTTTAAAAATGGTGAAAGGAGCTAATGAAGATATGAAAATTAACGTAACAAGCTTGAATTATAAATTTAACACAGAAGGAACAACAGAAGCAGTGACAGTCGGATTGAATGGCTATGATAATGAAAACACTCTGTCTACAACACTAACTATTTCTAGTAGTGATGTATCAGATAAAACTTTAGATGATGTGACACGGAAAGAATTGGAAACAATCGCTAAAAAGAAATTAGCAGAATTAACTAAAGTGACAGAATAATTAATACAGCGGTGGGTGGGTGCGGAATAACAAATAAAGGAGTTTTAATATGTTACATCAAAATATTTGGCAAAATGCTTTACAAATGGTTGATAATAAATTCATCATTTTGTTAACAGCTCTGATATTGATCGATATTGCGACAGGGCTTTTAAAATCTTTAGTTGCAAGCAACACAAACAGCAAGACTGTTAGCGACAAAGGGCTATTAGGTATTTTAAAGCACTGTTTAGTGTTTATCGTTGTGTTAGTAATGTACCCTATCGCCGAAACAATCGGATTTCAGACATATGCAGATTGGTTGTTAGTGTATTTTATCATTACCTATGCTGTAAGTATCATGGAAAATTGGGGACAAGCAGGGCTACCCCTACCAAGTTGGGTAAAAGACCGACTTGCTAAGTTACAGGACGATTATGATCATAAAGGAGATGATAAGAATGCGTAAATTTAATAAAATCTTGATTAGTGCTAGCTTAGCTAGTGCTATTTTTTTAACTCCATTAACGGCTTTGGCGAATACATTAGGCATTGATGTAGCAAGTTGGCAAGATAGTACTCAAAATTATTTTGCCGATTTTAAATCAAAAGGAGCTGAATTTGCATTAGTTAAATTAGGTGGCCGTGGCGGAGGAGAAGGTAGTCATTATCAAAATCCGAAAGCATCAGCACAGCTTGCAAATGCTCAAGCAGCAGGATTGACAGTAGGCGGCTACTTTTGGGGGCAATTTGGCGCCAATCAACAAGAAGCAAAATATCATGCACAACTTGCAGTTGAAGATGCTCAAAGAGTAGGTTTAAAAAAGGGCTCTGTAATCGCTCTTGATTATGAGGCAGGAGCAACAAATAATAAGGAAGAAAACACAAATGCTATTAAAGTATTTTTGAAGTATATTAAAAGTCAAGGATATAAAGTTTTGTTGTATTCGGGAGCATATTTTTTAAAGCAGTATGTAGATACAGATGCAATTGGTAAAGAATTTGGTACAGTAATATGGGTAGCTAGCTATAAGACAACTGGATTACAAACACGACCAGATTTCAATTATTTTCCAAGTATGAATTATGTAGCAATGTGGCAATATGCAGATAATTTTTATGGTGTTGATGGTAATGTTGATTTGATTGACTACATGAAAAATTCTAGCGGTGTTACAGTTGATACTCCTGTTAAACCAACTGAACCAGGAAATTCTAATGATACTAGTAAAAAGTACATAGTTCAATCCGGAGATTCTTGGTGGGCTATTGCTAATCGTGTAGGACTTGATATGTATCAATTAGCACAACTCAATAATAAAACTATTAATGATATTATCCATCCAGGAGATATTTTAAAAATCAGTGGAACATTAAAAGATAATGCCAATCAAAATAATAGCAATATACAATATGTAGTAAAAAGTGGCGATACCTTGTCAGGAATTGCTGCTAAATACAATACGACTTGGCAAAAGCTTGCTAGTCTTAACGGGCTATCCAACCCTAACTACCTATATGTAGGTCAACAGTTAAAGGTTTCAGGTAGCACGTCAATCAACTCTGTTTATTACACAGTTAAATCTGGAGATAATCTAAGCACGATTGCAAGTAAGTTAGGAACCACTGTTAATAGTTTGGTTTCTAAAAATAATATTGCAAATCGTAATTTAATTTATCCAGGTCAAAAACTGATATATTAATTTAAATCGGTTGGTCATCTGGCACAGGTTAACTGTATAGGCAACCCTAACAGGCTTTATGTCGGTCAGCGTTTGTTATACTGACAATTTGAATAGATAGGTAAAGGCACACTGGTCAAATGACTGGTGTGCCTTTTTTGTGAGGTTAACTAGTTGTCCAAAAGTTGTCCAAATACGGTGCAAGCATTGATATACCAACAACGGTGTTACCGATCACCGGTATTAATGATATATGTAGAAAAGACAAGGTTTAGTACCTTGTCTTTTTTTGTACATTCAAGCTAGAGAAATTTAAATTTTAAAATGGTCTATGTTATCTTACAACTAATTAAAAATGATTCCCAATTGATAAAGGATTGAATGTTAATGGAAAGTTTAGCTTATATTACGCAACCAGGAAAATTTTTGATAAGAAAAGTCGATGCAACACCGAATTTAAAAAAACGATTGTTGGAGTTAGGAAGGTTTTAATTGTCATAAAACCACTTGATGTAAATGATGCAGCTATTGTTTATCTTCAAGGACAACGATTAGCCTTAGATGAGCAATTGGCTAATCAAATTAAAGTGGTTGCATTTAATTTTAGTGAGGACAATTTAAAGCTAACTTTAGCAGATATTAAGCCTGAGCAAAGTTGTTTGTTGGTTAAAATTAATGGAACAAGTCAATTTAAACAGCATATTATGGAAATGGGTTTAACACGTGGTACTTTGCTTAAGGTTATTCGTTTAGCACCTTTGGGAGATCCAATTGAATTACGTGTGCGAGGATATAAATTAACCTTACGCAAACAAGATGCCAGCCAAATCTATGTACAGGAAATGAATTTATGAAAAAGACAGTTGCATTAGTAGAAAATCCAAATAGTGGAAAAACAACGTTGTTTAATGTTTTGACAGGTGCTAATCAAACGGTAGGAAATTGGCCAGGAGTGACTGTCGAACGTAAAGAAAGGAAAGTTAAAGTAGCTTTGGATATTACGCTTCAGGATTTACCAGGAGTATATTCACTGACACCATATACACCAGAAGAAATAGTTACACGACAATATTTATTAGATGAGCATTCAGAAATGGTCTTGGACATATTAGATGCAACTAATTTAGAAAGAAATTACAATTGTTAGAGCTTCAACAACCATTTGTGATGGCTTTAAATATGATGGATGCTTTGGGAAAACAGAAACGCACTATTAATTTAAAAAAGCTAGCTTATCTATTAGATGTTCCTGTGATAGGAATTAGTGCTTTAAAAAAGAGCAATTTAACTAAATTAATTACAGAATTAAAAAATACAGTACAGATACCGACTGTACCGATTTATGATGATCGCTTGGAAAATGCTTTGACAATGATTGTTGAACAACTGCAAGACTCAAATTTCAAAAAAATTTGCGGTGGTATGCTATTAAATTATTTGAAGGTGATCAAAAAATTTGGTAGGAATTAAATCTTGCTAAGCAACAAAAACAAGAAATTTACGATATTATCAAAACAGCAGAAGAACTCTTTGAAGATACTAGTGATAGTATCATAGTTAATGCATGATTTGATTATATAACGCGTATCATAAATCAATGTGTGATTGATAAAAATGATTTTCAGTTGAGTTTAAGTGATAAAGTCGATGCATTATTAACTAATCGTTGGTTAGGTATACCATTTTTTGCTTTAATAATGTGGCTAGTTTACTTTGTATCAGTACAAATACTAGGTGCTATTGCTTCAGATTGGCTAAATGATGTGTTATTTGGCAAGATTTTACCACACCTAGTGACACAAATTTTGCTAACTTGGCAGGTTGCAGATTTTATGCAAAGTTTAATTGTTGATGGTATTTTAGCTGGAGTTGGTTCAGTATTAGGGTTTGTTTCACAAATAGCTTTACTTTTTTGTGTTTAAGCATATTAGAAGATTGTGGTTACATGACGTGTATTTCTTTTATCATGGATCGTATTTTTAAACGTTTTAATCTTTCAGGGAAATCATTTATTCCAATCTTGATTTTGACTGGTTGTGGTGTGCCTGGAATTATGGCGACACGTACTATCGAAACACCTAAGGATTGCAAGTTAACAATCATGTTGACCACTTTTATGCCTTGTTCAGCCAAATTAACGATTATTGCCTTGATAGCTGGGACCTTTTTAATAATAGTGGCTTAATTACTGTTTCGGCTTATTTTTTAGGTATTTTAGCAGTTGGATTTTCGGATATTTTTTAAAGAAAACGCGTTTGTTTGCGGGAGAAACACAACCGTTTATTTTAGAATTACCAGCGTATCATTTATCTAAAATAGATAATGTTTTACGCAATATTTATTATCGAACTAAAAGTTTTATAAGTAAGGCAAGAAGTGTTATCTTCACTTTATATGTTTTAATTTGGGTATTGTCTAATTTTAACTTTCAATTGCAAATGGTAGATCAAAATCATAGTATTCTAAGAACTTTAGGTGATTTTTTAGCACCAATCTTTAAACCTTTGGGCTTTGGTGATTGGCAAATGACAATTGCTTGTTTAATGGAATTGATAGCTAAAGAAAACTGTATTAGTTCGTTAAGTGTTGCATATGGTGGACTTAAAGGTGCTGCTTTCCATCATTTTTTAGCTTTAAACTACAGTGTCTTTGCGGGTTATGCCTTTTTAGTATTTAATCTTTTGTGTGCTCCTTGTTTTGCCGTGATTGGAGCAATGTATCGCGAATTTGGTAAATTCAAGTGGACAGTATTGTCTATAGCTTATCAAACACTTTTAGTTTATTGCGAAGCTTTGTTAATTTATCAAGGTTCATTGATAATAACCAATCAAGCTACATTAGTAACATATGCATTATGCCTAGGAGTTATAATCTTTTTAAGTTATGGTTTTTGCAAAAAGAGTAAGGAGTGATGATAAAAATGGCAACAATTATTTTGATGATAGTAATTTTGGTTTTACAGGCTATGTTATTTATCAAAAATTGGTCAAAAAACAAAGTTCGTGTAAGTCTTGTCATGATTCAGGCTGTCCTTTAGTAAAAAAAGAAGATAAAGATAGATAAAATAAAAAGGTCTGAAACTAGCAAATTAGCTTATTTCAAGATCTTTTTATAATTTATCTGAATAAATTTTATAATGCAGAAGTAATAAGATTTAAATAATCTTGTTCGTAATAATTATTTTTGAGATAAACAAGATAGATTGGATGCTTAATATGCACATCGGTTAAATGAATCTCTATAAGCTCTTCACTTTGAAGCATTTTTTCGACAACTGAGCGATATAAAAAGCTAATTCCTAATCCATTTGAGAGTAATTTTTTAATTGTAGTAGGACTACCGATTTGATATTGGCTTTTAAAATCAGTAGCGGTAATATTTTGAGCGGAGATTAGATTATGAAAAATATCGTATGAACCAGAGCCATATTCGCGAAATATTACAGGATACTTAAGTAAATCTCTTAGTTGATATTTTACCGTAGCACTTAATCCTAATTTTTTTGATCCCACGGCAATAAAGTCGTCACTAAAAATTTCTTGACTACAAAATTCTTGTTTATCAAAATTGCCTTCAACTAATGCAAAATCTACTTTACCGTTACGTAACTCTGTCAAACACTGGGCAGTATTTAAGACATGACAGGCAATATTGATTTGAGGTTGTTGGCTGACGATTTTTGTAATAATTTTAGGCATCAATGAATCAGCAATGGATAAAGTTGATGCAAAGCTAAGTTGATTTTTTTCTGCAGGATTTGTTATTAAAGCATGGAATTTTTTACTTTGGGCCTGAATCGACTCAGCAAAACTTAGTAGCTTTTTGCCAGCCGGCGTCAGTTTAAGCGTCCTGTTTTGATAGATAAATAATTTGACTTCGAGTTCTTCTTCAAGTGCTTTGATTTGTTGCGAAACGGCAGGTTGACTAATATATAAACTATTAGCCGCTTTAGTATAAGAACCTAGTTGAGCAACAGTAACAAACGTAATAATTTTTGAATCAATCATTTTACACCCTTCTATAAATTTTGCTTATATTTATATTCTAAATGATTAGTTTAACTTATTAAAGACTTTTGGTAAGATATTATTGTCAAATAAAGGAGGAGAAACGATGTCAATATTTAAAAAACAGGCATTTTGGTTGGCAGCGGGCCTAACATTAATTTGTTCAATTTTAGGAACTTTGTTAGCTAAATTACCATATTTAAGTTTAATAGGAGCTTTGGTGTTATCATTACTTTTAGGGATGGCATGTCAATTTCAACCTAAAGCAATTCAATCTGCAAGTGCAGGTATCGGATTTATCTCGAATAAATTTTTGCGCCTAGGGATTATCTTGCTAGGTTTTAAGTTAAACCTTATTGATTTAGCACAAGCCGGGGTTAAGACGATTCTTTTAGCCTGTGTGATTGTGGCTTGTATGATTATAGTTACGTATTGGGTTTGCCGTAAATTTGGTGCAGAACCTGAATTAGCTATCTTAACTGCTAGCGGTTGTGGTATTTGTGGTGCTGCAGCTGTTATGGGAATTTCACCCCAAATTGATGCACAAGGTAGTGAAGAACGTAAACGCGAAAATGAAGTTTTAGCGGTTGCTGTTGTTTGTGTGATGGGGACAGTTTTTACTTTAGTTGATATCTTGTTAAAACCGATTTTACATCTTGATGCAAGTCAATTTGGTGTAGTAGCGGGTGGTTCACTACATGAAATTGCGCACGCCGTAGCAGCTGGTGGTGCAGGCGGTGCTGAAAGTTTGAAATGGGCTTTAATCATGAAGCTTTCACGTGTCTTATTGTTAGCACCGACAGCTTTGATTGTTGGAATTTGGTATCAAAAACATGTTGTTAAAAATGCTACCACAAGTGGCAAGAAAAAATTACCATTCCCTTGGTTTATGTTAGGATTCTTGTTGACTAGTGTGTTAGGGACTTTCTTACCATTCTTAAAAGAAGCTGTACCTACTTTAGTGCAAGTTGCTTATATTTTCTTAGGGATGGCAATGGCTGCTTTAGGAATGTCTGTAAACTTTAAAGTTATTGCGCAAAGAGGTAAAGGTGTCTTTACAGCCGCATTCATTACTTCTGTAGGATTATTAATCTTTACGATTATTGCAAGTAAACTATTCTTTTAAAAGCTATGCATAAAACTTTACTTACAAAAAATAAGTTGTTATAATGATTCCATCTTAAGAAATAAGGAGCGAATCATTATGACAACTTTTTTTAATGAAGCATTGAAAAAGCGCCGTTCAATTTATTCATTAGGTAAGGATTTACCACAAAAAAATGCAGAAATTGTAGAAATTATTAAGGAAGCTATTAAGGAATCACCAAGTGCATTTAATTCACAAAGCGTAAAGGCTGTAATTACCTTTGGTGCTTCCTCAGATGCTATCTGGGATATAACAGCTGATATTTTAGAAACACAAGTTCCTAAAGAAGCATTTGCTAAAACAAAAGAAAAATTAGCAAGTTTTGCAGCTGGTCAAGGGACAATCTTGTTTTACACCGATACAGTGATTGTTAAAGGGCTACAAGATAAATTTCCATTGTATGCACAAAACTTCCCTATTTGGGCTGAACAAGCACTAGGAGGAGCGCAACAAGCTGTTTGGACTGCTTTAGCACAAGAAGGAATTGGAGCTTCGTTGCAACATTATAATCCATTGATTGATGATGCATTAGCAGCTAAGTTTGATGTGCCTACAAGCTGGCAATTACGTGGCCAAATGCCATTTGGTTCAATAAAACAAGAAGCACAAGCTAAAGACTATTTAGCAGATGAAGAACGTTTCAAAATTTTTGAATAAAGGTTCCTTAAAGCCATGCATTTGCGCGATGCATGGCTTTTTACTTTTTAACAATAAAAGTGCTATAATTAAAATAAACGCTTACATTTAAAGTGATAAGGAGGATGAAAAAATGAGCACGCAAGAACGGTTTACTTTAGATGAAATAACACAGAATAATCCGTTGTTTTCACAGGCTAAAACAATAATAGAAACGGCATTTTATGCTAATAATATGCAGGAAGTTAGTGATGTTGCAACGGCATATCGTTTAGCCAAGGATAATCCTAAGACAATTGTGACAGATTTAGCGATTCAACACGCCCAACAACTTGGCTTGCCTAGCGATGCCAAGATGTTAGTAGATAATCATGGAGCAATTGTTGGACGTAGCGCTAATGCTAGACGTTTGCTTGGACAAGATGAAGAATCTGTTAAGCTACTAAAACTGTTGTGTGAAGCGATTTATCAAGCTAGCGATCGACCGTTTTATCGCACTCAAGTCGTAGTTGGCTTAGATGAAGATTTCATGGTCAAAGCTCATTTTGCAATTCCGCAAGGCTATGAGATGAATTTGTTATCATATTTACTTAATTTTCAATCCTATGATAATACTTATCAACAACGATATCGAGCTTCTAAGGCTTATACTGAAAGTGATCTTTATATATATGCTAACCCGGATTGGAGTCATCCTGATTATCCAGAAGGCCTGGCATTATTTGATGTAAAACATAATGTAGCAGCTATTTTGGGCTTGCGTTATTTTGGTGAATTTAAGAAGGCAACGTTGACTTTGACGTGGGCTTTGGCGCATCGACACGGCTATATTGCCTGTCATGGAGGTGCTAAGACTTTTCATTTTGAAAATCAAGACGAGCAAGTTTTGGCTTTTTATGGGTTGTCTGGTTCTGGTAAATCAACGCTTACGCATGCTAAACATTCCGATAAATTTGCGATTACAATCTTACATGACGATGCATTTGTTATCAAAAAAGCTGATGGATCCAGTGTGGCGCTTGAACCGGCGTATTTTGATAAAACCAGCGATTATTTACCCAATAGCTCAGAAATTAAATATTTTACAACTTTGATGAATGTTGGTGTGACGCTAGATCAAGCTGGCAACAAGGTTTTGGTGACCGAAGATTTACGCAATGGTAATGGACGAACCATCAAATCACGCTACAGTTCGTCTAATCGAATCGACAAAGAAGCCGCACCGTTGACGGCGGTTTGTTGGATTATGAAAGACGATAGCTTACCACCAGTCGTTGCTTTGCGCGACCCAATCTTGGCTGCGACTTTTGGTGTGACGCTGGCTACCAAACGCTCAAATGCTGAAAATATTTCTTTAAAAAATAAGGATAATCTAGTAATTGAACCTTTTGCTAATCCGTTTCGAGCCTATCCATTGGTAGAAGATTATCTAGATTTTAAGGAATTATTTGCTAAAAATCAGGTCCAATGTTATATCGTTAATACGGATAGTTTTAATGGTTTAAAAATTCCTAAAGAAAAAACTCTAGCTTTACTTGAACAAATTGTCACTAAACAAGCACAATGGCAAGATTTTGGGGCATTACCGCAAATGCAGTATTTAAAGACGGATGATTATCAAGTTGCTTGGGAGTCTAAAGAATATCGAAAAAAATTGTTTAAACGTCTGCAAACACGTTTTGATTGGGTTCAACAATATAATCAACAACACCTTAATAATCCTTTGCCAAATGAGATCACGGCTAAATTAGCTTTATTGTTAGAAGCCTTACAGTAACTAAAAAAGCCGACGTTGCTGAAAAATAATTTCAGTAGCGTTGGCTTTTTGTTTATTGATAAGGATTCCAGCTATATTTGGCACGCGGTCCACCAATTAACTTAGGTCGTGAACCCAAAAAAGTAACATGAGCTTGCCCAATTTCTTTGATGCTAGTACGAATCGGAATTTGAACGAATTTGACATGCATGCCAATCGCAGTATCACCAATATCCATCCCGGCATGAGCTACAATATGTTCAACTTCAACGGGATCTTTAAATTGTTCAAAAGCTGCTACTTGAGCAGCACCACCAGCATGCAAACTAGGATAGACGCTGACGATTTCTAGATTATACTTACAAGCACAACTTCTTTCTACAACTAAAGCACGATTGAGATGTTCGCAGCCTTGAACTGCTAAAAAAATTCCTTTAGGTTGAAGGACATCTAGTAAGGAACGGATGATTGTTTGACCGATTTCAAGACTAGAGTGTTTTCCGATGTGTTGACCTAAAACTTCACTGCTACTACATCCTAAAACAACGATATCTCCAACTTTAAGTGAAGTTTGATCAAGTAATTCAAGGATTGCTTGTGTAACTTGTGTAGCAATTTTGGTTAAGTGATTGTTCTCCATAAGGCCCTCCTTGGTAAGTAAACGAGCAACATATTATTTATAGTATTATAACGCAAAAAATCTCTTTTTGTGGATAAATTTAGCAAATTTTATTTTAAGCTTAGTTTGATAAGCTTTCACTGTTCTTTCATATGACACAATATATTGTATTCGTTGATTTAACAACATTCTATATCTTGTGTTTGAAATTGACAAGAACACAAGATAAAGTATAAAATGTAATCTAGTAAATATAAAGAGAGCTTAATTTAAAGTCTTAATATGGAGAGGAAATGGATGCTATGATGGAGTTAAAAACAAAGCCAGAGGCAAAGAAAATTGGTTTTGTGATAAAAAAAGATGGATATCAGATGCCTTTTGCAGAATATAAGTTACGATACATATTAGAGCAAGTAGATTTACAAGCACAAAGTTCAGCCTTAATAACTTTACTTATTAGTCACTTGGCCTCAGTGCATCCAGTAACGACAGCTGCTATTTATCAAGAACTATTAAATGTGTTAATCCAAGAAGGATACGAAAAGCAAGCACAACAGATTCAACAAAAACATGAACAACAAGAAAAACAATGGCTAGAGCAAACTAATCCAGAAAAAAGATTGAGTCGTCTACAGTCTAAAGATCCAGCTTTAGTTCATGAAAATGCCAATAAAGATAGTAACGTTTTTAATACGCAACGTGATTTGACGGCCGGAACAGTGGGAAAGACATTAGGCTTAAAGATGATGCCTGAACATGTGGCTAAAGCCCATTTACGTGGTGATATTCATTATCATGATTTAGATTATACCCCTTGGAGTCCGATGACAAATTGTTGCTTAATCGATTTTAAAGAAATGTTGACTAAAGGATTTAAGATTGGCAATGCCGAAGTTGAAAGCCCACGGTCAATTCAAACAGCAACTGCGCAGATGGCACAAATCATTGCTAATGTTGCTTCAAGTCAATACGGTGGCTGTTCAGCTGATCGTATCGATGAGGTATTAGAGCCATTTGCCTTGCGTAATTACGAAAAGCACTTAGCAGAGTCAAAAGATTATATTGATGATCCAGTCCGCCAACAAGAGTTTGCTAAAAAAAGAACTAAAAAAGATATCTATGATGCGATGCAAGGATTAGAGTATGAAATTAATACGTTGTTTTCTTCGCAAGGACAAACGCCTTTTACTACACTGGGCTTTGGTTTAGGTACATCTTGGGTTTCGCGTGAGATTCAAAAATCAATTTTAAAAATTCGAATCAAGGGACTGGGGAAAGAAAAACGTACGGCAATCTTTCCTAAGTTAGTTTTTACATTGAAAAAAGATTTAAATCTCAAGCCAGGTGATCCTAATTATGACATTAAGCAATTAGCAGTGGAATGTGCAACCAAACGGATGTATCCGGATGTGTTGATGTACGATAAGATTATCGAACTAACAGGGAGTTTCAAAGCGCCGATGGGATGTCGCTCGTTTTTACAAGGATGGCGTGATAAAGATGGCCAAGAAGTTAATTCCGGGCGAATGAATCTTGGAGTAGTAACAATTAATCTTCCACGAATAGCACTTGAATCTAAAGGTGATATTGCTTTATTTTGGGAAATTTTTGCAGAGAAGATGCAAATCGCTAAAACAGCACTTGATTTTAAGGTGAAACGTGTATTGGAGGCTATTCCTGAAAATGCTCCTATTTTGTATCAATTTGGCGCTTTTGGTAAAAGATTAAAACCAGGTCAAGCTGTAAATGAAGTCTTTAAAGACGAGCGCGCAACTGTTTCTTTGGGCTATATTGGACTATATGAAGTGGGTTGCATGTTTTTTGGACCAGACTGGGAAGATGATAAACAAGCACATGATTTTACCCTAGAAATTGTTAAGAAGATGAAAGAAGCATGTGATTTATGGTCCAAACAAAGTGGCTATCATTTTAGTGTTTATTCAACTCCAAGCGAATCTTTGACTGATCGTTTTTGTCGTTTAGACGTTGCTAAATTTGGACGAGTTAAGGATGTTACAGATAAAGATTATTATACTAATAGTTTTCATTATGATGTACGCAAACATCCAACACCATTTGAAAAGTTATCCTTTGAAATGGATTATCCAAAATATGCTTCGGGTGGATTTATCCACTACTGTGAGTATCCTAATTTGCGTCAAAATCCTAAAGCACTTGAAGCTGTCTGGGATTGGGCATATGACAAAGTAGGGTATTTGGGAACAAACACTCCAATTGATCATTGCTATGAATGTGGTTTTGAAGGTGAATTTAAGCCGACAGAACGAGGATTTGAATGTCCCAAGTGTGGCAATCACGATCCTAAGACCTGCGATTGTGTAAAGCGTACTTGTGGTTATTTAGGCAATCCATTGCAAAGACCGATGGTGCATGGACGCCATGTTGAAATTGCTTCACGCGCTAAAAATTTGACGGATGAGATGAGATGAGATAAGATGAGTGAAAAAATGCCCAAAAATCCAAAGCCAAAAGAATGGTTAGCTAGTCAGTTAAGTGCAGGATATGTGGCTGATTATAAGCCGTTTAATTTTGTTGATGGTGAAGGTGTCCGGTGTAGTTTATACGTTAGTGGCTGTATGTTTGCTTGTCCTGGATGTTATAATAAAGTTGCTCAAAATTTTCACTATGGACAACCCTATAGTCAACAATTAGAAGATCAAATTATTGCAGATGTAAAAGCTGATTACTGTCAGGGCTTAACTTTGCTTGGGGGAGAACCTTTTTTAAATACGCAGGTGTGTTTGCGTTTAGCTAAACGGATGCGGGCTGAATTTGGACAAAGCAAAGATATTTGGGCTTGGAGCGGTTATACGTATGAAGAATTGCAACAAGATTCAGCAGATAAGCTAGAATTGTTGAGTTTGATTGATGTTTTAGTTGATGGACGCTTTATGTTAGCTAAAAAAGATTTAACTTTACAATTTAGGGGAAGTTCTAATCAGCGTATTATTGACGTAGCTAAATCATTACAAGCTAATCAAGTTGTTTTATGGGATAAATTACTAAAATAAAAGAGAAGACTTCAAGATTTTTTTGAAGTCTTTTTGTTTCTGCTAAATTAATGATAAGTGAAAGATAATTAATTTAGTTAATTTTCAAGATGATAACTAAATGGATAAAATCACCGTTAATAATGACAAAATGTTTGTTTAGATAGGTTATATGCATTTTTAACGCTATAATGAATAAAAATTATGTGAATTTTTATAACTTTACTATTATAAAATTATAATTGAGTAAATATTTACTTTAAGTAAGTTATTTTTTTAGTATATTTTTACTGCTTAAAATAACAAAAAAGAAAAAAGTTATTTATAAAGATTCTAAATTAAATAAAAAGAAGAAAAATGAATTTTTTTAAGAAAAAGGTATTATTTTTTTAAAAAAAGGTGTATAATAGTATGCATAGAGAATATATATATTGTCAGGTATGTTTTAACTAAAGGAGCGATTTAAATGGTTACATTATATACGTCACCAAGCTGTACTTCGTGTCGCAAAGCTCGCGCGTGGTTAAAGGAACATAATATACCTTTTAGTGAACGCAATATTTTTTCAGAACCTTTGAACATTAATGAAATCAAGCAAATTTTACAAATGACTGAAGATGGAACAGAAGAAATTATTTCTAAAAGATCAAAAGTGTACCAAGACCTAAACGTAGACTTAGATGATTTGCCACTCAAAACTTTATTCGATTTGATTCAAAAAAATCCAGGCTTATTACGCCGTCCGATTATTATGGATGAAAAAAGATTACAAGTAGGTTATAACGATGATGAGATTCGTCGTTTCTTGCCTCGTGAGGTTCGAGCACTCGAATTACAACGTGCACAAGAATTAGCGGGATTTTAACTTGATTTGGATTAAAATTTAATAGGCTAGTTAACAAGGATTAATTTCTATTTTAAATAGGGATTAATCCTTTTAATATTGCTAGAATTGTTAAGGTAGAAAATTTAATTGGTTTACTGAATTTTTTATATTGTTGATAGGTCCTTTTAATTTTTAGATACATATTAAATCTAGCTAAACTAAAAGCTTAATGATAAATATTTAAACGGCTGATATCACATTTTAACGGATAGATAATTATCACTATATGGCTTTTTTGTAGTATGAAGTCTGTTTTTTTGCTAAAATAGTGTTAAAATGCAATATGAATAAATAATTCAAATGCAGAGAGGTGGATGGTTACATGAAAATGGAAAAAGTTAATGCTAACACGATTCGCGTGACTTTAGAAGAACAAGACTTAATTGAACGTGGGATGACCGTCCTAGATTTACTTGGAAATCAAAATGAAATTGAAAACTTTTTTTATAGTATTTTACAAGAAGTAGATGTTGAGCAAGAATTCAAAGAGTTAGATGCTGTAACTTTTCAAGTAATGCCTAAAAAAGACGGCCTAGAGATATTCATTACACGTGTGAATTTTGATCAGTTACCTCAAGATCTTGATTTTTCATTTCCTTATGTTGAAGAAGATGATGAAAGTGAAGAAGAAATTTTGCAAGCATACATCGATCATAAAAAAGGTAAAGTAGGCGCAGAAATTAAACAAGAATATACTGATTATTACAGACGTTATGAAGATTTATTAGCAGAAGGTATAGAACTTGATGAATTAAAAAAGGTAGTTTTGCAAGGAAACAAAAACGAGTCTTTACAAAGAAACGTGCAACCGCAGATACAAGAATATATTTTTGAATTTAACGACTTCGAAGATTTTGCAACTTTAGCACAAGAATTTAATCATGTTGTTGAAAACGGTTTATATAGTTATCAAGAAAAATATTATCTTGTTTTGGAATTTAAGTCAAAGGACTATACTCCTAAAGAAGTTAGTGATATAGCAGCGATTGCTTTTGAATATGGGGAAAAAGCCCAAGTAACATTAACAACTTTGCAAGAACATGGACGCCTTTTACACAAAAATGCTTTTGATTGGGTTAAAGAAATATTTTAAAAAGCTATGAAATAGCGATTTTCGCTATTTCATAGCTTTTTGTTATGTCAAATGAAGATAATTATGATAAAAACTTAATTTTATAAAATAACATTGATGAAACTATTGCTAGGATAAATTGCGTATTTATTATTGAGGTGAACTTAATGTTATATGCAATGACAGAAAAGCAACAGTTAATTTTTGCAAAAGATGCACAAAAAAATCAGTGTTATTATTGTCCGGGATGTGGTAGACATGTGATTTTAAAACAAGGTGCGTTGAAGCTAGCACATTTTGCGCATCAAAAAGCAGCTTGTCAAATTTTTAGTGAAGGAGAAACTGATGAACATCTCAAAGGAAAACAATTACTAGCAAAATGGTTTAGACAGCAAGGCTGCCAAGTTTGGTTAGAAGCATATTTAAATAAACTTCATCAAAGACCTGATTTGCTAATCAAAAAGCCAAATGGAATCTATCAAGCAATTGAATTTCAATGTGCACCATTGTCGCTTGCTAAGCTTAAGCAACGAACCTTAGGATATGCACGTTTAGGCTTGAGTTGTTGGTGGATTTTAGGGCACAGATATTATGTGAAAAATAAACTAACACAACAAAATGCACAATTTTTGAGGTTTCATCCTAATTTAGGCTACTATTTAACTTATATAACACAAGATAATGATCGCTTATTGCTTGTGTATGATTTACAGTGCGATGATTTTTTGCAATTGCAAAAACACTATTACTATGCCGAAAATATCAGACAACTCCAAGGCTTTTATCATAGAAAACATATCATAAAATATGGATTAATTTCTGCCAGTAAAAAAGCTAAACAAATCCAAAAATTGCAACGATTATGTTGGCAAGAGCAAGGAAAACTACATGATTTGCAAATCGCCTGTTATGAACAACGGATAAGACTACAAGATGTTTATCCTAAATTTGCAGCAACTACATATCAAGCTCCGTTATTTTGTCAATATCCGTTTAGTTGGAAAATTAAAGCTTTATTGCAAAAAGATAAATGTTGTTATGCTGACCTATTGACACAAAGTCTATTTGAAACACCATTATTAAAGACTGATTCTTGGCGCCAAAGACAAATTGAACAGTTTGTTTCTTTACTGTAACTTAATTTTTACTGAGGTTGCTTTTTTAAAGATAGATTAGTAAAATTAGAGTTAATTAAAATAAAATTAGGAGGACGTTTGGATGGCAGAAGTAAAAAAACTACCTAAGAGAAGTGAAGTCCCAGTAGAATTAACATGGGATTTGAGTTTAATTTTTAAAAATGATGAGGAATTTGAAGAAAGTTTTGCACAAATTGAACAACAAGCGCAAAATTTTGCCCAATTTCAAGGAACATTACAAAGTGGAGCAAAAAATTTATTGTTAGCGTTACAAGCTAAATTAGATTTAGAACGCCAACTTGAGACAGTTTATGTTTATACCAGCATGAAAAATGATCAAGATACAACAGAAGCAAAGTATCAAGGTATGAATGCTAGAGCACAAAAATTATTTGCACAAACTGCAGCATCTTTAGCATGGTTTGAACCCGAATTTTTGCAATTTAGTCAAGAAGAACTAACAGCTTATTATCAACAAGAACCTGAATTGTTGCAATATCGACATTTGTTAACTGCTTTATTGAAGAGTAAAGATCATGTATTAAGCGCAAAAGAAGAAGCGATTTTAGCAGGAGCTAGTGATATTTTTGACGCTTCACAAAATGTTTTTAGTGTTTTAAATAATGCAGATTTAAAGTTTCCGATTGTGCGTGATGGTCAAGGCGGGGAAGTTGAATTATCAAGTGGCGTCTATGGCAAATTATTAGAAGCAACCGACCGTAGTGTGCGTAAAGAAGCTTTCGAGCAATTATATAAAGTTTATGGACAATTTCAACATACGCTAGCAACAACACTAGCAACGCATGTCCGCAAACATAATTTTATTGCTCAAATTAGAAATTATCAAAGTGCGCAAGAAGCTTCATTGGCCCAAAACGATATTCCAGTTTCTGTTTATGAAACATTATTAAAACAAGTAAATGAAAACTTGCCATTATTACATCGATATGTAAGTTTACGCAAGCGTTTATTAGAGTTGGACAAAGTGCATATGTATGACTTATATACACCAATCACAGGTGAACCTAGTTTGACGTTTACGTATGAAAAAGCTAAAGAAATTACATTAAAGGCCTTAGCTGTTTTAGGTGATGATTATCTTAAACATGTTGAAGAAGCCTTTGATCAACGTTGGATTGACGTTTTAGAAAATCAAGGTAAACGAAGTGGGGCTTATTCTTCAGGCGTTTATGATACAGCACCTTATATCTTATTAAATTGGCAAGATAATCTAGATAACTTGTATACTTTAGTGCATGAATTAGGTCATAGCATGCATAGCTATTACACGAGACATTATCAACCATATCAATATGGAGATTATTCTATATTTGTGGCTGAAATTGCTTCAACAACAAATGAAAATTTATTGACACAATATTTACTCGAGCATGAAACAGATCCACGAATTCAAGCTTATATCATCAATCATTATTTGGATGGCTTTAAAGGAACTGTCTTTAGACAAACACAATTTGCTCAATTTGAAAAATGGTTACATGAACAAGATGCAAATGGCCAACCATTAACAGCTGAAGCGATTAGTAAATATTACGGTGATTTGAACAAAGAATATTATGGTCCAGCAATCGAACGTGATCCAGAAATTGCATTAGAATGGAGTAGAATTCCACATTTTTATTACAATTTCTATGTCTATCAATATGCAACAGGTTTTGCAGCAGCATCAACACTGGCACAAAATATTTTAGATGACGATCCAAATCATACTAAAGCTTATTTAGATTATCTTAAAGCTGGTAGCTCAGATTATCCAATTGCTGTTATGCAAAAGGCTGGTGTTGATATGACGCAAAGTCAATATTTAGAAAAAGCATTTAAGATTTTTGAACAACGTTTAAATCAATTGGAAGAATTATTGATTAAATAAAAAAATCCCTGCTAAGTCAGGGGGATATGTTTATATGAATTAAAATTATTATATTATGTAAAATAAACTTCTAGGCCCTTACCTGTTAACAGATAAGGGCTATTTATTAATTTTCATGAAGACTGGATATTTACAAAAAGATTGAGACATACTTGTTTGCCCGTTAATAAAAGGTGGATTTTTTTGATATTTGATAAAGTCTTTAGGGGGGATTTTTCCGCTTAAAATATCTTCTAAAAAGCTCAAAGATTCATAATCAGCTAGTGCAATTGCGTAATCGCATCCAGCCAGATTATATAATACTAGAGTTGGGTGAGTTGTTACGTTCATTTCTGCAGCCATTTCTTGATCTTGCTTAAAAGATTGGATGGTAAATTCAGAACAACGGTCTTGTTTAAACATTTCTAAATCAAGCTCGCATTCTTGGGCAATTTGATAGACAAGTTCATCACAATATGATTTGTTTTGCGTAAGAACTTGTTTTTGGACTGCTAATAAAAAATTACGCCCACGTTTTTTGCCTTGAAATAAAGCTGCCTTATAATCAAGTGCAAAACGATAAATTTTAGCCGCAACAAGATTACGTGTTTCAAGATCGTTAAGTGCGATCCCTTTACGTTGTATGATTAAAGAAATTGTATTTAAGCTTAGTAGTGGAATAAAACGAAAATTTATCTTGTCTTTAGATTGATTGACTAGTTTTAAAATGTGTTTTTCTGTTTCATAGCACGCACCACCAAGCGGGTTAATAAACAGATACATTTCTAACAATGCTCTTCCCTCCAAGATAATAGAACTCTGATATATCTTTTTATAATATATACTTTAGCAAAATTTGCTAAAGTTGCAATTAAAATGCTTATTATATTCAAAAAAATCATCTTTTTTCTGACAAATAGTCGGTAATTTTTAGACTTTAAGCACTCATAAAAAGCCAATATGTGTTAAACTGATAAGGTATGAAAGGTAGGAATTGCGATGATTGAAGATTGGGATATTTTTTTAGCACCGTATGCACAAGCTGTATCTGAGCTTAAACTTAAATTACGAACTTTAAGAGATCAATTGAGAACTGAAGATATGCATGGACCGATCGAATTTGTAACGGGGCGTGTGAAACCAATCGAAAGTATCAAAGAAAAAATGCTACGCCGGCAAATCAAAGAAGAGCGACTAGCCACTGATATGGAAGATATTGCAGCGGTTAGAATCATGTGTCAATTTGTGGAAGACATTTATGATGTAGTCGAAGTTTTACGACGGCGAACCGATATGAAGATTATCGAAGAACGGGATTATATCGCTAAAAAAAAGCCAAGTGGTTATCGTTCCTATCATATCGTGATTGAATATACCGTACAATTGCTTACGGGAGCTAAAGTGATTAAAGCAGAGATTCAGATTCGAACTTTAGCGATGAATTTTTGGGCAACTATTGAGCATTCATTAAACTATAAGTATCAAGGAGAGTTTCCAAAAGAATTAGCGGAAAGATTACGCATAACAGCAGAAGCAGCCTTTTTATTGGATAATGAAATGTCGGATATTCAAGAAGAAATTCGTGAAGCACAAGAAATCTTTGCACGTAAAAGTTTGCATGCATTGGATATAAAAGACCAGAAAACTGGCGAGTAAAAAATTACTAAAGAGGATAACTATGAAAATCGGGATTTTTGCAAATGATAATCGTAGATCGCAAGAAGTCAAGCGACAATTAGAAATAAAGTTTCATGAGCGCCATATCGTAATGGATAATCAAGATCCTGATATCGTGATTACCATTGGTGGTGACGGGACTTTGCTATCTGCATATCATCATTATATTGAAAATCTAGCTAAGATTCGCTTTGTTGGTGTGCATACGGGACACTTGGGTTTTTATACCGATTGGCGTGATGACGAAATTGATGATTTAGTTGTTAGTTTACAATCGGATAACGGTCAAGCAGTAAGTTATCCTTTATTGGATGTGACAGTACAGTATACAGATCATAAAATTGAGCATTATTTAGCCTTAAATGAAGCAACTTTACGGCGAATCGGTTCTACGATGGTGACAGATGTCTATATTGGAGGCGAATTGTTTGAACGCTTTAGGGGCGATGGATTATGTGTGTCAACGCCGACTGGTTCAACTGCGTATAACAAGTCATTGGGTGGAGCGATAATTCATCCGGATTTAGAAGCCTTACAATTAGCAGAGATCTGTTCGCTTAATAATCGTGTGTTTAGAACTTTGAGTTCGCCGATGATTATAGCACCAAACGATTGGATTACGTTGGTTCCTGGGAAAGGAAGCGACTTTTTGTTGACGATAGATTCTGATAGTTATCATAACAAAAGTGTGGCACGCATTTTATTTAAGGTTTCTAAAAAGCGTATATATTTTGCTAAATATCGGCATAACGAATTTTGGCGGCGAGTGAAAGATGCCTTTATAGGAGACGATTATGGAGATTAAATTTATCAACCATACTCCATACAATTTAAAGCTCAAAACTTTTTTAGAGCAACAAGGGATTTCACGGCGTTTGTTAGCCAAAATAAAATATGATGGCGGAGATTTGTTGGTTAATGGTCAAAGCCAGACAGTGCGTGCAATTTTAAAGCAAAATGATGTAATTAAAATTGTGTTGCCACCAGAAAAAAATCGCAAACATCCAATGATCCCATCATATGTACCTTTAGACATCTTATATGAAGATCGAGATTTTTTAATCGTTAATAAACCAGCACGAGTGGCTTCGATTCCATCGTTACTTCATCCGAATGATTCGTTGATTAATCGAGTTTTTGGATATTATCAAATACGTGGTTACCAGGGGATTTTGCCACATATTGTAACGCGTTTGGATCGAGATACTTCAGGTATTGTATTATTTGCGAAGCATCGCTATGCGCATGCCTTGATGGATGCGCAGTTGCGAGAGCGGCGTGTACAAAAAGTATATTTAGCGATCCTAAGTGGTCAAGTTAATTTTGAAACAAAAGAGATTACAGCACCAATAGCACGGTGTAATGATAGTACAATGAAACGTGAAGTCAATGAAAATGGGCAATTTGCATGGACAACACTGACAGTTACGCAAAGATTACAAACAGCAACTTTATGTTCAATCAAGCTTCATACTGGTAGAACGCATCAAATTAGGGTACATTGTGCATACTTAGGTTATCCACTGATTGGTGATGGCTTGTATGGGGGCTTAGACAAAATGCCTTTGCAACGACAAGGTTTGCATTGTCATTCATTAACATTTTATCATCCCTTTCAAAAGCAATGGGTTAACTTCTTGAGCCCATTACCTGAGGATATGAATAATTTTTTACAACAAAACAATTAAAAAAGGAGGGCAAACCGCTACGCTTAGGCGGAAAGAGAAATGGTCGAAACAAAAATAACAACACATGATAAAGACGAAATTATTATTGAGCTACTCAATAAACAACAGGCTCGACCCTTTAGGGAGCAATATTTGGATCTACACGTTTACGAGCAAGCTCAAATATTTACTGATTTAAATGAACGCCAACGCGCACGTTTGTATCGCTATTTGACGGCTGAAGAAGTCGGTGCGATGTTTAATGCTATCGAAGACGAACCACAAGATGTAGTCAATTATTTTAAGGAAATGACACCTAAATATGCTGCAATGGTCATTAATGAGATGTATACCGATAATGCCGTTGATATTTTGGCATATGCTCAAAAAAAGGATTTGGCTAAGTATTTGGTCTTGTTGCCTTCAGAAACAGCTAAAGAAATCAAAGAAATGTTGCATTATGAAGATAAGACCGCCGGGGCAATCATGTCGACAGAATACGTAGAGATTGTTGGTAATCAAACGGTTAGATCAGCGATGCATGTCGTTAAAAACGAAGCCAAAGAAGCCGAAACAATCTATTATGTGTACGTAATCGGTGATGATAATAAGCTAGCCGGGGTCGTCACGTTGCGTGATTTGTTGACGAATGATGATGATGTGATGATTCAAGATATCATGAATACACCGGTAATGTCGGTACAAGTTGATGAAGATCAAGAAGAAGTTGCGCAAACAATCCGTGATTATAACTTCTTAGCGATTCCAGTTACCGATTATGATGGACGGTTAATCGGAATCATCAATGTCGATGATATCATCGACGTTATCGACGAAGAATCCGCGGAAGATTATTCGGGGTTAGCCGGGGTTAATACCGAAGAAACACCGAATAATCCGTTTAAGGCTTCCTTGAAACGCTTGCCGTGGTTGATTATTCTTTTGCTGATGGGAATGTCGACAACGACTTTAATTAACCGTTACGAAGGCTTGATCAGCCAAGCTAGCATCTTGGCGGTGTTTGTCTCCTTGATCACGGGGACGGCCGGAAATGCTGGGACACAAAGTTTGGCCGTGGCGATTAGACGCTTAGCTAACAAAGATGACGAAGAAAAGAGCGGCTTTGCCTTTATCTTGCGTGAATTGTTGACCGGCTTGTTTATTGGCTTGGTCACGGGCTTGACGATTTGTTTGATCGTTGGCTTGTGGAAACACAATTTAATCTTAGGCTTTGTGATTGGGATGGCGATGGCTTGTGCAATTACGGTTGCAACGTTGGCCGGTAGTATTATCCCGATGCTTATGAACAAAATAGGAGTCGATCCAGCCGTAGCTTCAGGTCCGTTTATTTCAACTTTAAGTGACTTGACTTCGGTTTTGATTTATTTCAATATTGCAAATCTCTTTTTGAGCTTCTTTATTGGAAAATAAGGATTGCTTGCTAGCGATTAAAATTAGTATGTCCTCTTGGCTAGAAATTTTGGCCAAGAGGGCTTTTTTGTGAAATTAAGTAAAAAAAGGAACATCTTATGATTTTGAACATTAAGTTTGTTGTGTGTATTTCAAAATTTCCAAGCCATTTATTTTTGCTTGTTGTATTTGGTTACTTTATTAAAAGAGATTGAGGAAGGTGTACTGTTTTTAAAAGCAAATACATCTGTCAATATTTTCACTTAGCAAAAAAAAAGCCAATCCTACAAACAGAGGGGTGGCTTTTTGATTAGGTTCGCTAGAAATACTAGCAGTCCTAAAAATTATGTGCTTGTTTAATTTAGACTGCTGTCGCGTAACATTAGCTTGGTTCCTAATGTAATCATTTTAGGAATGCTGATTTTATTTTCGATGGTTGCAAGTAATAAATCGACGGCTTCTTTGCCCATTTCTTCTGTGTAGACTTTGACGCTACTCAAAGAAGGATAAACGAATTTAGCGATAGAAGAGTCGTTAAAAGAAATGAGACTCACATCTTCAGGAACGCGAATATTTTTTTCTTGTAAAGCCTTAAGAGCGCCAATCGCAATCGCATCGTTTGCGACAAAAAAGGCCTGTGGAAAATCGTTAGCCAATTCGTTTAAGGCTTGACTCATCATTTGGTAACCAGAATCGGGTGAGAATTTACCGACATAAACATAACGTGCATTATATAAGCGACGTTCTTCCAAATATTGTTTAAAGATTTTAAAGCGTGAATCGATCAGGTTTTCGGAGTGATCGGCGGTTTGTTCTTCGCCGGCGAGCATGCCGATTTTAGTTTGCTTTTGGCTCAAGAAATGTTCGATTGCTTGAGTGACCGAATTTTGGAAATCTGCTACAACACAGCTGTGTTGTTGAGCTAAGGTGTTACTGTCGGCAAATATTAAGTTGCTATTTAGTTTTTCGAGTTCTTTAATCTGAGCTGGACTATACTTACCTACTGCAATTACACCATCGGAATTTTGCGCTGTTTCAAGCGGATCGTTATGAAAGACACGAGAGACTTCATAACCGAGTTGTTGTGCTCTTTTTTCAATACCAAATCTTAAGGAGTAATAGTAAAGATCGTTTAATTCTTCTTTTTCTGTGTACCATTGAATAACCGCAATTTTATTTGAGGTTTCATTTTTGGGACAACGTTTAGTTTTTGTATAATTTAATTCTTCAGCAACCTTAAAGATTCGCGCTCTAGTTTCATCGCTAACCGACATGGTAGCATCATAGTTTAAAACACGTGATACGGTCGCGGCTGAGACTTGAGCTAATTGAGCGATATCTTTGATTGTAGCCATTATCTTCACCTCTTTCTAAGTTTTCGTAATAACTAAAATACATTGTAACATTTTTTAGGGTAGTAAATAAATGGTAAATAACAGATAAATTGTTGAAATATTTAGTAAAAAATAGTAAAATAATGTCAGATAAAACGTTTGCTAACGCAAAAACAAAATTAGGAGCGTGGATTTTACAATGGATAAAACAACTTTAGAACAAAAATTTACTGAAATTTTCGGAACAGCTGCGCAAGGAACTTTCTTTTCACCAGGTCGTATCAATTTAATCGGTGAACATACTGACTACAATGGTGGAAATGTGTTTCCATGTGCTATTTCTTTAGGAACATACGGTGCAGCAACTAAGCGTTCAGATAGTAAATTACGCTTTTACTCGGCTAACTTTGCAGATCTTGGCATTTTAGAAGCTGATTTAAATGATCTTAAATATGTTAAAGAAGATAATTGGACCAATTATGCCAAAGGGATGATTCATTTTATCAAAGAAGCTGGCTATGACGTAAATTGCGGTTTAGATATTTATGTTGATGGAAACATTCCAAATGGCTCAGGGTTATCTTCTTCAGCTTCATTAGAACTTTTGATTGGGGTAATTGTTGAAAAATTATTCGCATTAGACATTGATCGTGTTGATTTAGTCAAAATCGGAATGAAGACTGAAAATGAATTTATCGGAGTTAACTCTGGTATCATGGATCAATTTGCTGTTGGTATGGGACAAGAAAATCGCGCTATTTTATTAGATACAAATACATTAAATTATGATTTGGTTCCATTGGATTTAAAAGACAATGTAATTGTTATTATGAATACCAACAAACGGCGTGAATTGGCTGATTCCAAATATAATGAACGTCGTAGCGAATGTGAAACTGCTTTAGCCGAATTACAAGCTAAATTAGATATCCAATCTTTAGGTCAATTAGATGCCGAAACATTTGATGAATACTGCTACTTGATTGCCGATGAAAATCGTTTGAAACGTGCACGTCATGCCGTTTTAGAAAATCAACGGACTTTACGAGCTCAAAAATTATTACAAGAAGGTAAACTTGAAGAATTTGGTCGCTTAGTAAATGCATCGCATGTTTCTTTAGAACATGATTATGAAGTAACAGGAAAAGAGCTTGATACTTTAGCACATACTGCTTGGAAGCAACCAGGTGTATTAGGTGCTCGCATGACTGGTGCTGGATTTGGTGGTTGTGGAATTGCACTTGTTCAAAAAGATCAAGTTGAAGCATTTACACAAAACGTTGGTAAAGTTTATGAAGAAACAATTGGCTATGCTCCTTCATTTTACATTGCAGAAATCGCAGACGGAACTAAAATGCTCTAAAATTTTGAATTGATTAGCAGGTGAAAGATATGACTACTAAGACTTTACTGGAGAGCTTTGTTGATTTAATCATTGCTAAAAGTGATTATCAAGAGTTAGACCGAATTTATTTGAATAATCGAATCATGAATTTAGTAGGTGAATCGGTCAAAGACTTAACCACGGATAAAAGTGATTTATTGGATTTAAAAGATGAATTGCTAGCACAAGCGGTAAAAAATGAAAAAGTTGGCGCAACTTTTGAAGAACAAGATTGTTTAGGCGCAGAATTGATGAACTTTATTACACCTATTCCAAGTGTAGTAAATCAACGCTTCTGGCAAACACATCAAGCTGACCCTAAAAAAGCAATTGCAGATTTTTATGCATTAAGCAAAGAAAATGATTATATTAAGACAAAAGCGATCGCTAAAAATATTTATTTTAAGACCGAAACGCAATATGGTGATATTGAAATTACGATTAATCTTTCAAAACCTGAAAAAGATCCAAAACAAATTGCCTTAGCTAAAAAAATGAAGGCTAGTGGTTATCCAATGTGTCTTTTATGTTTAGAAAATGAAGGTTATCAAGGGCGCATTAATCATCCAGCGCGGGCTAATCATCGTGTAATTCGCTTTGATTTGTTAAATAAAACATGGGGTTTCCAATATTCACCTTATGCTTATTTTAATGAACATTGTATTTTCTTGAGTTCACAACATGAACCAATGAGTATTTGCGATGAAACATTTGCACGTTTATTAAATATTATTGAAACTTTCCCAGGATACTTTGTGGGTAGTAATGCTGATTTACCAATCGTTGGTGGCTCAATTTTAACGCATGAACATTATCAAGGTGGGCGCCATGAATTTGCGATGCAAAAAGCACCAATCGAAAAGGCTTTTACGTTTACTGGATTTGAAGATGTTAGTGCAGGTATTGTTAAATGGCCGATGTCTGTTTTGCGTTTACGTAGTGCTAATAAAGAAAGTTTGCTAGCTTTGGTAAGTAAGCTTTTAGCGGCTTGGCGGGCATATAGTGATGAAAGTGTCCAAGTGTTAGCTAATTCAAATGGTGAAGTACATCATACGATCACCCCAATTGCACGAATGCGCGATGGTCAATTCGAATTGGATTTAGTTTTGCGGGATAATCAAACTTCAGCCAAATTTCCAGATGGTATCTATCATCCACACCAAGATGTGCAACACATTAAAAAAGAAAATATCGGCTTAATCGAAGTAATGGGTTTAGCAATCTTGCCACCACGCTTGAAAGATGAAATGCAAGTTGTAGCAGATTATCTTTTAGGAAAAGTAGCTAGTGTTGCTCAATATCATCAAGTTTGGGCTGATCAAATTAAAGCTAGTCATCCAGAAGTAAATGATACAAACGTTGAAGAAATTGTACAGCAAGAAATTGGTAAAGTTTTTGCACGTGTCTTAGAAGATGCTGGTGTCTTTAAGCGTGATCAAAAAGGTCAAGAAGCCTTTATGCGTTTTGTAAAATCAGTTGGAATTAATGACTAAGTTAATAACAAATGTAATATTGGCTTAGGAGAGTTACTAATAAAAAAGACCTCTTTACTGGAGTTTTCCAAGTAAAGAGGTCTTTTGTTATGTCTTTAAATTTAGTTGATACTATGCAGCGTGTAAATTAAAAACGCACCTTTTAAATAAGATGCGTTTTTTAGATTAAACGATTTTTGAACCGTGTAATTGGTTAACTCCAAGTTCTTGGGCAATTTGTTCACAGTTTTGAGCCGTAATCCCACCACCTGGTAGAATTGTGATACGCCCATCAGCATAGGCAATCAGTTCTTTGAGGTGAACTAAAGTATCTGTGATTGGCAAGCTAAGTGGTCCACCGTGAGTTAAAATGCGTTCAAAACCACGTTCAACGGCCCAATCAATTGCCTTTTTTTGTTCAGCAAAATCAAGTTCATCAAATGCCATGTGTAAAACTAGTTGCATGCCACCACTTGCAGCAATTAATTGATCTAAGACTTCAATATCAAGCTTGTTGTCTTTAGTTAAAGCCCCAATTGAGATTCCATCAACGCCTAAAGCTTGTGCTTCAAAAATATCGGCTTCCATGATTTTAACTTCGATATCATTATAAACATAATCACCACCACGAGGTCGAATTAAGGCGATTACAGGGATGTCTTTAGCATGAGCGTATAAGCAAGTTTCAGCCAAAACACCTTTGCTGACGGTGGTTCCGCCAACACCTAGATTGTCGCATAATTCAAGACGTTTAGCCCCGTTAGTAATTACTTTAGCGACATTAGTAAAATTTTCTAAACAAGCTTCTTTTAATAACATTTAAAGTCTCCTTTTGAATTAAAGTTGATCAGTAAAGCAGACACATACGCCTTCAGGGACGACGATATCTTTTTGAAGGCAAGTTAATTTACCACTTTGCAAATCACGTGCAAATAAAGTTGCGTTATCAGTATTTTGGTTAGTTACAACAACAAATTTTTGACTTGGATCTAAATCAAAATCACGTGGGAAATCACCACAAACATCAGCATATTCAACGAATTCTACCAAATGATCTGCTTTAACAGCAAATACTGCTAGACTGTTGTGGCCACGGTTGGAAAGATATACGAATTTGCCATCGTTTGAGATGCGAATTGCAGCAGCTCCGTTATGTTGCGTCCAAGTTTCAGGAATAGTCTTGACGATCTGTAAAACTTCAAAGCTACCAGTTGCTTGATCGTATTTTAAGACCGCTAATTGGCTGCTTAATTCCCCAGCTAAGTAAGCGTATTGGCCATTAGGGGCAAAAATGATGTGGCGTGGCCCAAAACCAGCTTCCATTTTCAAAACGCTAACTTGACTTAATTTGCCTTGTGCGCTAACGTCATAAGTATAAACTTCATCACAGCCTAAATCAACAACTACCAAACGATTGTCAGGTGTCAAATCGGTGTAATGAACGTGTGCTGAGCCTTGTTCAGGGCGTGGACCGTTACCTTGGTGTGTGACTGTATCGGTTAAAGCTAAACTTTGATCAGGTTTAATTTGATAAACATCAACTTGACCTTTATGGTAATTAGCAGTGTAGACTAATTGACGCGCTTCATCGATACCAACATAGCAAGGGTTAGCCCCAGGTTGTAAAACACTGTTGATATGTTTAAATCCTTCATTAGTAACACTATAAGCAGCGACACCACCTAAGTCACTTTCTTTAGCAACCGTAATTAATTCATGATTGCTAAGTTTTAAGTAAGTTGGACTGTCAATTTCGATGACGTTTTTAGGGGTGCTGATAGTTTTTGTTTCAGTATCTAAAATAGCGTGATAGATACCTTGGCTAGTTTTTTTAGTATAAGTTCCAAATAAAATATCTTGTTGCATAAAGAAATCTCCTTTAATATTGAGTGTACAATCCAATTATAGCATGATAATTTCAAAGCGGTTTATTTTTTTAAAAAAGCTCGTTTGAAGTTTAGAATATGATAAAATAAAGATGATCAATTAGAAAAAATAATGAGGTTAACTACGATGATGAAAACAAAAGTTTTAAATATTGGTGCTAAAGCCTTGGATGAAAAAGATGGTTTAATCATTTTATTTGGTAAATCAGCTTCACCACGTTTGGCAGAAGTTTCGGTGATTCAAGAAGTTTTGGATGGTCAATTGCAAGCAGATAATTTGTCTGTCGGCAAAAAGATTTTAATTGATGAACAAAGCTATGAAATCAAATATGCTGGTGAGCTAGTCTTTTCTAATTTAGAAACGGTGGAACATACGGTCTTTGACTTTAATGAAGTACCAGAAAATCCAAGAAGTAATGCTATTTACCTAGCGCCAAATGTTATGCCACAAGTTAAGGAAGGCTCAACCATTACTTTTGGGGCATAAAAATTAGTGTTAATTTAAGTTTGATAATTATTCTTTATGAAGTGAACTTTTGTTGTTTGAATAACTAAACAGCAAGAGTTTATTTGATTTGAAGTGATTTTTTAGTATCACTGAATTTATCAGAATATTAAAAAAATTGGGTATTTTTACAGTAGAAATAATAATTAAGAAGTAGTAAAATCAGAAAAATTAGGTTTAACTTATTATTATTTATAGATTGCAATAGTATAAAAATGGCGGAGCACATATGACTAAAGTAATTGAAGTTAGTCAGCTCAAATTTAAATATAAAGATAGTCAAAGATTAATTTTAGATGATCTTAATTTGAGTGTCGCAGAAAATGAAATTTTAGGACTCGTCGGGCCAAACGGTGCGGGAAAATCAACATTTATCAGCATTTTAGAAGGTTTGCAGACCAATTATACAGGGCAAGGTTTTACTTTTTGGGATTGATTTGAAAAAAGATGCTAAGTCAGCGCAAAAACAAATTGGGACCTTGTTTCAAGATAGCGGTTACTTTGACAATCTGACGGTTAAAGAAGCGCTTAGTATGTTTGCTCAAATGTACCAAAAGGCGCTCTCACCTAAAGAAGCCCTAGCATACATGGATGCAAGTGAACTATTAGATCAAAAAGTAAAAAACTTATCTGGTGGACAAAAGCAAAAATTTGGGATTGCACTTAGTTTGATTAATCAGCCTAAGTTATTATTCTTAGATGAACCAACGACAGGACTTGATCCAGATGCACGCTTGCAACTGTGGAAAACCATTAAAAAGTTGCAAGGAAAGACGACGATTGTGATTTGCTCACATTATTTAGATGAAGTTGTTTATTTATGTGATCGGGTGTGCTTTATTTATCAAGGAAATGTCTATGCAACCGATACGCCAGAAGGCTTAATTAAAAAGAGTCAAGCGCAAACGAAAATTGAATTTGAATGCTTAGATCCAGCTACGCTCATTGAAAAAAGTAATGGCTTGCTTAAAAAAGCTGACTTACAGCCAAATTCTATGGGAAGATATGTGCTTTTAACGAAATCTTAGCTCTCTTATATGAATTAAAAACAAGCGTGAGTGCGATTGATGTTAAACGCCCAACGCTTGATGATGCTTATTATAAAATCATAGGAAAAAGTATGGAGGGACTTAGATAATGAAAAAATATTTGACAGTTATTGGGTTATTATTGCGTAACGAAATTCGTAATTGTGAAGCGATGCTTTTTTCATTGTTATTACCAGTCATAATTTTAGTTTTGATTGGCCACAAGTTCAATATGTGTATGCCGGCGTAGTTTGTATCGCCTTTGGCTCGATTGCTTTGATTGGAGTAGCTTCATAAATAACTAATTTACGTGAAAACGGGATTTTAAAGCGGGTTAAGTTAACCGAATTTGCATTAAATAAATTTATTTTATTTTATATATTTATCTTGATCAAATTATTTTTATGATAGGGTAGTTAGTCGTGATTACTTTGATTGCGAAGTTTTTATATAACCTTAAGTTTAAAATCGATCAACAATTTGTAGCCGGCTTAGCTTTACAAGTTTTCTTAGCGATGTTGGCATTTATTTCAATCGGTATTTTAATCGCTAATTTTGCCAAGAATACACGGGTGGTATCAACAATTGGTAATACCTTGTTTCCAGCTAATAGTTGGCCTAAAGAAGTTAAGCAAGTTGTTAAGTATTTCTCAATGAACAATCTTTGGGATGCATTGCGCTAAACGGTAATCTATAATACGCAAAATATGCATCATTGTATTTTTCAAACGACCTGTTTAGTTACCTGTTTGTTAGTCATTGGGGCTTAGGACAATATTTATTGAACAAAAAAGTTGTAACAAATTAAGCTGATAATAAAAAGGATGTCTCCTAGTTAGGAAACATCCTTTTTATTTTGAAAGTTAACTTTTAGTGAGCGTCACCGTTAAAAATTGAATTTTTAACAATTACATAATCGACTTTGCGTAAAGCTTCTAATTCACGTCCACCAGCATAAGAGATAGAGGATTGTAAATCTTCTTGCATTTCACGTAAAGTATCGGCAATGTGACCACGATAAGGAATCAAAAGTTTCTTACCTTCAACGTTTTTGTATTCACCTTTTTGATATTGAGAAGCTGAACCAAAATAGGTCTTATATTTTTTGCCATCTTCTTCGATAATTTCACCTGGCGTTTCATCATGACCAGCAAATAAAGAACCAATCATAACCATTGATGCACCGAAGCGGACAGATTTAGCGATGTCACCATTAAAGCGAATCCCTCCGTCAGCAACGATTGGTTTGCTTGCAGCTTTGGCACATAAACGTAAAGCGGCTAATTGCCAACCACCGGTTCCAAAACCAGTCTTTAACTTGGTGATGCAAGCCTTCCCTGGTCCGATACCAACCTTAGTTGCATCAGCACCGGCATTTTCTAATTCACGCACACCTTCAGGGGTACCAACATTACCAGCGATTACAAAGGCGCCAGGAAGATGTTTTTTAATGTATTGGATCATTTCAATTACAGTATTAGCATGGCCGTGAGCAATATCAATTGTGATATATTCAGGCACAAGATTTTCTTTGGCTAAATCATCAATCAATTGGAATTCTTCTTCTTTAACCCCAACAGAAATTGAAGCGAAAAGGCCCAAAGAATGCATCTTTTTGACAAATGGAATACGATCATCTTTATCAAAACGATGCATGATGTAAAAGTAGCCGTTTTGTGCTAACCAAATAGAAAGCTTTTCGTCAATAATTGTTTGCATATTTGCAGGAACGACAGGAATCTTGAATGTCATTGGACCAAATTGTACACGTGTGTCGACTTCGGAGCGACTCTTGACGATACATTTATTTGGAACGAGTTGGATGTCTTCATAATCAAAAACTGGCATATATAAATCCTCGCAATCTTTTTTTGAACGGATAGTTAAAAACGAACATTGTTTTTGTTTGAGAAAGATAAAATCACAAACACATATATGATACAGTTAAATTTCAAAAAGGTCAATCAAAAATCCGAAAAATAACACGAAAAAGGGATTTTTTTAAATACTCAGAAACTTTGGTGTATAATAGACAAGGATTTTGGTGATGGAGGAGTAATGATGGCTAAGAAAAAAGAAAAGCAAATCAAAAAAACGAATGATGAACGGATTTTAGACCAACATAATATTACTTATCAAGAAATGAGTTTTAATTGGTTAACACAAGGCAAAGATGCGTTAGCTGAAGCAAAAAGTTTAGGTGTGGAACCTAAAAGTATTTTAAAAACAATTGTTTTAAATGCTAATAATGATCCTAAAGACTATGTAGTAGTGTGTTTGCCATTAGAATATGAAATTGATTTGAAACTAGTTGCTAAAGAGTTAAATAAAAAACAGGTTCACTTAGCGGATAATAAAAATTTAATCAATATTACAGGCTATATTCATGGTGAAAATACTCCAATTGGTATCAACATTCGCAAGGGCTTTCCAATTTATTTTGATGAACGTATCAAAGAATTTGAACAAATCTCAGTCTCGGCTGGCAAAATTGGCCGTTCTGTACGTGTAAAACAAAGTGAATTAGTTAACCTTGTTAAAGGCAAATACATTAAGGTTCAAAAAAATGCTTAGGGGGATAAAAAATGAAGAAAAGTGAACGTGCCACCTTATTTTTAAGACAAAATCACGGCTTGTTGCGCTGTCCTGTTTGTCAAGAAGACTTAGCAATCACGGTAACTAACAGCGTCAAATGCTGCAATAATCATCATTTTGACCTCTCGAAAAAAGGGACATTGTATTTAGTATTACATGGAGTCAAGAGTGATTACGATGATTTGGCGTTATGGCAAGCTAGACGTGCGATGATGCAAGCCGGCTTGTTTGCACCAATCATAACTGAAATTAGCGCTCAGTTACCTAAAAAAGCGGCTAAAATCTTAGATATCGGTTGTGGTGAAGGTTATGCTTTGACAGCTTTAGAGCAACAACGCACGTATCAAGACGTACTAGTTGGCTTTGATCTTTCTAAAACGGCGATTAATCTGGCAACTCAACAAGCAACTAACGCCTTTTTTTGTAACGCAGATTTAGCAGCGTTACCGTTTCAAGATGCCAGTTTTGATTGCTTAATTGAACTTTTTTCGCCGTCTGCTTATCAGGAATTTAAACGAGTGTTAAAGCCACAAGGCCGCTTATTAAAAGTAGTCCCTAACGAAAATTATTTGTTAGAGTTACGCCAAGCCTTGTATTTTGGCGATGAACAAAAGCAAACATATAGTAATAAACGAGTAGTGGAATTGTTTTATAAGCACTATCCACATGCTAAATGCAAGCGGATCTGCTATCGGTTTGCTTTAACGCCAGATACGTTGGCCAATTTACTTAAGATGACGCCTTTGCAATGGGGCGCTAGCCAAGAAAATAAAATGCAGCTTTTAGAAAAGGGTTTAAAAGAAGTAACAGTCGATGTTAGTTTGTTGATTGGCTAAGTTTGTGAAAATCAGTAATAAAAGATATACATTTTTTTAAAAGGAAAATAGCGATACTATGGTCTTTAAAGAATTACTATAAATGCATAAAGACGATAAAAATGAATTTTTTGTGAAAAAAGCTTGATAATTTGGTAGGCAAGTGATAGTATAATCCATAAGAAATCGGTTGTTAGTAATTACCGTCAACGCGTTAGTTGCTAATGATTGTACTTCACTTAACGTAACTGTTCGCCGTGCCCACACCGAATGGTTACGCTTTTTTTATGCTTTAATAATTGCATGTCGAAAGGATGATTTTGGTGGCAAACCATATTGTTTTATTTGAACCATTAATGCCGGCTAATACCGGAAATATTGCTCGAACTTGTGCTGGAACCAATACACATTTGCATTTGATTGAACCTTTAGGCTTTTCAACTGATGACAAGTATTTAAAACGTGCTGGTTTAGATTATTGGGATAAAGTTGAAATCACGTATCATCCTAATTTACCAGCTTTCTTAGAAAGTATGCCAGCTCAGGCAAATTTATATATTGTTTCAAAATTTGCTCCACGTGCATATACTCAAGCCGATTATACGGATCAAACTAAAGAACACTATTTCTTGTTTGGTAAAGAGACCACGGGCTTACCAGAAAACTTCATGCGTCAATATAGTCAAAATTGTATTCGTATTCCCCAAAACGATGAGCATATTCGCTCGTTAAACCTATCAAATACGGCTGCCATTGTCATCTACGAGGCTTTAAGACAACAAGCCTTTAATGGCTTAGAACTGACGCATACCTACGAAAATGATAAATTGAAGTAAAAAAAGACTTTCTTTAGCGTTTGGTTAAAGAAAAATGTGGCACGATGAAGTGCCTTACAATTGTTAGACAAAGTCTAGCGATTGTGAGGTGCTTTTTTC
>CAJLBJ010000014.1 GCA_905204935.1 uncultured Lactobacillus sp.
AAGGCGCTCAGGGCAGACCAGCGCATAAAAAATCCCTCCAAACTCAAAACGGGTTTAGAGGGCTGTGATATTTTGTTTGGGCGTGACAGAGCAGCCCACCAAAGCACCGTTTTTTTTATTCGGTGGGCTTATCCAAATATAAAAGAAAGAGCCGATGCCTGTGATTACTCACAAGTTCATCGGCTCTGCGTCTTTGCGTCTGGCTCTGTGATAACGGTTATATGCAACTCTTTGGCATTGATTAAAGTTTCCTGTTTACATTTCGGACAGTAGAGGGGAAAATTCTTTAACTTTGTATCTTCCCGTATCTGTAACCTTGTTTTGCTGCCACAGACAGGGCATAATATCCATTTGGTATTCATATTGAAGCTTTACTTGTCACAATAAGCGAAAATTGCCTGTCTTACAAATTCTGCCGTTCCTTCTCCGCCAAAACGGTCGATGTTTTTCTTAAAACGCTCATCGCATACATACATCTCGCCCAATCCTTTTAAAATCTCATTATTGCAAGTATAGAAATTTTCGTTTATATAGGATTGCAAAACAGCGACTTTTTCTTGAACAGCTTTATCAGTAGGTGGTAATTGCTTCATCGTTCCGAATTTAGTGAACAGGGACATTATCTCATCGGCAAATTTATGATAGTTGTTCTCACCGTGAGAAGCAGCTCTTTTTTCATACTCTTGGTATGCTTTAGAGTGTCCCCACTTTGCTTTGACTTCTGACTTGTACTGCTCAATCTCATTCGTATCAAAAACTTCAAAATTCATTGTCCTTACTCCTTTACTCTGAATTTCACGGGCGAAGGAAATAAGCTCACCTATATGCTTATATTGTAATTCTAACAGTCTAATTTGCTGTGCTATCGCTTCTTCTTGATTAAAGTTAGGACTATCAAGAATTACTTTAATTTCCTTCAGAGGGAACTGTAATTCACGAAACAATAGAATGTTTTGCAAACGGCTAAGGGCTGCATCGTCATACATTCGATAGCCTGCCTCGGTTACTTTTGTAGGCTTCAAAAGACCAATGGCATCATAATAATGTAGTGTGCGCACACTAACACCTGTGAGTTTGCTGACTTCTTTTACTGTTCGCATATTTATCACCCCTTCCGTGTAATATCATTCTAAACTATAACGCAGCGTCAGAGTCAATAGGTTATTTGAATATTTTTTCTGCTTCCAAATTTATTGCTTGCGTGTATGACTTTTTAATGACAGTTATATGTAGTTCCTTTGCATTTATCAAAGTTTCCTGTTTGCATTTCGGGCAGTAGAGAGGATAGTTACTCAATACCGTATCTTCTCTAAGCCTGTCACGAGTTTTGCTACCACAAACAGGACACAATATCCACTCTGTTTTTATCAACTGCATTCCTCCAATTATTTATTAGAAACTTCAGATAGTTAAGTACAAACTTAAACTCCCCATTTTTATGCCTAGAAAATTATTGTTCTTTTAACTCTCCTTAATAAATAAGACATCAGTTGTCTTAATAATGCACTTTCTGTTTGCCATATCATCAACTATTATGCTTTCATCAGATATACTTCTAACCCAAACAGAGTAAAATCCTCCTGGTTTATTGAAAGCTAACAGTGCCTGCTCTTGCTTTAATTTTATATCGCATTTCTTATTGAGAAAATAATTTTTAAAATCTGTAATAGTTTCACAAGTAGGAATAGTGGGTAACTTCTCGGTTCGTTTTTTTTTGCAAAAATCAGAAATTGTACTGATTGAGGAAATATCTAATAAAATCGATTTGCCTTTATTATCCATAAAAAGAAGCTGAGTATTTTGAATTGCTATGAGAGCAACACAATAAAAACCATTAAACTCTCTATCTTTCAAAAAAACTTGTAACCATTTTCCAACATAGGAAGCATACAAAGATACTTCTTCTTGTTTGTTTTCCTCATTGTGTTTTTCTTTTATATCTCTTAGGAGATAATCTAAGTTCACTTCTAAAAGGTCACAAAGCATTAATAACTTTTCTGTTTCTGGGTACCCCAAACCTGTTTCCCACTTAGAAACAGATTGTCTTGTTACTCCGCATCTTTCAGCTAAATCTTCTTGAGATAATCTTTTCGCTTTTCGTAATTTCTGTAACTTATCCGCAAATGTCATATTTTAATACCCCCTTGTATTAGATAATTTCATTTTAGTATTTTTCCTTTAATATGCCACCAACTCTATCGTGCTTTTTCGCAACTTCAAGTTGCATCATTGCTTTTTTCATTGATTACATATCGTGATGCCATTTTTGACATTAGCTTGCCCATCTTTAGAGGGAGAAGATAGCAGATAATCGTCTGGATTTTTTGCATAAAACTATGACAAATAATAAATCGTTTAGACGAGATATGCTTTGCAAGTCCATAACCTACTTTTTGTGGGTCAGCCATAAATTCTTTCGGAACAGGTAACGGCTCCGCCGACTTTGTTCGAGTTAATGGCGGGTGAATAATATGGAAGGTAACACCGACAGAAGCATATTCTAAACTAAGGCACTTTGCCAACGCTTCCAATGTACCTTTAGTCGAAGCGTAGGGAGATATTCCGACAAAACCCGTTACGCCTACGCCAGAGCTTGTAAAAATGACTTTTCCACATTTTTGTGCCTGCATATACGGCAACACACTTTTTACTAAACGAAGTCCACCATAATAATTCACATCAAAAACTCGTTCATACATATTGAAATCGGTATCCGCTTCTTTATCAAAGGTACAAAGGCAGGCATTATGAATTGCAATATCTATCCTTTGAAATTTTTTAATAATGTCTGTAATAGCGGTGCGTACCTGCATCTCATCACATACATTAGCCTTGTAGTAAAAAAGTTTATCTGAAAATGACTGTTCCAAACTTTCAAGGTTATCTGTTTCTATATCTAATACAGCCACTTTATTTCCATTTTTCAGAGCCTGTTCTACAAAATAATAGCCTATTCCTTGATTTGCACCAGTAATTACAATGTTAGACATTATGCCACCCCCATCTCTGCAAAAAATTTCTCAATATGATGATAAGCAGCATTCCGAAAAGATTTTTTTTGTTCTTCCGATAATTCTCCGCTAAATAACCATCTTTGAGCAAAGAAATAAATGGGGGCATAGTATTTAACAGCTAAATACTCACTATCTGTTTTTGGAAGTATTCCTATTTCCATTAGCGTATAAAAGACCTTACTTTGAAATTCAAGTGGCTTTTCAAACATCCAACAGTCATATATCTTTTGAACTTCTGAATTGCCAAATTGCTCAATCAGAAGAAGCCGCATTATTTTATTACAAAAATCGTCCATAAAATAGTTTTCGAAAAATGTATCGCAAACAGTTTGGTAAAATGGCTTCTCCATAAAGCAGGATTGTACCGACAAAGATTGTTCTAATCGTACCATCATATCGGTTGCCACTTGCTCAAAGCGATGGAGTAACTCATCAAAAATAGCTTGTTTATTTTTGAAATGATAATAGATAGAGCTTTCTTTAATATTTACTTGAGCACAAATATCCCTAATAGATACTGCTGAAAATCCCTTTTGAGAAAAGAGGTCTAAAGATACATCTAATATTTTCTGTTTTGTATCACCCATCATTCGCGCCCACCTTTCTAACAACTGTTAGATATAAGTATACCTAACAATCGTTAGAAAGTCAATATTGTTGAAATACGAATAGATGATTTTTATATAGAAGACAAAGAGCCAATGAATAGTGATGTATTTCACAAATTCATCGGCTCTTTATAATATTTATACTATCTGTCTGTTTATGCGAAACTAATTTCTCTCTAAACCATCTCCCTCGCACACGCCCGTATGTTGTTCATTCTTCTCATCCATTCTAAGGCTTTTTCTTCCTTGCGTTGTTCCGTGATACCCGGTGCCCGTTTCATCTGCTCTATGAGCATTTCAAAAAATTCATGAGGTATTAGGGGATTTTATCCCTAACAAGCGAATTTGGATAACCAAATTCAGTGCTTGGTAAGACATAACGATTTTTTGCACACATAGAAAATTTATCTGTAAAGATAAATAGTCGAGTAATTTTCGTGTAGTGAAAATTACTCGGCTATATGTAAAATTATAATGTTGATGCAGAATTAATTATTATCGCTTCAGAAATGTATCTCATTAATGGAATTTCCATTAACAATTCTTGACTATTGTCAAAAGGTTTATATATACCTCGTTCATTTGATCGACCTTCGTTAGATTTACTGTGTACTAAAGCATTTCGTGTTTTATATATTCTGGCTGATAACTTTTTATAAAGCTTTTCATTTGAAATATCCCTTAAATCGATAGTGTCGCCTTTTGAAAAGCTGACTTCTGATGTTTTATAATAATCGACAATAGAACTATTGAATTCAGTCAAATCATTTATTAACTCTGAAATATCAACGAACTTTTTTAAAGTTAGTTCTAATGCTTCCAATTCAGAACCTTGAAATTCCTCTTTGCTTTGTCGTGTTTTCTTTTTAATTAAATCCACGATTTTAACAATATCTTTTGTTCTTTTTGAAGAAAAACCAGGGTGTTGAATAATATATTGTACACTTTTAAAAATATCCTCATTATAAACTTCCTCATAAAAATGTTCCATTATATGATAGAAACCTATAAACTTTACAAAAGGATCTTCAGAAGCCAATGCCATATAGTATTGTTCAACTAACTCTTCTTTATATGAAAGTTGCGGTGCCATAAGTTCGGCAACATTGTGGATTCTTCTTCTATTAAGAAATGTTCTTTGTGGAAATAAATCATCAATTTCGGTTACAGCTTTAAAAACAAAATCAAAATTATATGCAATATTAAATAGAAATGATTTTGCATATCTTTGCAATTGTTCTGTGCTTTGAGACGAGGTTGATTCAATGTAAACTACATAAGGTAATCTAACTATAATTTTTATCAGACTAAACAAATCTTTTTCAGGCAAAGTGTCACATCTTCTGTCAAAAACAGAAGATGGAAATCTCATAAAAACTTTTCTATTAATATCGTAGTCTTTAACAATATACCAAATTAGTTCTTTGGATACTTCGCGAAAAGAATATGAAATATTTGCATCTTCATCTTTAACTATTAATTCTGATAATTTATCTTCGAAGCCCATTGAAAAATGTCTCCTTGAATCAATATCTGGTAAATCAACAATTGATTCATAGGTATTTCTATCACATAGGGAATAAGGTTTAAAATCATAATGCTCTGCATTTTGTTTTAACTGATTATAATCTTCTATTGTGTATTGGTATTCTTGATCAGCAATCGTATATATAATTTTGTTGTCATCATAATCAAATAACAGTTTTCTTTTCCAAGGCCTTAAAATTTCGGAAATTTTCTGACAAAATTCAACCCAGTCCATAACAATTCCTCTCTTTTGTTAATAATTTACTTATTATATCATATTTCTATGAATTTTTCTATCTCGTAATTATGTAAAACGGCATCAGTTTCGCACCGATGCCGTTACATTTTATTGATATATTAACTCGTTTAAAATAATTTCTTCTGCCTGCTGTCTAATGCAATTCATTCTTCTTACACATTCCATAGAATGGTCAGCCTTCAGTTGTTCAGTAATACCCTGTGTTATTTTTAATTGCTTTACAATACGATAAAAACGCTCCTGTGCTTGTTTATTAATCTCAGATAGATAGGCATCAAGTATTCCATTTGTAAGTAAATTGATATAAGTCAACCTATGATACTTTTGTAAATATTCCAAATGCTGTTGCCCATAAATACCAATATCGTTTTCCTCATTCTTAGGAAGTTCAAGATTTGGAATAAGATAATTACCTTGTTTGCAGTAAGTACCGCCCAATTATTCATATAATGATTTCATTGTAGTTTCCTCCGTTATATTTAGTTTTCCTACAAATTCATTATATCCAACCGTCATTACAAATACTTATAAACGGAAAAGGGACACTTCCTTATATGAAGTGTCCCTTAGGGCATCTTTGTCATTAATCTTCTTGTTGTAAGGCAGCCTTTAAAGCTTGGGCCAAGGCACTTTCTTGCGGCTTGGAATCTTGGTTAATCTTTTTTAACAAGCGCCGTTCTTCGTGTTTAGTCATCTTCTTATTCTTAGCCTTTTTATCTAACATCTTTTCTGTTGTACCATCATATTTACACTTGAAATACATACCGTTTTTACCTTGCATAATCAACATCTTTTTATGACATTGTGGGCAGCGATGGTTGGATTCTTTGGCTTCCAAGCGTCGTTTATAAGTACAATCTTGATTAGAACAAACCAAAATCTTGCCGTCACGCGTGTTTTTCTCGCGTAAAGCTTGACCACATTCGGGACATTTCTTTTGAGTCAATGAAAAGTCTTGATATTTTTGTGAGCTGTTTTTGACTTCGTTGACTAGTTGCTTAGTATCTTGCTTGATTTCTGCTAAAAATTCTTGGCTGCTATATTCTCCTTTAGCAATTGCTTCGAGTTGTTGTTCCCATTTGGCAGTTAGCTGTGGACTAACTAGCGATGGATTAACTAATTTTAATAATTGCTTACCCTTAGGCGTCACATGTAAGTTATTATTTTGCCTTTCCATCAACTCGGCACGGACTAATTTTTCGATAATTTCCGCCCGAGTAGCTGGTGTACCTAAACTGTATTTTTCCATCTGTGTCAACAAACTACCTTCACTCAACGGCTTAGGTGGTTGTGTTAAGGCTTGACTTAGTTCAAAGGTTCCTGTGACACTTTGACCTTTAACCCACGCATTGCTTATTTTAATAGGTTCAGAAGTCTTTTGCCATCCAGCTTCTAAAACACGGGTTTGTTTAAAAACAAATTTAGCTTCACCAAACGCTACCGTTGCATTTTGGACTTCGGCACGATAAACCGGCGCAAACATCGTTAAAAAGCGTTTGGCAATCAGCGTATAGATTCTTTGTTCATCATTAGAAAACTTCGCATATTGTGGTGGCTGTTCAGTTGGAATTAAGGCATAGTGATCGCTAATTTTGGCATCGTTAAAGACCGCTTGATTGACAACTTTAGCTCCTTGTTTCAAGTAAAGTTGCGCATCATCATCAATAGCTTGCATCGCACGGAGACGTTGAGCTAAGCTGGCTTTAATATCTGAACTCAAATATTTACAATCAGTCCGTGGATAAGAAACAACCTTATGAATTTCATATAGACTTTGAACTAGACTCAATGTCTTTTTAGCCGAATAACCATACTTAGCGTTTGCATCACGTTGAAGTTCTGTTAAATCATATAACAATGGAGCTGGCTTTTTTTGTTCTTTTTGAACGACATCTACAACTTGACCAGCTGTATTTTGCAATTTAGTCAATAATTCCTGCGCTTTAGTCTTGTCTTTTAAACCGTGCGGATCTTTTTGAACCAGTGTAGCTTTTTGATTATTAGCATTTAAGCTTAATACATAATAAGTTTGAGGCTTGAAGCGCTCGATTTTTTCTTCTTGTTTACGCACCAAAGCAAGCGTAGGTGTTTGAACTCGACCAGCTGACAAATTATCATCGTATTTAACGGTCAAGCTACGTGTCACGTTTAGCCCGACTAACCAATCGGCCTTAGCACGTGCTAACGCTGATTGATACAAATTATCATATTGCTTGGCGGGCTTAAGGTTTTTAAAACCTTCTTTAACCGCTTGATCGGTTTGAGATGAAATCCATAAACGTTTAACTGGTTTATTAAAACGCACATATTCCAAGATCCAACGTGCCACCAGCTCTCCTTCTCTCCCCGCATCAGTTGCTATGACTGCTTCTTTGATATCTTTTCTTTTAGCCAAAGCGCTAATTGCACGTAACTGTGCCTTAGTCTTTGGCAAAGGCTTAATTCCAATGTCTTTTGGCAGCATTGGCAAGGTTTCAAACTGCCACTTTTGCCACTTAGAATCCAAATCTTCAGGCATCTTTAAGCCTAATAAATGCCCTAAAGCCCATGTTACTACGACATCTTTACCTTCATAATAATTATTATTCTTTTTACTAGCACCTAATATTCGACTTAAGTCACGAGCAACACTAGGTTTTTCTGCTAAAATCAACTGCTTCATGTCTTACCTCATTAATTTCTAAAAATATTACTTTGCATATAAAACTGTGCATGTTCATAATTGAATGTCGTAAACGAAATATCAAATACTTCACCTGAGGTTAAATAAAAAACTTCTTTAATTTCAATTCCTGGATCACCAACAGCTACTCCCACTAGATTACAAATATCTTCATTTTTTAATTTGACTACTCGCAAATACTTGTCAGAAAATCCAATATTTAATTGCAAGCCTTCGCGCAAATAGCTAAATAAAGATTCCTTAGCTAACCCTTCATTTAAAAATGGAACAATTTTTTTACGATAATACGACTCTTCTAAACACAAAATTTTATCTGCAACAGATTGAACCCTAACAACCTTATAAAATTGCTCATCAGCCTGACAAGCACAACTTTTTAAAACTTTATCTGGCGCTTTGACCAAGCTCACTTCAAGCACACGTGAATTCAATTTTTCTTTTTTCAAGTCAGAGGTAAAACCCTGATTTTCTAAAACATTTAAGTATCCTTCTTTTTGTGGGCGCCGCGCAAAAACACCACTCCCTTGAATCTGATAAATAACCCCTCGACTCTCCAAAATATTTAAAGCTTTTACGATTGTACTTTTGCTAACTCCAAATTGCACAATCAAATCCTCAAAACGTGGCAATTTTTGCCCTTGCTTGAGATTATTTTTTAAAATAAATTCTTCGATTTGTTGCGCTGTTTGCATGTATTTTAACACTATATTGCCCCCCTTTATCATACTCATTTACCAGTCTTTTTCATTATAACACATCTAAAAAGCCACTTTTATGAAGTGACTTTTTCGTTAATCTTATAGCTATAATAATTCAACTTGGCTAAATCTAAACTTACCCCACATCCTATAGCACAAGGTAGTTTTAACTGACCATTTATAATATCAAAATTTTCTTGAATGATGTCGTCTTTTAGATAACTTTGCGGTGGCGTTAAATCCCCAGGCAATCCTGGAGTCGTTTGTGTGGAAAAGTGCCAATTAAAGGCACGCCCAACTCCGGTTTCATACATTCCACCAACCCATGTTAATAAATTGTTTTCTTGGCAATATGCATTTAGCCTCAAAGCTTGAGTAATTCCACCAACACGACCAATCTTAAGATTAACAGCACGACAACTCCCTAAAGCTTGAGCAACTTTTAGATCATCTAGCGTTAAAATACTCTCGTCCAAACATATTGGTGTTTGCATTTTTGCTTGAAACTTGGCATGACTCAAAAAATCCGTACGCGTGAAAGGTTGTTCAATCAAACTTAGACCTATGTCATCATAATTTAACAGTTTATCTTGTTGTGAACTAAAAGAGCCATTCGCATCAGCTAATAATACTACGTCACTAAATTTTTCTCTAACAGCCAAAAGCCATTGCTTAGGATATTGTGGGCTTAATTTAAATTTAAAACGCCGATAGCCTTGTTGATAAAATTCATATACGTGTTTAAGCAATTCTTCTTTGTTCGCAAACATGCCTAAACTTACACCCAATTCTAATTTATCTCTTTGTTTAGTAAACAAACAATTTAAAGCTACCTTTTGTCTTTTAGCACGCAAGTCCCACAAGCATTGGTCAAGTGTCGCCTTGGCAAAAAAATGTCCCTGCACCCAGTCAAAGTTAAAATCTTGTTTTTCTAAAACTTGATTTAAAAGATATTTTTGTAAAACATAACGTTCTTGAACTAAAAACTCCGATAAATAATCAGGATGACTTAAAGCACTAAGTTCGCCATACCCTTGATTACCCAATTCATCTGTTAAGACTAAGATATCAAAATTTTTTTGTTCAAGCCTAGCATAACTAGTCACAATCGAATTTTTAAAAGGAATTTGGGCTTGGTAGTATTTAGCTGCCACAATTTTCATCTTTTTTCTCCTGTTCTTTTAGCCACAATAACACCGTGTCAGTAAACCATTTTGGAGCTTCTAAATGCACACAATGGCCGACTTTAGGACAAATCTGCATATCAGCATTTAATACGTAAGCACAGATTTTTTGACCAATGCCACAAAATTTAAAATCTTCTTGGCCCGCCACATACAATAGCGGACAAGTCAGATTTTTAATGTATGGCCAATAATTTGGTTGACTGCCTGTCCCCATATACTTTAAGCTTAAAGCCAAACTAAATTTATCTTGCTTAAGTCGTTGCGTCCGTAAAAGTTGTCTTTGCAAATCTGATAAGTTTTTCTTTTGACTAGCAAATAAGGTGATATCTTGCCAAAAATCAACAAATTCTTCTAATTCATTGTTCCATAAATTTGCTGCAAGTTTGGCATCACTACACTGCCTTAAAAAACGTTTTTCATAAGTGTCTAAGCCTGCCGTTGAACTTTCTAAAATCAAACTCTTAACCAGACTTGGATAGCGCAAATTAAATCCTAAAGCTACACGTCCTCCCATCGAATACCCTAATAAATGAAAATTTTTTAAGTCTAATTCTTGTAGTATTTGGTGTAAATTGTCTAAAACATTCAAAAAAGCATAATCCGTTGGTTGATGTGTTTTAGTTTGGCCATGTCCTGGCAAATCTATTCCTAAAATATTAAAGTCAAAGCAATCTTTAAGTAATTCAAATGTATCTAAACAACCAGTAAATCCATGTAGACAAACTAGTGTCGGTCGTTTTGGCTGATACGTATTTAACCATTGATAATGATAATTATTCATGACTAATTTCCTTTGCAAAAAAGCTACATAATTCTTGCCAAACTTCGACTGGTTCTTTAGCTTGACTCTTTACTTCTAAAATAGTTACTCCTTTAGGATTATTACATGCTTTTTGTAACATTGCTAAATCCGTAATATGTTGGTAATTAAAATCATAAAGTTTTGCTACTTTTTGGCCACAAAGTCCTAATGGTGTTTGAAATAAAGGTTCAAAATCACTTGGAGCTAACTTGTTTTGCGGTAAGAATGAAAAAATTCCCCCACCGTCATTATTCAATAAAATAATTGTTAAGTTAGGCTGATAATGTTTAGCCAATTGCAAGCCAGTTAAATCATGAAATAACGTCAAATCTCCGGTCAATAAATATGTTGGTTGCGCTTGATTTAAGGCAACTCCAATTGCTGTTGAAATCGTACCATCAATTCCATTGACGCCACGATTGCCATAAACATCCCAATCGTTTGCTAAACTCAAGCGATCAACAAAGCGAATCGCATTACTATTTGCGACAAATAAATTAGCCTTGGTTGGTAAAATATTGGTTAGGTGATACGCCAATAAACTTTCATCGAAGTGTGTTTGTTTATCAAAATAATTTGCTAAAATCTTTTGTGTTTGAGATTGCAAGTCTTGCCAGCCACTTGACCACTCAGTTTGTGCAAATTGTTCATCTGCAATGGCCTGCCAAATTTGTTTTAAACTAGCCTGCAAGAAATAACGACTTTGATGTAAACTATCATGCCATAATGCATTTTCATCACATAAGATAAAATCAATTGGACTATCCGTTAAACTTTTAAGATAAAACATCACATTTTTTGCCACTGGTAACTTACCAAAACGTAATACAACTTCTGGTTTAGGCATATTTTTAAACTGACTAAATATCAAATCAGCTTGTTTTAAATGTATACTTTCTTGACTAGCATGCACATTACTTAATGGATCAGCAATCAAAGGCCATCCCAATTTATGCGCAATTTTTTGCAAATACCAAGCTTGTTTGCTCGTCAATGCTTCACCGCACACAATCATACCTCGTTTATGCAAAAAAGGAAGTAAACTTGTTAAATCTAATTGTTTAAATTCCAACTCAATTTCTAAACTTGCATCTAAGTCAGGCAATAAAGGTTCACGCAATGGTAAATTAGCATGGACAGGTCCACATGGTTTTTGTAATGCCTGTGTCATCAGCTGAATGGCCTGCCAAAAACTATACCGCAACATCGCCGGTGTTTTTTGCGGCAACGCCATTTCAACAAAGTGTTTGACGTGTTTACCATACAAATCTGTTTGCGCCATTGTTTGTGGTGCACCAACATTACGCGCTTCAAAAGGTCGATCGGTAGTCAAAATAAGTAACGGCACCCGACTTTCATAAGCTTCACAAATTGCCGGATAATAATTAGCCGCTGCGGTACCTGAAGTGCATACCAAAGCAACAGGCTCTTTTTTAGTCTTACTTAATCCCAACGCTAAAAAAGCAGCCGAACGTTCATCGATTGCGACATATTTTTGCAAATCAGTTTGCCGATGTAATAATAAAGCCAATGGCGTAGAACGCGATCCTGGACTGATAACAACTTCTTTTAAGCCCATTTTTTTCAATCCATTAATGAAAGCTAGTAGATATTGCGTCATTTCTTGTTGATAACTCATTTTCCTTCGATTCCTCTTTTCATCGGTGTAAATTTAGCCGCCGTTTCGGCCAATTCACTTTCTGCAACTGATGCTGCAATAATACCACACCCCGCGTATAATAACCCGTAATTTTCCTGTTGCTTACGTGTAAATACTCCTGAGCGAATCGCCACACTAAATTCACCGCTATCGTTTTGCAAATCAAGCCAGCCAACCGGTGCACCATACATACCTCGACCCATAGGCTCAACTTTTCTAATCCATTCTAGGGCTAATTGTTTTGGTTCACCGCCCAAAGCAGGTGTTGGATGTAAGTGTTTTAGTGCTTCCAAAAATGAAGCAGCGGGTTTGCGTTTGCCTTTGATTGTTAAAAAAAGATGCTGTAGATTTTGGTTTTGTAAAACTTCACGATCGCTGACTTGAATGTCACTAGCCACTTGCGCTAAATCATGACAAATTCGTTCGACAACGATTTGATGTTCGACGGTATTTTTAGGATCGGCCAATAAAGCAGCTATTAAACGTTCATTTTCTTTGGGATCTGTAGCCTTCACAAACGTCCCAGCCACGCTTGCTGTTTGAAAGTTTTCACCATCAGCTTTCAACAACCGTTCCGGCGTTGCTCCAATAAAAAAGCGTGTCTGTGATTCTAACATGAAACGATACGTATTAGGTTGTTGACTCAAAAGATTGATTAATAATTGTTCACTATAAAATTTTTGTGCATAAACATCTTGACAACGCGCCAAAACGACTTTGCGCAACTTTTCTTGACTGTTTAATAATCCAATCGTTTCTTTAGCCGCTAAAAGCCATTCTTCTTTATCCCGCATACTTGCTTTTAATTGACCTTGATAGGCTTTCTTTAGCTTAACAGAAATTAATGGGGCAATTAAATCTTTTACTTCGTCATAAAGCTTAGCTAATTTTTCTTTAGCTTCATCAAGTTCCTTGGCTTGAACAGTCAAACAAAGCTCACATTTTGCATCCGTTTGTTTGAATAAAATCTTAGGCCAAACAAACATTCCGTGTAACATTTCTTGCCAAAATTCTTCTTTTTTAGCTAATTTATCAAAACAAAATCCACCAAATAATAAGGGAGTTGCTTGCGCATTTATTGCACACCATTCTTTTTTTAAGCGTTCTTTGACACACTCGAGCTTCAAATAATCCAAACCTTCAAAAGTCAACAGATAACCTAGCCCTAACAATACTTCTTTGTCATCTGGTGTTTGCCAAAAAAAACGCTGTCCACTATATTTATCAGATTTTAGTAGTACTTGCGCACAATCAATCTTTGGTAATTGCCAGTTTTGTGTGTAATATTTTTTACAATTCATATTCAACTAAACTTCCTTTTTCATCAGTTAAAAAACGATATTTTTGAATCTTATTGCTAGCTGTCATTGGCATTTCTTTAACAACAAAAAATGCTTTTGGAAACTTATATTTGGCTAAACGTGGTGTCAAATAATCTAAAATTTCTACTTTTGTAATACTCGTTTTAAGTGTTAAAAAAGCAACTGGTACTTGTCCCCAAGTTTGATCTTTTTGGCCAACAACCGCTACTTGTTTGATTTGAGGCAGTCTTTGTAAAAGATGTTCTATTTCAGTTGGATAAATATTTTCTCCCCCTGAAATAATCAATTCACTTTGACGACTTACCAAATACAAAAAACCATCTTGATCTAAATAACCTAAATCCCCAGTCTTCAACCAGTCTGTGGTCTTTTTTTGACCAAGATAATTGGAAATAATACTTGAACCTTTAAGCCAAATCTCACCAATGCCGTCTTTTTGTGGAGCGCTAATTTTTAGACAAACACCTTCCAAAGGACGCCCAGCTGAGCCTAGTTTACTCAAAGCATCCTGGGCTGGTAACGCGCAAATCTGCGAACAAGTCTCGGTCATACCATAAGATTGCATCACGGCCACACCAAATTTTTGATACTTAAGCAATAAATCTTTAGCGACCGGGCCTCCTCCTAATAGGTACGTCTTAAAATTAGCCGGATATACTGTTGTAGGTAAAAGTTCGGCTAAATCTTGTAACATCTTGGTGACTACGGAAGCTAGTGTCACTTGCTTGGTGGAAATTAAAGTTTGAATCTGTTCTGCTTGGAATTTTTCTACTAGATAAACACTGCACCCACAAATAAGCATGCGCAAAATAATCGCTAATCCCCCGATATGATACAACGGTAAGACACACAACCAACAATCCTCACTGGTTAAAGCCAGACTTTTTTTAGTAGCTAATGCACTTGCTTTATGGTGCTTAAAACATTGCCCTACCCCTTTAGGATGACCTGTCGTGCCTGAAGTATACATGATTGATGCAATGTTTTCTGACCGATATCCATAATCAAAAATTTGTTGAATTGGTAATTGAGAGATTTCTAGCAAATCTAGTGCTTTGTATGTTTTAAAATTAACTGACAAATCTTGCCAAACATTTTTGGTGCAAATAACATGCTCACAGCCAGCATCATTTAGTTGAAAAACTATTTCACGACTCGTTAAGCGCGGATTTAAAAACTGCACCTTTATTCCTAATTCAAATAACGCTAAGATAGTTAATACATATTCTAAGCTATTATTTCCCAACAAAGCTACCGTCGTTGGTTTGTCTGCAAGTCGCTTGTGCCAATAATTAGCATAACCTTGCACTAATAAAGCTAATTGTAAAAAAGAATAACTTTGCTCGCGATGGATTAAAGCCTTTTTTAGCGGCATTTGACTAGCTTTTTTTAATAACCAGCTGTTTGGTTTATGGGAATTTAGGAAATTGATCAAAGTTTGGTTGGCGTTTTTCTTTAAATGCATCGCGACCCTCTTTTGCTTCATCCATCGTGTAATATAACAACGTTGCATCTCCGGCTAATTGTTGAATCCCAGCTAAACCATCGGTATCAGCATTCATCGCTGCTTTAATCATTCTTAATGCTAAAGGACTCTTCTTTAAAATTTCATTAGCCCATTCAAGCGTGACTTCTTCAACTTTAGCTAACGGAACAACGGTATTAACCCAATTCATCGCTAAAGCTTCCTTTGCGCTGTATTGCTTAGTCATAAACCAGACTTCCTTAGCTTTTTTATGACCAATCACGCGCGCTAAATATCCTGAACCATAGCCTCCATCAAAACTTCCAACATTTGGGCCGGTTTGTCCGAATTTAGCATTGTCCGCTGCAATTGTTAAGTCACACACCAATTGTAAAACATTGCCACCGCCAATTGACCAACCTTTAACCATCGCAATCACAGGTTTAGGAATCACTCGAATCAAGCGTTGTAAATCTAACACATTTAAACGTGGAACTTGGTTTTCATCAATATATCCCCCATTGCCACGTACTTTTTGATCGCCGCCCGAGCAAAAAGCTAAATCGCCAGCACCCGTCAAAATAATTACACCAATATCACTACGATCACGACAAATACTAAAAGCTTCAATCATTTCTGCGACAGTTTTAGGCGTAAAAGCATTGTGTACCCACGGGCGATTGATTGTGATTTTTGCAATCTTGTCGTTTTTTTCAAATAAAATTTCATCGTATTCTTTAATCGTTGTCCAATTTACCATTTTCTTAACTCCTTTGAATTGTTCTATTCCATATTATACAAAAAAATTTTACAAAATATAATTTCTCCTCTAAAAAAACTATTATTATGTTATACTTTAACTAATCTTTAACAAAGAAGGATGCTAGCATGAATATTTTAGATTATCTTGATTATCAAACTCTTTTATTAACCGCTGATAAAGTTCACTTAAAAATTGAAGTCACACCTCGTTTATATCAACCTTTTGGCGTCTTACATGGTGGTATCAACGGCTTGTTAATCGAAACAGCTTGTTCTTTAGGGGCGATGCAAAATGTCTTATCCGGTGAAGTTGCGGTCGGACTTGACTTACAAGTTAGTCATCTTAAAGCCGTCACAACTGGTAGCTTAGAAATCATCGCCACACCTGATAAAATTGGCAAAACCTTGCAAGTCTGGCAAGCTAGCATTTATCAAGGAACAACTAAGACAGCAGTCGGTCGTTGTAGCCTACTTAATACTAAAATAAAAAAAGCTGAAAATCCATAAACATGTCATAAAGCAATTAAACAAAAAAGCCTATGCAAGCTAGCTTTTATCACTAATTAAAATCCTTGAATCGACTACTTTTTAAAGCAGCAGATAAACTAAATTACACAGCATCCAAAAATTGGCTTAACTTTAAATGAAATCTCGTAGCTGAATCTGATGTCATTGATCGTTTACTTTCAATTTCTGCTAAATTCAAGGTATCTCATGAATGCTCTCAAAAACTACTTTGACCTTATCACACAAAATAATCAGAAATATTTTTCCACTTGCTTTATGAAAGTCCCAATAAAACTTCATGCCATTAAAAAAGCCCTCCTTACTGAAAAAACAGTAAAGAGAGCTTCAAAATCAAAATTAATAACCTAAGTTTTTAGTGACTCCTCCATCAGTTCACTTTGCCAAAGAGCCTTTATTATTTAAGATTTTCATTAACAAATTGTGAAACATTGCCGACACTTTGATTAGCTACAATATTAGCCTTGAACTTAACTTGGTCACCGCTACGTAACAAGTTTGCCTTGCTAAAATCGTTAGTGTCAACTGAATAGACAATTGGACTATTTTGTAAGGTGAACATCACGGCGTTTTTGTTAGAAACAATGGCCACTCGATCAACAATTCCACTAATATTTTTGGCTTTGGATGCTTGCGTATTCATCACTTTAGCTCCACTATTAACCAAAGCTTGTCTAAAGTTATCTAAAGCACTGATTGGTGTGCTTCCCGTACCATAGATAGATTGATCTTGGGCATCTAAATAATAGTATCCTCGAATTGCGCTAGTCTTATCTAAAATCGTCATCACCCAAGTTGGCCGCCCATCGACGTTATATAAAATCGGCATATTAGCGGTCCATTGTTGGGCTTTATAATTTTGGTTAGCATTTTCTTTAGCCCCCGAACTATCCATGATGCCACTTGCTTCATAATAAATCAACTCACCTGTCCGTGCATTAATCATTGAATAGCCTAATGCTGAATCAGCCTTTGTATTTGGATTAGTGAAATCCGTAAAGTAACTAATAGTTCCATCAGCATTAAAGATTGAAGTTACACCATCTTCAGGTCCATTATTAGTTGGATTTTCCAAATCAGTCTTACCAAAATATTGATTCCAAAAACCATGTTTATAACTACCATAATTTTGGTTCATTTCATTGGCAACATCTGACGTGATCCCTTCATCGACAAATTTTGGCAAATTGCTAAGCTTGTAAGTTTGCGTTTTCCCCGTTTGTGCGTTCATCACAATAACCCGCAATTTTTGATAATTGATGCGATGACTCAAAAATTCTGATTGATAGACCGTTTCAACCCAATAAGGTGTTCCATTATTATCAATTTCTAATTGGGCACCACCATCGCCTAATTTCAAATATTGTGGATTATGGCGGTATAATTGGCGTTCGGTATCTAAATTAAAATAAGCACTTGTCGTATATTTATAAGGTTTTTTGATAAATTTAGGTGTTGCATTTTGACTGGTTGCATCAATCATAAAATAACCTGGAATTTCTTTAGCTTTTAGCATCGCAATGAAGCCTTGATATTCAACTGGTACGATATAAACCGGCTTTCCTTGATAAAATTGCGCCTGTACCGTCCCTGCAATTTTAAAATATTGACTATTTGGCAGATCAGAAATTGCCTTGCGCACACGATTTAACACTGTTTTGGGTGCTAATGCGATTGGTGTTTGACCACGCTTAAAGGTTGGAGCTTGTTTTGAGCTCACCTTTTTTAAATCAAGCGAATTATAAGTTGGTTTAACCGAAAAATATGAATGGATCTCGCCTCCCATGGCAATCACAAAAACAAGCACAATTAGGCTTAAAGCTAATTTCCCAGCTTTAAAATTAGTCTGTTGCAAGCTGCGAACCTGAATTAAGCTGGCTAAGATAAAATAAATCCCACCAAAAAACGCATTTCCCAACAGAATCGATAAAAGATTACGTGATGGTAACATGAAATATACATATACAAATATCCCTAGTAATTCAAGTACCAATAAACTTAATAATAGGGCCACTTTACTTGTTTTACCGGCCGTAAAAAGCAACATTAATAACACAATTAAGATTGCTAAAGCTCCATAACTTAATGTCACAATTAACATAAATTTCATCCTTTTTTAATTTTTGATGTAATTGTAATCATTTTGATTTAGATTGTCAATTAATAAAAGATATTAATCGCTAAATCAACTAACTACTGAGTCCATACTAGCTTTTAAATTATTTTCATAAAAAAACACCGTGTAGCTTGAACTACACGGTGTTTTAAAAGCTTCTAAAGCAAGATTATTTAAGAGTAACCTTTGCGCCAACTTCTTCAAGTTTAGCTTGGATTTCTTCTGCTTCTTCTTTAGATACGCCTTCTTTAACAACAGAAGGAGCGCCATCAACCAATGCCTTAGCATCTTTCAAGCCAAGACCTGTGATATCCTTAACAACTTTGATAACTTTAACTTTACCAGCACCTGGATCTGTTAATTCAACGTCAAATTCTGTCTTTTCTGCAGCTGCATCGCCACCAGCAGCAGCAACTGCAACAGGTGCAGCAGCGGAAACGCCGAATTCTTCTTCAATAGCTTTTACTAAGTCGTTTAATTCAAGAATAGTTGCTTCTTTTAAGTCAGCAATGATTTTTTCTGTATCTAATGCCATTTTAAAATCCTCCAATTTTTAAATAAGTTTTATTAATTAATTTAGGGTAACTATGCAACTAAATTAAGCTGCATCGCCGTCTTCTTTGCTGTCAGCAACTGCGTTAACAGCATATGCGAAGTTGCGAACTGGTGCTTGCAATACGGAAAGCAACATGGAAAGCATACCTTCGCGGTTTGGTAATTTTGCAAGAGCGTTGACTTCTTCCAAGGAAACAACCTTGCCTTCGATCATACCACCCTTGATTTGCAATGCTTCGTGATCTTCAGCAAATTTAGCTAAGATACGAGCTGGTGCTGTAGCATCTTCACTACCAAAAGCAACTGCTGTAGGGCCTGTGAATACTTCATCTAAGCCTTCGTAACCAGCTTTATCAGCAGCACGTCTCAAGTAAGAGTTCTTGATAACACGCATTTCGATACCTGCTTCACGCAATTCCTTACGTAAATTAGTTACTTCTTCTACAGTCAAACCACGGTAATCGGCAACTACAACTGATGAAGCCGCATTGAATTTTTCAACAAGTTCTTCAACAATCGCAGCCTTCTTTGCGATAATTTTTTCACTCATTTGATTCACCTCCTAGTCGTTGTGCCAGAGTTTTTTAAATAAAAAAAACCCTATGTCCACCAAGACACAGAGAGAGAATTAGTATCAATACTCCTCGGCAGGATATTAAGGCGATGTGCCACCTGAGTCTTAGGTAGAATCATATAAAAAATTGACCTTTATTAATTTAACACATAAATCAATAAAGGTCAACTACTTTTTTAAAATTTAATTTTAAAGAGCGTTTGTATCAACAGTTACGCTAGGGCCAAATGTTGATGCCAAGGAAACATGTTTCATGTATGTTCCTTTAACTGCAGCAGGACGAGCCTTTGCAATTACATCGTAAACTGTTTGGAAGTTACCTAAGATAGCTTCTTGTGTAAATGATACTTTACCAAGTGGCACATGAACGTTACCGTTACGATCTGTACGGTAAGTTACCTTACCAGCTTTAGAATCGGAAACAGCTTTTGTTACGTCCATTGTAACTGTACCAGTCTTAGGGTTAGGCATTAAGCCTTTAGGTCCAAGAACACGACCTAAACGACCAACTTGAGCCATCATATCTGGTGTTGCAATCGCAACATCAAAGTCAAGCCAGCCATCTTGAATGCGTTGTACTAAGTCATCGTCACCGACAACATCTGCACCAGCTTCTAAAGCTTCTTTAGCCTTAGGACCCTTTGCAAATACAACAACTGTTTGATCTTTACCTGTACCGTTTGGTAAAACAACAGCACCACGTAATTGTTGATCAGCTTGTTTTGTATCAACGTTTAAGTTGAATGCTACTTCGATTGTTGCATCAAAGTTAGCAAAGTCGATTTCTTTAACTAAAGCAATAGCTTCGTTTGCTGTGTATGCCTTGCCTGCTTCGACTTTTTTAGCAGCTTCTAAATATTTCTTGCTTTTCTTTTTAGCCATTAGTGAATTTCCTCCTTGCAATATGTGGTCTATCGGATATACCTCCCACTTGACACATTTATTTTCATAAAGTGTCCGTCTGAGAAGCATGGCCGTAGAAAGATTAGTCTTCTACAACAAAGCCCATGCTTCGTGCAGTACCTTCAATCATGCGCATAGCAGCTTCAACGTCTGCAGCGTTTAGATCTTGCATCTTTGTTTCGGCGATTTCTTTAACTTGTGCTTTTGTAACTGTAGCAACTTTGTTTGTGTTTGGTTCGCCGGAACCTTTTTCTACACCAGCAGCTTTCTTAAGTAAAACTGCAGCAGGTGGTGTCTTTGTAACGAAGTCGAAAGTACGATCTTCGTAAACAGAGATCACAACAGGAATAATCATACCAGCTTGGTCAGCCGTACGAGCGTTAAATTCCTTTGTGAAGCCCATGATATTGATACCTGCTTGACCTAAAGCAGGACCAACTGGTGGCGCTGGAGTCGCCTTGCCAGCAGGAATTTGTAATTTAACAACGTTGATTACGTTTTTTGCCACGGTAAAAACCTCCTTAGTTCCGTGTGTGGTACGGATGGTCAGCAAAATTTGACCTCCCACGATGTATACAGTTAAGCATACTCGTATAATATAGCACGCTTATTTAGCAAATGCAAGCATTTATAGATAAATTAATTTGCGTCAAATAAAAATTTACCTATTTTCTGATCGATTTGACGATTTTCATGTAATAAGCTATGTGCAGCTTTTTTTCCTTTAATAATCATTTCTTCATAGCGTTGTTTACGTAATAAATACCGTAGTGAAGCAGCCGAATTAATTGAAACTTCCCCATCAGAATGGGTACCATTTTGCAAATCTCCCATGATATTTAAAAAATGTGTCTTAGCCGAAATGTGATCGCTGTGCTGTTTAATCTTACGATACAGAGGCGTCATCACTTTGGGCCCTTTTTTTGTCAATGGCAGGTTTTCGATTTCTTTGCTGCTTTTGCCCGTTTCATAATCATTATACGGTGCACCTAAGGAAACGACTTTAGCAACTTGCGCGACATTACTGGCACTACCATATAAACTCAAATAGCGCATCACCGTCACGCCTCCCATCGAATGAGCGACAATGTTTACTTCTTTGACACCATATTTTAAACGCAACGTAGACATTATAGTCCAAAGCCATCTAGCCTGTGTCGTCACGTTATGTGTATTATCGGTAAAAATAACTTGAATAAAGCCATCGGGTAATTTAGGATTGCCACTGACTTTGAGTTCACCATCTTTTGTTATTCGCATCACTGCACTCTTTTGGCCCCAGCCATTTTGCTCGAAGCGATGCAACATCAAACCAAATGATGCACGATTTCCCAAGTAACCATGAATAAATAAAGTCGGTATTTGTTTTGTGTTGACCGTTTTTTGCGCTCCATGCGGTGCACCTAACCTATGCCATAAATAACCAGCTAAAGTCAACATAATCAAAAAAGTTGTCGCTAAATATTTCAAACCACGTTTCATAATTCCACCTGCTTTCACAAAAAAATTCCGCAAGCTTGCTTAAACAAACTCACGGAACTCGGCTTAAACAAGCTTATCTACTTGATTAAAGTTCAATTCTGCAGAAGTTTCACGTCCAAACATATCAATATCGACATGTAATTTCATCTTTTCATTATCGATGGCAGTAATCTTTCCAACTAAGCCACTAAAGGCACCATCGATGATTGTTACGCTTTCCCCAATTTCAGCGTCGAATTTTTCATGGCGACTACTCATTCCTAATTGACGCAAAATCCCTTGGATTTCTTCATCTAATAGCGGAGCTGGTTTACTACCAGCACCATGTGAACCAACAAAACCAGTTACCCCTGGGGTATTACGTACAACATACCATGAACGATCGGTCATCACCATTTCCACTAAAACATAACCCGGAAAAGTCTTTAAAAATTCAACTTTTTCCTTACCTGTCTTAGTAGTTTCAACTTTTTCTTCTTCAGGAACAACCACGCGGAAAATAAAGTCTTCCATCCCCATTGATTGTGCACGTGATTCAAGATTGGTCTTAACTTTATTTTCGTAACCAGCATAGGTGTGTAACACATACCATTTCTTTTCAAACGTTTCTGCCATCTCATTTTCTCCTTAATTCTTTTTTTAATCTATCCAAAATAAAAAAACCTCGATCCCTCGAAGCTTTCTTTCGCCTAAATTATAACAAAAAAAGACTGGCTTGACCAGTCTGTTTCTTATCAGTTTACTTAGCTAAAAGTGTTAACCCTGCTTGTACCGCATAATCAACTACTGCAAAGAATACTGCAAAAGCGATTGTCATCAAGACAACGGTTGATGTATCGCGTTTGGTTTCTTTACCAGTCAACCAAGTTGTGTCCTTCATCGTTTGGACAACACTCTTGAAAAATTTCATTTGCTCTTCTCCTTTTTACGATCCGTTTGCTTATTTCGTTTCACGATGTAGCGTGTGTGTACCACAATACTTACAAAACTTCTTAACTTCTAAACGTTGCACACGATTATGATTTTCTGTAATCGTGTAATTCCGCGAGCCGCATTCCGAGCACGCTAAAGCGATTTTTTTCTTTGCTCCCATTTTGTAGCTCTCCTTACATTTAATCATTATATACTCTATCACGCTAGCCTTCAACTTGTCAAATTCACTTAGACAAATGATCACGTAAACGTGCTAGCCGATCTAATTGTTGTTCACTCCATGGACTGCGTCGTACCGAAGCTTCATCTTGATATTTGCGCGTTGCCACATGCACTTCTTTTTTAGCTTGTTTAATATCTTGATACAATTCCCAAGCAGGTTTGCGCATCGCTCCTTTTGAAAAGACAACCCATTGTTCCGCTTGATCGCTAGTGGCAACTGTGACTTGGACTAGGGGACTTTGAAGTTTAACAGCTAGCATTTCAATATAAGTATCGGCCGTTTGTCCTTCATCTGTCCAAACAACTTCTAATTCATATTGGCGATAGCTTTTTGAAAGTCCTGGCACAAACATCGCATCAAAAACGACGATAATTTCATAATTGGTTTGGCGCTTATAATTAGATAAAATACGTAACAATTCATCACGTGCATCCCCTAATAGATCGGCTTTTTTTAATTTTTCGAGTTGTGGCCAATTTCCGATCATATTATATGCATCTACAATTAAAATATTTTTACGCATCGCTAATTGCCTCGGCTACTAAAGCCTTGATAAATTAACAAACCAGCCGCTACGCTCGCATTTAAACTTTGCACATGACCAATCATTGGAATCGTCAATAACGCATCACAACTCTTCTTTAATAACGGCGAAATGCCTTTGCCTTCATTGCCAATCACCAAGGCCACTGCTCCTTTAGCATCCCACGTACGATAATCTTGTCCTTGCATATCTGTTCCAAAGATCCACACGCCACGTTTCTTTAACTCTTCTGTGGTTTGTACAAGGTTTGTGACACGCGCAACTGGAACATATTCAATCGCCCCAGTTGAAGTCTTAGCAACAGTAGCTGTTAATTGAACTGCGCGTCTTTTAGGGATGATGATGCCGTGAACGCCAGCAGCATCAGCCGTTCGCATAATCGAACCTAAATTATGTGGATCTTCAATTCCATCTAAAATCAAGAAAAACGGCTCTTCATCTTTAGCTTTAGCCCTAGCAAATAAATCATCGATTGTCGCATAAGTATAAGCAGCAACTGCCAAGATTACACCTTGATGATTTTGCCCATCGGCTAGCAAGTCTAATTTAGTCTTAGGAACTTGCGCAACAACCACTTCTTTTTTCTTGGCAAGCATCATTAAGTCTTTAATCGCATCTGATTTTAAACCACTTTGAACAAAAAGCTTATTGCAAGCCGTATTTTGCTTGAGCGCTGCCATAACCGGATGGCGTCCAATAATAAAATCTTGTTGCTTTTCTTCCATCTATTTTTTCTCCTCTTGAACTGTCTTGATACACCAAGCAGCCAATTCCTCCAAACGTTCTTGTTGACCACTCAAATAAAGATAACCAAATAACGCCTCAAAGCCCGTTGAAACACGATAAGTCAAAACCGAAGTATTCTTGGCGGAAGTATGACTTTTAGCATTGCGTCCCCGCTTGTAAAATTCTAATTCTTCAGCACTTAATAAATCTTGTTCTTGCATTTTTTCAATCAATGCCGCCTGGGCTTTGGCAGAAACATAACGTGTTGCTGTATGATGTAACTTGGTTGGTTTAGTCATTCCGTTAGCTAATAAGTGTTGTCTGACATAAACTTCATAGATTGCATCCCCCATGTAAGCTAAGGCTATCCCATTCATTTGGCGATAATCCATCTGTGTCATATTAAATCCTCTTCCATCTAGTTCCTTGGGCAGTATCTTCTAAAATAATACCTTGTTGCTTTAATTGATCTCTGATTTCATCGCTACGTGCAAAATCTTTATTTTTTCTAGCTTCATTTCTTTCCAAAATCAACTCTTCAATAGTTTGATCCAAAAGTTCATTTTCTGTTGTAAACTCGATTCCAAAAATAGCACAAATTTTAGCAAAGTGTTCTTGTAAGAAAACAAGAGTCGCTTTAGTCACAATAGTTTCATTAGCATAAATATTTAATAGTTTAGCCATTTCATAAACGACCGTAATTCCATTTTGTGCATTAAAATCATCGTCCATCGCAGCTATAAAATCCTCTTCTAAGGCTTCAAATTTAGCAACAATTTCTTTGTTTAATTCATCTTGTTTAGCATCATTTAACCGATATGCTAAATTTTGCCAAGCCGTGGTTAATTTAGCTAGATTCGTCTTTGCTTCTGTCAAACTTGTTTCATTGTAGCGAATTGGATGACGATATTGTGTCGTAGCCATCAAAAAACGCACGATTTGTGGATCAATTTGTTTGACTAATTCATGGACGGTTACAAAATTACCTAACGATTTACTCATCTTTTCATCGTCTTTTCCAACCGTCACAAAACCATTGTGTAGCCAATAACGTGCAAATTGTTTTCCCGTCTTAGCCTCACTTTGGGCAATTTCATTTTCATGATGTGGAAATTCTAAATCTTGACCACCTGCATGAATATCGATGGTTTCACCTAAAAATTTAGTCGCCATTACAGAACACTCGATATGCCAGCCCGGACGCCCCAAGCCCCATGGTGATTGCCAACTGATTTCTTCTGGCTTAGCTGCCTTCCATAAAGCAAAATCAAGCGGATCTTCTTTTTTATCTTGATCACTACTGTTGACACGCGCACTTGCACCTTGCTCTAATTCATCGATTGCTTGGCTCGATAACTTGCCGTAATCTTTAAACTTACGTGTCCGATAATAAACATCACCTTTAGCTTCATAGGCATAACCTTTTTCAATTAAGACCGCAATAAAATCGATGATATCATCCATTGTTTCCATTACTCTAGGATTAAGTGTTGCTTGTTTAACATTTAAGGCTTTTGTATCTTCATAAAAGGCCGCAATATATTTTTGTGTTAATTCTTGCACACTAATTTTTTCTTCTTTGGCTGCATTGATAATCTTATCATCCACATCAGTAAAATTAGAAACATATTGCACTTGGTAGCCTCTAAATTCTAAATAGCGCCGAACTGTATCAAAAGCAATCGCACTACGCGCATTACCAATATGAATATAATTATAAACAGTCGGGCCACAGACATACATTTTAACTTTGCCTTTTTCTAATTCTTTAAATTCTTCTTTTTGCTTAGTCAAAGTATTGTAAATTTGAATCACTGTTATTCACTTCCTATCCTTCAAATTATCCAAAAGGCCCGGCCAAAACCATCAAATGGCTTTGCACCGGACCTTTTTTCTTCTATCAGTTATTATCTGCTCATTTCGGATAATGTTTGTTCCAAATGTTGTAAGACTTTGGCACGACCGAGCAGTTCGATTGAAGGAGCCAAATCAGGCCCGTGCATTTCGCGGGTCGTTGCGATACGGATTGGCATGTATAACTTACGCCCTTTAATCTTTGTTTCTTGTTGAATGCTGCGAATCGCATTTTGAATCTTATAAGTATCAAAAACAGGTAATTCCTTAACTTTTTGCGCAAAAGCATTCAAAACAACTGCGGCTGATTCATCGGCTAATTCGTTTTTAGCATCTTCGCTTAAGACCGGTGGTTCGTTAAAGAAGATTTCAGATAATTCAACGATTTGTCCGGTATAAGACATTTGTTGCTTATACAAACTAATCATTTTGCGGGCCCATTCGATTTGCCAAACATCTGGATCTTGTGGTAATCGATTAGCAGCAATTAATTGTTCTAAAGCGGAGTCTACAATTCGATCTTCGTCAGCCGCTTTAACATATTGATTGTTAATCCATTCTAGCTTTTTGTTATCAAAAGCTGCTGGCGATTTGCTGAGACGTTTTTCATCAAACATCTTGACAAAATCTTTTTGACTAAAGATTTCTGATTCGCCTACAGGAGACCAGCCTAATAAAGTGATGAAGTTAAACATTGCATCTGGCAAATATCCTAATGAACGATATTGTTCGATAAATTGTAAGATTGTTTCATCACGCTTACTTAATTTCTTACCCGTTTCAGAATTGATAATCAATGACATATGTCCAAAAACAGGTGCTTGCCATCCAAATGCCGCATAAACAGCTAATTGCTTAGGTGTATTTGCAACATGATCATCACCACGTAAAACATGACTAATCTTCATCAAGTGATCATCAACCACTACAGCAAAATTGTAAGTTGGCATGCCATCACGTTTTTTGATAACAAAATCGCCTCCGATAGTATCGGATTTGAAGCTAACATGACCTTTTACAATATCATCCCATTCATAAACAACATCATGTGGCACCCGAATACGCACAACTGGCTTTAATCCTTTAGCCTTAGCTTCTTCTTGACTAGCCTTGATTTCTTCTTTAGTCATGCCTTCGTATTCATAAACATAGCGTGGAGCTTCTCCACGTGCTTTTTGCTCTTCACGTTGAGCTGCAAGCTCTTCTTCTGTCATATACGATTCGTATGCCAAATCTTTTGCAAGTAATTCTTGAATCAATGGTTCATAGATATCTTTACGTTCTGATTGACGATATGGTCCGTATTCACCTGGTTTATCAGGACCTTCATCCCAATCGATTCCTAACCAAGTTAAGTTATCCATTTGACTCTTTTCACCGTCTGCGATATTCCGCTTTGTATCAGTGTCTTCAATTCGTAAGACAAAAGTTCCTTTATTGTGTCTTGCAAATAAATAATTGAATAAAGCTGTTCGTGCATTTCCAATATGCAAATGTCCAGTTGGACTTGGTGCATAACGCACACGAATTTCTTGTTTAGCCAATTTCAACGCCTCTTTCATCACTTTTTATATCCACTATTTGTACCACACTTGGCACATACCTTGTTAATTTTACACTGAATATCTTAAAAAATAAACCCGTTTTAAACTAGTTTTTCTCTTTGATTTCTCGTTTAGAGTGTGCTGGCTTTGCAAAGATCATGCGCCCTGCATCAGTTTGCAATGCACTAGTCACTTCAACTTCAATCGTTTGATTCATGAAGTAACGGCCATCTTCTACGACAATCATCGTACCATCGTCTAAATACGCTACACCTTGTTGTCTTTCAGTCCCGTTTTTAATGACCATAACCTCAAGTTTTTCTCCTGGGATTACCCGTGGCTTAAGTGACTTAGCCAAGGCATTAACATTTAAAACTTGGACATTTTGAAACTCAGATACCTTATTTAAATTGTAATCGTTGGTAATAATGACTGCATCTAACATCTTAGCTAGTTTAATCAATTTACTATCAACTTCTTGAATGTCTTCAAAATCACCATCATACATTTCAACCGGTAAAATATGTTCAGAACGAAGCCGATTTAAAATATCTAGTCCACGTCTTCCTCTAACACGTTTAATACTGTCACCAGAATCAGCAATGTATTGTAACTCATACAATACAAAATTAGGCACAACCAATGTTCCTTCTAAAAAACCAGTCTTAGCTAAATCATAAATGCGCCCATCAATCAAAATATTAGTGTCTAATAACTTATATTTGTGGAAATTATCTCCCACTTTACGTTCTAAAATATCTGCTGTTTGCTCTTCAACTTCAACTTTCTTTTTCTTGGTAAAAAGTTTGCGCAAATCGCCAAAACGATCTTTTCCAACGACCAAACCCATATAAGCAAAAATAATCATCAAAACAATCGGTAAAATAGTATTTAAAAAGAATGATTGCGCACGGTAAAAAATCGTCGAAATTAAAACGGCGATCAATAAACCAACAATAATAAAAATTCCTTCTGTAATGATGACTTCTGGTTTTTGCTTGGTTAATAGGTTTTCACAATTTTTAATGACACGTTCAAGCGGCCCAGCTAAGAGCAAACCTAAAACAGACATTATGACCAAACCTAATACCATATTGACTGCTGAATTATTCAATAAAAAATTATCTTCTAGACCACAAATTTGCCAAAAAGTCGGAATAAAAGAAAATCCTGCACCTATCCCCAAAACGGCAAAAATTAACTGTATCATTCGTTTTCGCATCTAATCAATCACTTCCTAATCATATTAGCTAAATACCAGCTTTAATGCTTGTTTTAGCGTTTTCACCCCTACAACTTCGATATTTCCTGGGAAATTCCAGCCATCGCCTAAATTATTTTGCGGGACAAATACCCGTTTAAATCCAAGCTTAGCAGCCTCACTTACTCGCTGTTCAATATGTGTGACTCGCCTAATTTCACCGGTTAATCCCAATTCGCCAATAAAACAATCACTTGGATCAGTCTCAAAATCACGATAACTTGAAACTAAACTAATAGCCAAAGCCAAATCAATTGCCGGTTCATCTAATTTAACGCCACCAGCTGCTTTAAGATAAGCATCTTGATTTTGTAATAATAGTCCGGCCCGTTTTTCCAGTACAGCCATGATTAAAGAAACACGGTTATGGTCAAGCCCTGTTGTTGTCCGTTTGGCATTTCCAAAAGCCGTTGGTGTTACTAAAGCTTGAACTTCAACCAAAATCGGTCGTGTTCCTTCCAACGAAGCTACAACAGCTGAGCCCGTTGCTCCTTTGAGTCTTTCTTCTAAAAAAACTTGCGAAGGATTGGCTACTTCTACCAAACCGCCTTCACGCATCTCAAAGATTCCAATTTCATTTGTTGACCCAAAGCGATTTTTTACTGCTCGCAAAATTCGATAAGTCCGATGCTGATCACCTTCAAAATAAAGCACAGTATCCACCATATGCTCTAAAATTTTAGGCCCAGCAATGGCCCCACCTTTAGTCACATGCCCAACCACAAAAATCGTAATACCATTAGTTTTTGCAATCTGCATCAAATCTGCTGTAACTTCTCTAATCTGAGCTACACTCCCAACCGCCGAATCCATTTCTGGTTCTTGCATGGTTTGTACCGAATCAATCACCACGTACTCTGGTTTTAAATCAGCGATGCTTTGTTTAATACTATTCATATCAGTTTCTGGATATAAGTAAAATTCGGTTCCTTCTAAAGCTAAACGTTGTGCACGTAACTTAATTTGTGTCGCACTTTCTTCCCCTGAAACATATAAGACACGCCGTTTTTCTTGGGCAAGCTGACCAGATACTTGTAATAATAGCGTTGATTTACCAATCCCTGGATCACCGCCAATCAACACCAAAGACCCTGGAACAATCCCACCGCCTAAAACACGATTTAGCTCAGCTAACTTGGTTTCAACTCGAATTGTTTGTTTAGCACTAATTTCACTGATTAACTGTGGCTTAACCGTACTTCCAGCCAAGCTTTTACGCGGTTGTGCTTTTGCTTTTGACGCAGAAGTCGCCTGAATTTCTTCTAACATACTATTCCATGCCCCACAATTAGGACATCTCCCTAAATAACGTGGTGAAGTATAACCACAACTTTGACAAGTATATTGCGTTTTAACTTTCGCCATATATTTTCCTCCTTTCATTTTAGATATCATATATCCTTATTTTATCATCTTTTACTCACTAAACCACATTTAAGCCTTGATTTTTTTACAATCCCGAAGAGCCAAAACCACCTTGGCGTGTTTGCTTAGGTTGTTTTTCTTGGTCAGCCAATAAATAAGGCATAAAAATTCCTTGTCCGATACGTTCACCTTTTTTCAAATGAATATCTTTGATTCCAAAGTTAATCATCTGAAAGAAAATAGCTCCTTCATTTGCTTCATTATTATAATAATCCGCATCAACTATCCCCACACCATTTGGTAAAATCATATTACGTTTCAACGGGTTACTTGAACGATTAGCCAACATTAGAAATTCATCAGGCTGCATATAAGCCTTAATTCCGGTTGGTATTAAATAAGGTTTTAACACCGCACTTGCATCCAAGTACTCTTGATTGGTAATTTCTTTTTGTTTTCGTAATGCACGTAAAACCTTTAAGAAATTTAATTTCCAGATACTAGGCAACACAAAATCTTCGGCACAAAAGAAATCATACCCTGCCGCTTGTTTAGTTGCACGTACTGGCAATTGAATATTTTTATCTTGATATTTTGAAACAATTTCAAATCCTCGTTGCATTTTTTACCTCGTATTAACTATTTTTCATCACTTATATAATATACCACTAAACCTAGTAATAATGGTATCTCTTAGGCTAAAGTTTCGTGAAAATATGTTATAATATTTCTGTGAAATGGAGGAGATTTTTTTATGAATTATCATTGGCAAAAAGATTCATTAGCAATCCTTGATGACGAACAAAAAATCATCGCCGAAATCGGTTTTAAGATGATTAACGATGAACAAACTTATGTAGTCGAAAGAACGTGGGTCGACCCTAATACACGTGGCCAAGGTTTGGCAGGTAAGATTACTGTTTACTTCTTAGAAGAAGTTAAAAAGCAAGCTAAAACTGTTTTACCTTTATGCCCATATACGCAAGCTTTCTTTGAAAAACACGCTGAATATACTACACTTTTATTCAAACAACCTTAGTTGCAGGAGGAATTTTTTAGATGGATCAAAATCAATTAAAACAACTCGTTGGTGAAAAATCAGTCGATTGGATTAAAGATGGTATGATTGTTGGTTTAGGAACTGGCTCAACTGTTAAATTCATGGTAGACGCATTAGGCCAAAAAATTCAAGCAGGCGAGCTTAAAAACATCATTGGAGTTACAACTTCCAAAGTTACCGCCAAACAAGCCCAACAACTTGGAATCACACTTAAATCAGTTGATGAAGTCGATCATATCGATTTAACTATCGATGGTGCCGATGAAATCAGTGCAGCCTTTCACGGAATCAAGGGTGGCGGTGCTGCTTTACTTTTCGAAAAAATTGTTGCAACAAACTCTTCCAAAAATATTTGGATTGTCGATCAAAGCAAGATGGTACAAGATTTAGGTGCTTTTCCTTTGCCAGTTGAAGTCATTCCTTATGGTAGTCAAAAAGTTTTTGAGCGTTTCGAAGCTAAAGGATTTAAACCAACTTTTCGTAAAAAAGAAGATGGTGGTTTATTATTGACCGATTCAGATAACTACATTATCGATTTACACCTTGAAAAAATCACCAATCCTCATGAATTAGCCACATATTTAGATCAACAAGTCGGCGTAGTTGAACATGGCTTATTCTTAGATCTTGTCAACACTGTGATTGTCGGTGAACAAGATGGTCCTAAAGTCTTAGAAGCACGTTAATACATGAGCTTAATTTCAATAAAAACATCAAGGCTGCATTGCTTTGATGTTTTTTATTATTCTCCAAGTTAAAAATTTATAAAGCGAATAATCCTAACCATAATCTTTTTCATCATATTTTAATTTTTAAAGAAAGTCTTACTCAAAAAATTAATTATTTTCAATCTCTAAGAGTTGAATAATTACTGTTTTTGCCTTACAATATGGTTAATTTGTTAAAGGAGAGTGACTCTAATGACCAACGCAATTACTGCTGATCAACTTAATAATTTTAAAACTGCATTAGATGAACATCCAGCTCATGCTGTGATTGAACGGGCCGTTACTAAAAACGGCATCTTTGCTGCTAGCGAAGATTACCGCTCCTACGTTAACATGGATCCGGTCTTTTCGATTGATATCGATACCGGTAAAGTTGCTAACCAAAAACAATCCGGCCGTTGTTGGATGTTTGCCGCATTAAACACAATGCGTCATTTTATGAAAGATAAATTTAAGGTAGCACCTGATTTTGAATTATCTCAAAGCTACACTTTCTTTTGGGATAAACTAGAAAAAGCTAACTACTTCTATGAAAATGTCTTAAAGACCGCTAGCTTACCAACAAGTGATCGTAAGGTAGCTTGGTTGATGCAAACACCTCAACAAGACGGTGGTCAATGGGATATGATCGTAGCAATCATCGAAAAATACGGCGTTGTTCCTAAGTCCGTTATGCCTGAAACCTTCAGTTCTTCTGCATCTAGCCAATTTAATAAGACATTAAACCTTAAATTACGCAAAGATGCTGTTACATTACGTGAATTAGTTGCAGCCGGCGCAAGCCAAGAAGAAATTACGGCTCGCAAAGAAAAAATGTTAAGCGAAGTTTATCGCCTTGCAGCGTTTAGTTTCGGCCAACCACCTGTTAAGTTTGACTTTGAATATCGTGATACAGATAACAACTATCACATTGACAAAAACTTAACACCACAAGAATTTTATCAAAAATATATCGGTTGGGATTTAAACGACTATGTTTCTATCATTAATGGTCCTACCGCTGATAAGCCATACAATCACATTTATACCATCGAAATGTTAGGTAACGTGGTTGGTGGACGTGAAGTGCGCCACTTAAATGTTGACATGGATACTTTCCGTAAAGTTACCATCAAACAATTAGAATCCGGCGAAAGTGTTTGGTTTGGTTGTGATGTTGGTCAATCTTCTGATCGTCAAAAAGGAATCATGGATACTGAACTTTATCATAAAGATGAACTACTCGGCATCGATTTAGCAATGTCTAAAGCAGAACGCCTTGATTACGGTGAAAGTTTAATGACCCATGCCATGGTCTTGACAGGTGTCGATTTGGTCGATGGTCAACCAACTAAATGGAAAGTCGAAAATTCTTGGGGCGATAAGGTCGGTACTAATGGTTTCTTTGTAATGAGTGATGATTGGATGGAAGAATATTGCTATCAAATCGTCGTTAATAAAAAATTCTTGCCAGAAGAATTACAAGAAGTCTTAAAAGAAGAAGCACGTATCTTAGCACCTTGGGATCCAATGGGTTCTTTAGCTTAATAAATGCTTAAAAAGTCTCATGCTTACAATCCAAAGTAAGCATGAGACTTTTTAGTTTTTAAAGAATAATTTTATTTAAAACACGTAACTTATCATCTAAATCATAAATAATCGGTTCTGCATTAGCAACTTCTAAGCCATCTACATCATCTGGGGCTATTTTTTCAAGATATTTAATCAATGCCCGCAATGAACTACCGTGAGCCACAATCAATTGATTATTTCCTTTTAACAACTCTGGAGCAATCACATCTTGCCAATAAGGTAACAGACGTTTTTCCGTCATCTCTAAACTTTCAGCCAGCGGTAAAATGTTTGCAGGATAATTTTTATAGCGCCTATCTCCCTCAAAACTAACTAATTGAGGTGGGAGCGCAAAATATGAACGACGCCATAAAGCAACTTGCTTAGAGCCATAAACTTTTCTGGTCTCATCTTTATTTAAACCACGCAATGCTCCATAATGGCGCTCATTTAAACGCCACGTTTTATGTAGTGGTACCCATAATTGACCAATTTGTTCAGCTACAATATTTGCAGTACTAATTGCTCTAACTAAAACAGAAGTATGGATCGCTGTAAATTGTATTTGTTGATTAGCTAGTAAAATTCCTGCATTCTTAGCTTGTTGTCGTCCCAACTCTGTCAGCGTCACATCAGACCAGCCCGTATAAGTATTAGTTTGATTAGCGGTACTTTGACCATGTCGTATTAAAACTAGTTTAACCATTTATTTACCTTCTTATCATAAATTATCTTCAATCATACCAAAAAATACTGGTTAAAACAAAAGAGGATGACACGCCGTTGGCATCATCCTCTTTTGATTATATAACTTTTAAGAATTTAATTGTTAAATTAGTTCAAGCGAACAGCAAATGATGGTGTGAAGTATGCTGTGCTACCAATTGTAACTGTTTGACCAGGAGCAGGTGCATGAATGTAGCTACCGCCACCTAAAGAAATCGCAACATGGTATGTTGAACCTTTAGAACCCCAGAATAATAAGTCACCAGGTTGAGCTGAACCTACAGGAATCACTGTACCGCAATTTTCTTGTGCAGTTGTTACACGTGGTAAAGACTTACCAAATGCTGCATAAACATATTGTACAAAACCAGAGCAATCAAAACCAGCTGGTGTAGAGCCGCCCCAAACATAAGGAACACCGATAAATGACTTAGCATAGTCAATTACATTGCTATAGTTGCTTGATGATGGTGCACTTGTTTGGCTACCAGAAACTTGTTCCACTGCCTTAGTTGCATCTGATGCAGCTTGAGCAGCTTGGGAAGCTGTTGTTGCTTGAGCAGCTATTTGTGCAGCTTCTTGCGCTTGACGTTGTGCTTCTTCAGCAGCCTTCTTTGCTTCATCTTCTGTTGCTTTCTTAACTTCTAATTCAGCACGATGTACCGCTAATTGAGCAACATCTTGTTGTAATTGTTTAATTGTTTCTTCTTGTTTATCAGCTGCTTGATCCAATATTTTCTTGTCTGCAGCAACTTTTTCTTTATCAGCTTTTTGATCTGCTAAAGTTTGATTATTAGCACGAACAACTGTTGCTACTGCAATCGTACGATCAATTGCATCAGTGATACTCTTAGAATTAGTAATAAACTCTAACATTGAACCCGCGTTATTTAATTGTGCCGAACGTGCTTGATTTTTTAATTGTTTGTTACGGATTGCAATATTTTTTTGTAAGGCTTCAATTTCTTTGGCTTTTTGATATTGCTTTGTTTGTAATTCAGCCAATTGTTTTTGACCTTCATTAACTTTTTTAGTTGTTTCTTCAATCTTAGCATTAACATCTGCTAAGTCTGATGCTGTATCAGCAGAAACGTTTGTTGTTACAATTCCCATTGCTGTAAAAGCTGTTGCAGCAAATAACACTGCCTTTCCAAATTTCTTTTTCACTTTCTTGACACCTCTAAAAATCTAATTCTTAAAATAGTTATTTAATAACGTTCTTAATCACGAGAATTATCTTACCATTTTCTCATCTAATTAACCATTACAGTCAATTTACAAAATGTTATAAATGATAGTCTCAAAATTTCAAATGTTACAAAAACATTGCAGATAATTGTTACAGTTAGTCATTTAATCACAGAATCGTTGATTTATAAGCAAGTTAAACACTTTTACAATTAACTTTACATCGTTTGCAATGTTTCAAATTTGTAATATAACTTTTTTTATTTAGTCAAAAATAAGCTTTATTAACTAAATAATTACCAAATATTTTTTGCTAATGTTACAATCCTTGTACAAGAACCATCAAGATAGGAACGACAATCAATGATAGTAAGGTTGTTTCCGTTACCATGATCGCTGCATAATCGGAATCTGCTCCATATAATTTAGCAACTACCGGAGCATTTGTCATAACAGGCATTGCTGCTTGTAACACAAAAACTTGCTTCATTAAAGTTGGCATCATTACATTATGTAATAAAAGCATCATCAATAACGGTGCACAAACAAAACGCCCTATAATTACAAGCAAATTTTCGCGCTGGAATGTTAAGTGATTTAAACCAGCTTGTTTGACTGAAATTCCAATAAAGATCATTGATAATGGTACGGTCAAATTTCCTAAATACATTAAATCTTTACTAATAAAACTTGGTAAAGAAACATCTGTTAAGACTAAAACTACTCCTAACATAAACCCAAGTAAAGGTGGCGAGAAAATCTTTTTTAATGTATTTGTAATACTAAATTGTTGTCTTAAGTTAGCATCCCTTTGAATAAAGTATGTACCCAACGTCCAAAATAGTGTTGTATTAGCCATATAGTAAATTAAAACATATGGGATACTCTTATCACCAAATAAAGCTTGATTAATTGGTAAGCCTACAAAAACCGTATTGGAGTTAAAAAACATTGATACAAATAGTCCCCGCTTATTTTGTGAAATACGACATACACGCACTAACACCAAAGCAACTCCTAATAAAATTACCATTGATAATACTGGATAGCCTAAGTCTGGAATTATTCTTATTAAAGAATGTGCATCAAATTTTTGCATGATTGTATCTACCATGTAACATGGCAACGAAACCTGAGTAACCAAACGTGCCAATAGCTTAGTTTGTTTTTCATCAAACCAACTTGCTAAAAAATAACCAACACAAATCAATCCTAAAATAATCAAAACACCCGCAATACTTTCAACAAATACTGCCATCTTTAACCCTTCTTTCAATTCACTATTGGCTAGTATAACATATAACTTGACACTTACTTAAAAAGGTTTTTACTTCTCATTTAATTCACCCAAATTTTTCATTTTATTTAAAAAAAAACTTTGACTATTTCAAAATACCATTTATCAGTGTATAATCTTGAAATAGAATGCAAAATATTTCGAAATTACTTAAGGAGATTTTTAATGAGCAAGGACTACGAAAAAGGCTATGTCGATACCCCTTTACGCCGTGAAAACCAACATTCCCATCGCAACAAATCTAATATTTTACGTAAGCGCATCTGCTTTGGATTACTCTTAGTTGCATTAATCGGTGTTTATAGTACCTGTGCATATGCCTACCATATTTTAGGTAAAGCCAAAGTCACCATTGAAAAAACATATACAAAATCTCATGCACCCAAGCTTCGTAATGTTTCTTCGGTGCTTAAAGATAAAAAGCCAATCTCCGTCTTACTCTTAGGTACAGATACCGGTGACTTAGGACGTTCAGATACCGGTCGAACAGATACACTTATCGTTGCTACAGTTAATCCACAAACAAAACGGGTATCTTTAACAAGTATTCCACGAGATACACAAGTTAAGATTCTTGGCTCTAAAAATAGTTACGATAAAATTAATAGTGCCTATACGATTGGCGGTGTTTCAACAGCTGTTGAAACAGTCCAAGATATGTTAGATATTCCAATCGATTATTATATTTTAATAAACATGGGTGGGCTTAAAAAGATTGTTGATGCTTTAGGCGGTGTTGAAATTACTCCGTTATTAACATTCCACTATGAAAATGCCAACGTAGTTAAAGATCAAACGGTTGTTTTAAATGGTGCTCAAGCGCTCGATTATTCACGCATGCGTTATGATGATCCAGAAGGTGACTACGGTCGACAAAAACGCCAAAAGCAAGTTATTGAAGCTATCATCAATAAAGCAATGTCAATTACTTCTATCAGCCGTTATGAAAAAATACTTAAAACAATCGAAAACAATATGCAAACGGATTTGAGCTTTGACGATATGGTCGAAATCGAAACGAGTTATAAAGAAGCTGGTAATCATGTTGAATCCTATGTTTTACAAGGCGAAGGCGCCATGATTGACGGCTTGTCTTACCAAGTAGCTTCAGCTGACGAAAAGAAAAAGATTTCCGATCAAATTCGACATGAACTAGGTCTAGAACCATCAACAAAAGAATTTACTGGCCGGATTTACTCTGGTTATTCTAGCTATTCTAATTATTCAGTCTATTCAAACTCAGACAATTTGGATTACTCTTCTAGCTCTAATTATTAAAACCATATAAAAAGGGAATTCTCACATCATGAGAATTCCCTTTTTTAATTATTACTAAGATCTAATAATAAACTTCCGTATGCCAAGCCTGCACCAAAACCCGTTAACATCACTTTAGCCGGGCGTTTTTGAGCCTGCCACGCTTGACTTAAAGCTAAAGGAATGCCTACAGATGAGGTATTCCCCGCATGTGTAACATTAATAACAAACTTATCAAGACTAACATTTAATTGCTTGGCTAATTGTTCAATCAAGCGCAGGTTAGCTTGATGCACGATGAATAAATCGATTTGTTGTGCTGTTAAATTATTTTGAGCTAAAAAGTCTTTCATGTGCTGACTAACTTGTGTTGTCACAAATTCATAAACAGAACGTCCATCTTGATAAAAAGCCGTCGTTTGTGGATAATTTGTCGCTACTACTTCACTTAGCGGAGCAATCTTTCCACTATGAATCACATCCGCATTACCTTTAGTGCACAACATTTCTGCTTTAAAACAATCTTTTTTTAAATCACCTTGACAGCTTTCAAGTAAGACGCCTGCAGCTCCATCACCAAAAAAGACCGCTGAGGTACGATCGGTGAAATCAAGCATCTTAGAATTACTCTCCGCACAGATTACCAATGCCTTATGATAGACTCCTCGTAAAAATTTTTCGGCGGTACTCAATGCAAAAATAAAGCCTGCGCAAGCAGCTGAAATATCAAAAGCAAAAGCATTTTGCGCTTGAATTTGTTCTTGAACCAACGCTGCAGTCGCTGGTGTGATTGCATCACCTGAAATCGTTGCAACAATGATTAAGTCGATCTCACTTGCATTAACCTTAGCTTGTTTTAATAACTCCTGAGCTACTTTACTTGCCATTTGTGATGTTTGTTCATCTAAGGCATAATGTCTAGTCTTTATACCGGTATGTTTTTGAATCCATTCATCAGATGTTGGCATTAATTCAGCCAATTCTTCATTAGTCACCACACGTGATGGTAAGTAGCCAGCACTTGCTTTGATCTTAATAATTTTAGCCATTTAGCTTTCACCTCATTTATGAGAATAAAAAAAGCCACAGGGCACTTCCTGTAGCTAATTGATGCGGGTAAATGGATTCGAACCATCACGAGCGCAATGCTCACCAGATCCTTAGTCTGACGCGTCTGCCAATTCCGCCATACCCGCGACAACACAAGATATTATATCAGACTAATTTAATTTTGACAAGCATTTACAGAATTTTTTTTACATATCCTTAACTATAGCACTGACTTAACATATATAATCTGTCAGACACTCACGTTATTTCTTCGTAATCCGTTCACTTATGATAACAATTGGAAAATACAGACAGCCTGCAAGTGGCCAAACAAACCAAGAATCACGCCAAGAATTAAAAAAAATAATCCCTAAGTATAAAGCCGTCACTACAGGCCAATAAATTACTGCAATCATATTATAAGACTTGTTATCCTCTTGATATTCCTTATAATCATCTTCTTGATAAAGAATAGCAAAACTAGCATGATAGGTATAAGCATATATTATTAAGAAAATTCCAGTCGAAATAATGCTAATTGTAAAACCTAGGCCAAATCCTTCAAATTGTGGAGTGAAAATAGCCGGAAAAACAAATAAAGGAATAAAAGGAATAAAAGCAATTAAAATAACTCCCAAGATAATAAACAACTGATATTTACACTGAAATGTCTTTTTTTCTTCTTGTAAGTACCCGTCCACTCCATATTGAAATATTAATTCTCGCTGGTGGTAAGTTTGTTCATAAGGTGCTAAACGTAAATGTGTCAATATAAATAAACCAACACCACAGCCCACCGAAATAAATAAAAAAGATAGCCCCAAAGCATTCTTTAGCGTATCATGGACTGCAAATGAATCTAATACTATTAAAGGGGCAATCGCTATAATACATAATAGCACCCCTAATCCTATCCAAAAAGCCGACTTTTTACGTAATTGGATATTAAGTCACTACCTCTTCTAAAGAAAGTGAATAACGCTGTAGATTTCCTTGTTCTTGTTCATCTTCGATAATAGCGATACTTTTATCTTTTAACAAGTAATCACACGACACATCAAAAATCTGAGATAATTTTATTATTTTATCTAAATCAGGCATTGAAGTACCTTGTTCCCACTTGGATACTGATTGTCTGCTGACCTCTAATTTAGCGGCCAAATCTTCTTGTGACCAATTTTTTTGCTTTTCTTAATTGAGCGCTAAGATCATGTAATCACCTCCGTTTTTATGACCCCGTTATAGAAAAAAATGTAGTTGCATACTACCAACTCTACTTATAATCATGTCAACGAGTGATTGCATCTAGCTGTTTTTATGACGATTAACTATAATATCTCATTTTTATTATCTAATTTTCTATAAAGCCCAGGCAAAAAGTCTGCTTGGCTCTTTGAACTTGTCCATCAACTAACAGGCTTATTTCAATAAATTTTAAATGTCTAATTAATAAATGACTATTTTAATATCAGTAAATTATGACCTCTCAACAGAGGTTACAGTGTTTTAATAAAATCCTCCAAAAGCCTTGAAAATAAAGGATTTATCGCAATGTGTTCGCCTTATCCCTTTATATGATTTCACACAAGTTTACTCTTTCCCTGCCTGCTTATAAGGGCAAAATCAAGGGCAAGAAAGTCTCATAACAAGATATAACAGAGTGTGGCAATCGGAGAACTGTGACATATGTGCGAATATATTATAACGGGGGATTTTTTTATGGACAAGTATATTTATGATGAAAGCAATCGTTTATGGTATGAGTTGCAGGGGGATTATTATATTCCTTGCCTTACTTTACCAGCTGAAAAAGAAAACAAACCTATCAGTTTGTGGGGGCAGCGACACAAACACTACTTACAGGAACATAAACGGACGGTTTATATTTCGCTGCTCACAAGCGGCGAATTGAATAATTACCTTGCCGATATTGACGAACAAGCAACGGAAATGATGTTTCGATTGGTTGAGCAAATGGCTGACAAGGAGGGCGTGACCGAACAACTTAAAGTAGAAAACCCGATGTTGTGGGTTGGTCGAATGAATGAGATACAGGCAAGAGCACGAGAAATTGTATATGCCGATATTATCTATAAGTAAAAAATGTAACATATAGAATATTAAAATTGTGGCAGTCAAAAATTAAAACTTTGTCTGCCACAATTATGATTCGATGTGTTCTCTTTCATAATGACTTTGGTAATTCATTATGCTATAATGAATTTAATTTACGGTATTGCACTGCATCTACTAATTTGGAGTTCGATTAGAACAGGAAAAGATTATATTGATTGCTCTCTATGCGAGATTAAAACCGATTATACAGGAGGAAATTGAATGAGCAATATTATTCAAATCAATAATCTTAATAAAAGTTTTGGAAGTGTAAACGCTGTTCAGAATTTGAGTTTTCGTGTGAAAAAAGGAGAGATGTTTGCCTTTCTTGGTATCAATGGGGCAGGAAAATCAACTACAATCAATATTATGTGTGGACAACTGTCGAAAGACAGTGGAAGCGTTTTTATTGATAAACACGATTTAGATAAGGATATGGACTATATTAAGCGTGAACTGGGTGTAGTTTTTCAATCATCTGTCTTGGATTCTGCCCTTTCTGTTTATGATAATTTGGAAAGTCGTGCCGCTTTATATGGCATTACTGGAATGAAGTTTAAGAAACGACTTGAGGAACTGGCGAAAATATTAGATTTTGAAAACTTATTGAAACGCACCGTTGGTAAATTATCAGGAGGACAACGCCGAAGAATTGATATTGCAAGGGCTTTGTTTCATAAGCCTAAAATCCTTATTCTTGATGAGCCAACAACAGGACTTGATCCGCAGACACGCCGACTTATTTGGAATGTTATATCAAGTTTTCGCAAAGATGAAAATATGACTGTATTTTTAACTACGCACTATATGGAAGAAGCTGCGGAAGCTGATTATGTTGTAATCATTGATGATGGGAAAATATCCGCAGAGGGTACTCCGCTTGAATTAAAAAATATTTATACTGGGGATTACATCACAATTTATGATGTAGATGAAAAGGATATTAAAGAACTTGATGTAGAATATGAGCAAATCCGAAACGGTTATCGCCTTTCTGTACCGAATACAAAGGCTGCAACTGAATTGATTATTCGTAATCCGCAGTTGTTTAATGATTACGAAATAACAAAAGGAAAAATGGACGATGTTTTTCTTGCTGTTACGGGCAAAACATTGGTGGGAGGTGCAGAAAAATGAGTATGGCTTTCATTCTTATCAAAAGAAATATCAAATTGTTTTTCAAAGATAAGGGAATGTTCTTTACCTCTTTGATAACGCCTGCTATATTGCTTGTACTTTATGTGACTTTTCTTGGGAATGTGTATCGAGATAGTTTTACATCTAATTTACCTAATTCATTAAAACTATCAGAAAGCACAATAGAGGGACTGGTAGGCGGTCAACTTATCTCATCTATTCTTGCTGTTTCGTGTGTAACGGTTGCTTTTTGTTCTAATTTTTTAATGGTGCAAGATAAAGCAAATGGTACGATAAGAGATTTAAGAATATCTCCTGTGAAGTCAGCTACACTTTCGCTGAGTTATTATGTTGCAACCTTGCTTTCAACACTTATTATTTGCTTTGCTGCAACAGGTATCTGTCTTACTTATGTGGCTATTGTCGGTTGGTATATGTCGCTCGCAGATATATTCTTTTTGTTTCTTGATATTTTACTCCTTGTTTTGTTTGGAACAGCATTATCTTCGATTATTAATTTTTTCTTATCAACACAAGGACAAATTTCAGCGATAGGCACAATCATCAGTGCGGGATATGGTTTCATTTGTGGTGCATATATGCCTATTTCTTCATTTGGAGAAGGGCTGCAAAAAATAATCTCATTTTTGCCGGGTACTTATGGTACATCACTTATCCGAAATCATACAATGCAAGGGGCGCTTGCCGAAATGCAAAATCAAGGTATTCCAACAGAGGTTATTGAAAAACTAAAAAATTCCCTTGATTGCAATCTTTATTTTTTCGGAAGTCAAGTAAATATCGGAACGATGTATATGATACTTGGAATCACTATTTTGGTATTGATTGGAATTTATATTTTGTTAAACAAATCAAAAAAATATAACTGTTAATTTTGTAGCTGAAAATGATTATGTATGCCGCCGCTATGGGTAACACCATAACGGCGGTTTTTCAATGCCTATCGGCTATCTCTGTCAATGGATTTCTTACGCTGTTTTTGCGGTGGTTTCTGCTTGTTGCGTTCCTGTATCTCACGCAGATGTTTTAACACGCTCTGCTTTTCGGGCGGTCTGTGCTGTTCTTTGGCGGTGGCTGTCGGTTTCCTGCTGACTTGGTATTCCCACTCGGCAAGTTCACGGTTGTACTGTTCCACAACGCTTTCCATTTCTCGGAAATTACGCATAAAAACTTGCACATCAGGATAACTGTCCGCTTTGAGTGTATCGGGGATTTTATCCAGCCTGTCGGCAATCTCCGTTTCGGTTTCTTTGATTTTTACCTCCAACGCTTTTCGCTCTTTGCCTTTGAAAATTCCCTTTGTATCGGCAAGCTGCTGTTTCAGTTTCGGAAGTACCGTATCCTGCAAATGCCGGATCTCTTTCGCCTTATCCTGCGCCTTTATCATCAGCTTTTGCATGGTACGGAACTCTGCCATATCTATTTCAAGGACAGGCTTGGGCGGCAAAGAAGAAAGTGAAAGAGCTTGAGGATTTTCATTTCCACACGCTCCGCCACACCTACACAAGCAATCTGTTGTCCGGCGGCGCAAAGCCGAAAGATGTGCAGGAACTTCTCGGACACTCTGATGTCAGTACCACAATGAACATCTACGCTCACTCTACAAGGGAAGCGAAGCGCACTTCCGCAAGGCTGCTGGATAAGGTGGTCGGCGGGGAATAAAAAGTTGCCCTTGTTTCGGCTCGTAAGGGCAAAAACAAGGGCAAACAGATAAGGTTTGAACGGAAAACAGGCATGAAGCCTTGAAAAATCAATGGTTTTTGAGGATTGGATAGACAAATTCTTATTTTAAAACTAACTTTCCATGACAGCGTGCACAGACATAACGTTTCACATCTACTTGTCGCTTGCGCCAATAAACTTGTTGGCATTTTTGACAAACATATTGTAACTGTGGCTGATTTTCCTTTAATGTCGGTGCGTATCTTAATCCCTCAACTTGTTTTAAGAGTTGTTTAAAATCGGCATCGCAATGGCGATAACCTCGTTTCAAAAGATGTAGATGATAGTGACACAATTCATGTTTAATAATACCATCCAAAGTTTCTAAGCCGTGTTCAGCTAACATTTTGGAATTAAATTCTAAATTATGTGTCTGTAATAAGTATCTTCCCCCTGAACTACGCAAACGTTTATTAAAGGTAGCTTGATGTAAAAAGGGACGTTTGAAGAATTGCTGTGAAATTTGTTCAACTCGTTGTTGTAATTGGGCTTGTTGCATACTTAATCTAACCTCTTTAAAGTTACCCTATTAAATTTTGTAAAAATAGCAAAATTACCATCTCCACTTGCTTTGACACTACCCTTTAGCAAGTTATCTCCCTTTTTTGGAGATTTTCCAAAATTAAAGCATCGTCACTTATCTTATCATTTTTACTCCAACTCAATGTTAAAACATTTTTCTTCAATTCATAAACTAGATTTTTCCCAGCTATTTCTTGTGCTTGATAAGCTTTTGCAAACTTATCTTCATTTCTAAAAATCTTAGTATTTTCCTTAAATGAAGTCAAAATAACTTGATGTTGCTTATCTTTTGCAAAAATTAAGTATAATTGATCGCTATCATCTAAAGTCATTTGATAGGCTTGCCCTGAAACATTTGTGATTGGCGTATGTTGTTTCCAAAAAAATCCACATACTAGCATTAAAACTAGGATTATACCACTAAACACTAACTTCTTTTTCATCTTAATCCCCTCCATTATAGACAAATTTTTCTACTATCTTTATTTTACTCCTGATTATCTCAAATTCCTATTTCAACGTTTTTTCATAAAGAAAAAAACCGTTTCTACTAAAAAAGTAAAAACGGTCCTTTTTTACATCACTTTACGCACAATTTTTTGCACATGATTGCTGATTGCATCCATCGCATTTGATTGTTCTTCTTCAGCTTGATCAAACATCTCTTTATCAATACTTTGTGCTTGATAATCAATACTTGCTTGCATTTTATCACAACCAGCCACAAAATTTTTATAACTACTTACAAGTAATTTGTGTGGTCCTAAAATTTGCACAGGTGCAGCTACATTAGTAAGCTTAGTCAAGTTTTCATGATATAACTCTAAGCCTTTAGTAAACTCAGCATTTGTCTTTTCGTATTGTTCAGCCGTCAGCTTCGTTCCTTCGTCTAAGAACTTGCGTAAGGCTTCAAAATAATCATTTAAGCTAGCTCCCATTTCTTCAGTGCTATCTAAAACGCTTGATAAAACTTGCATGTAATAACCCATGTTTGCTTTCTTTTTCATCTGTAACTTCCCTTCGTCATAAAAAATTATTTCCAAAATTCATCATAAACCGTAATTGGTAAATGTCGCTTGTGTTGTGTCTTAAGATACCAACTTTCAATTTTTTCAGCGGCTTGCTTAGCAACTTCTTTACCTTCTAGGTAATCATCAATCTGATCATAAGTAACGCCTAATGCTACTTCATCTGGTAAAGCTGGTCGGTTTTCTTCTAAATCTGCTGTAGGTGTCTTTTGATACAAATGTTTCGGTGCTCCTAAATATTGTAACATCATCCGTCCTTGCCGTTTATTCAAACGCCATAATGGTGTAATATCAGCTCCACCATCACCAAATTTTGTGTAAAAACCAGTAATCGCTTCTGCAGCATGGTCTGTTCCAATCACTGCTCCACTGCAAGCTCCAGCAATTGCATATTGCGCAATCATCCGTTGTCTAGCCTTGATATTTCCCTTATTAAAGTCACTGATTGTCACGTCATTTGCTTCCACCGCTAAGACCATTTGATCACTAGATGCTTGAATATTGACTCTCATTGTCTGATCTGCTTGCATAAAAGCAATTGCATCTAGAGCATCTTGTTCATCAGCTTGTTGGCCATATGGTAAACGCACTGCAATAAATTGATAACTTGCATCATTTGTTTCTTCACGTAATTCTGTAATCGCTAATTGAGCTAATTTACCGGCTAAAGTTGAATCTTGACCACCAGAAATCCCTAAGACTAATGATTTTAAAAACGGATGCTTTTTTAAATATTCCTTCATAAAATCAATTGATCGTCTAATTTCGACTTGTGGATCAATTGTTTCTTTAACACATAATGTTTCAATGATTTCCTTTTGTAATGGCCGCATTTTTTGTCCCCCTATCGACTGTGATGTCCTAATTGATGACGAATATCATGCAATAATTGCATCTTATTATCGTAGCATGCTTTGGATAAGTCAACTGGATAGTCTTGTGGATTTAAATCACGTTTATATTCTTCCCACAAGCTGTCAAGCTTTTCATGTGCATACTGTTTAATTTCTTGAATCGTTGGTAAATCATAAACTAACTTACCTTCAACAAAGATATCTTGTAAGATTGGTCGAGCATTAAAGTCAGTAACCGTCTTATTGATATACGTATAGTGTGGATGGAACATATATAAAGAATCTTCTTTACGTGGATCTTCATTCCATAAAGCAATATAATCACCTTCTGATTTACCATCAATCTTTTTAGTGATTCGCCATACTTGTTTTCTACCCGGTGTTGAAACCTTTTCAGCATTGCTAGAAATCTTGATTGTATCTTCCATTTGACCTTGATCATTTTCAATAGCAACCATCTTGTAAACAGCACCTAATGCTGGTTGATCATAAGCGGTAATCAATTTAGTACCGACACCCCAAACACTAATTTTTGCTCCTTGCATTTTCAAGTTCATGATAGTTTTTTCATCTAGGTCGTTGGAGGCATAAATTTTAGCTGAAGTAAAACCAGCTTCATCCAATTGTTCACGCACTCGTTTGGAAATATAAGCCATATCCCCAGAATCAATTCGTACACCTAAGAAATTAATCTTATCACCCATTTCTTTAGCAACCTTGATTGCATTTGGTACACCTGAACGTAAGGTATCATAAGTATCAACTAAAAAGACACAATCTTTATGTGTTTTTGCATAAGCCATGAATGCATCATAATCATTACGATATGCTTGAACTAACGAATGAGCATGTGTTCCGGTTGCTGGAATGCCAAAAATTTTAGCAGCGCGCACATTACTTGTTGCATCAAATCCACCAATATAAGCAGCACGTGTGCCCCATAAAGCTGCATCAAATTCTTGTGCTCTACGTGTTCCAAATTCCATTAAAGCATCATCACCTACGACTGAGCGAATACGTGCGGCTTTAGTAGCAATCAAGGTTTGATAATTGACAATATTTAAAATTGCAGTTTCAACTAATTGACAATCAACCAAAGACCCTTCAACTTGCAAGATTGGTTCGTTATTAAAAACAACTTCACCTTCAACTGCTGAGCGAATCGTTGCTGTAAACTTGAAATTACGCAAGTATTCAATAAAATCATCCGGATAGCCAGCCACATCTTTAAGATATGCCAAGTCTGTTGCAGTAAATTTTAAATCCTGAATATATTTAATCACACGCTCTAGACCAGCAAAAATCGCGTATCCATTATCAAATGGCAATTTTCTAAAATAAACTTCAAAAATTGCTTTTTTTTGATCGATACCTTCTAACCAATATGTTTGCATCATATTGATTTGATAAGCATCTGTATGCAATGTATAACTATCATCTGGAAATGTTTGTACCATAATTTTTCCCTCTTAAGTCATTATATATTTACTATATAAAATAGTTATCCTCTCCATTTTAACACTTCTAGTATATTAAGTCTTGTAAAATCTTTAATCTTTTGCATAGTTTGCCTTTATAACTCACTATGGTAGTATAATTATAGTAAATTAATCTGAAAGTAGGCTTCCAAATGAGCAAACCATTTGCAACCGTCAATGTTTTAGGACTTGATTTTATCAATACAACTAATCAAGCCTTTCTTGAACAGTTAAAAAAAGACTGTCAAACAAAAAATAATCGCTTCATCGTAACGGCTAACCCTGAAATCGTCTTAGCCGCTAAAAATGATCCCCATTATGCTTTAGCACTCAAAACAGCTGATTACATCACTCCTGATGGAATTGGCATCATTAAAGGCGCAAAGATTTTAAAAACACCTTTACCCGAAAGAATCACTGGTTTTGACACCTTATGTGCACTCCTTGAATTTGCCAGCCAAACCAAGAAAAAAATTTTTTTACTAGGTGCTAAACCAAATGTCATTAAACAAGTTGTTGAAAATGTAGCTACTAACTATCCTGGAGCAATTATTTGTGGTTATCATGATGGTTATTTTAAAGATGAACAAGCTGTCGTTAACCAAATTAAAAATGCTAACCCGGATATGGTTTTTGTTGCTTTAGGATTTCCTAAACAAGAATACTTTATCAAAGACCACCGCCAAGTTGCCCCAGCTTTATGGATGGGTGTTGGCGGAAGTTTCGATGTTTTGGCTGGGGTTGCTAAACGTGCCCCGCAGTTTTGGATTAATCTCCATTTAGAATGGTTTTATCGTCTTTTAAAAGAACCTAGCCGTTTCATTCGAATGTTGGCCTTACCTAAGTATTTGTTATTAGTCTATCGTAAACGTTTCTTAAATAAATAAAAAACTAGGAGTTTAAAGCTCCTAGCTATAATTTTTTAGGACTGGTAGAATTTCTATCGGTCCTAATTTTTTTGTAAAAAAATAGATATATAAAAACATTTTTTAGCATAACACTTGGAAGAAAATTTTTAGATAATCTGTGTAAAATAAAAAGCCCTCTCTACTAAAAAACAGTAAGGAGAGCTTCTAAAGCAAAGTTAATAACTTTATTTTGAGCGACTACTTTATTAATTCGATTTAACAAAAAGTCTTTTTAACGTTCTAGATAAAATTCAAAACGATCACCAACATATTGAGTCCGTACATATTCAAAAGGACGATCATCTTTTAGCCAAGTTACTTGCCGTAAGCGTAAAATCGCTGAACCACGTTTAATATCTAAATAATCAGCAATACGTTCTGAAGCACACGTTGCTGTCACCGTTTGTTGAGCTTTTCCAATTAAAATACCATGCTCTTCTAAAGTCCGATAAAGCGAACTAGTTATTTGTTCTCTTTGATAGTCTTTAATCAAGTCATACGGAACTGTAGCGACCTCAAAACAAATCGGCACATTATCAGCAAAACGGATTCGTTCCATACGCAAAACCTTTTGTTCATCACTTAATTGTAATTTTTCGCTTTCACTCATTGAAGGAGTAGTGATTAGATATGAAACCGTCCGACTCGAAGGCATTTTACCTTGCGCTTCAGTAATCTCAGTAAAACTCGTAACTCCTGACATTTTTTCTTGAACTTTTTGACGCGAAACAAATGTCCCTGAACCTACGTGGCGTTCTAAGATTCCTTCTTCAACCAGCGTTTGAATCGCTTGACGTAAAGTCATGCGGCTGACACCAAATTGTGCTGAAAGTTCCCTTTCAGAAGGAATTCGGTCCCCGACAGCCCATTTCCCTGCTTCAATCTTTTTTTTGATTTCATTATGAATCTGAATATAGATTGGAGATCCCATCTAATCACCTTCCCTTTTTATTTACTATTTTTTGAAAAGGCGACCAAAGCTATAAGTTGCTTCTAAGTTCATATCCTTATCAAAAATGTTTAAATCGGCATCTTTACCGACTGCAAGGCTACCCTTGCTGGTTAGATTAAATTCGCGTGCTTGGTTAACAGAAGACATTAATACAGCTTCTTGAATACCACAGCCTGTAAATTTCATAATGTTAACAAAAGCATCTTTGAATTGTAAAACAGACCCTGCTAACGTCCCATTTTCAAGACGAGCTTGTTTGTCTTTAACAATAACTTTTTGGCCACCTAATTCAGAAATTCCTTCAGGCATCCCTTTAGCACGCATTGCATCTGTAATCAATTCGATTCTTTCTGGTCCCTTTAATTTATAAGCCAATTTAATCATATCTGGACATACATGGAAACCGTCAGAAATTAATTCACAATAAATATTATCTTCTAACAAGACATGTCCTGTTACACCTGGTTCACGATGTTTAAATTCACGTTGTGCATTATATAAATGAGTTACATGACTTGCCTTTGAATTTTTCATTTCTTCTCTAGTTGCATTACTGTGTCCTACAGAAGGTACAATCCCATGTTCAACACAATATTGTTCAAATTCAGGTGATGTTTTGTGTTCTGGAGCATAGGTTACAACCTTAATTAAATTACCGGAAAGTTCGTTCCAGCGTGCAAATACATCAACTTCAGGTGCTTTGATATATTCTTCCGGTTGAGCTCCCTTAAAGATTGGTGAAACAAATGGTCCTTCTAAATGAATTCCTTGAATTACAGGATTCATTTCAGCTGCCTTTCTTGCAGCAACCAAGGCTTTTTCAATGTTTTCATATGATTGAGTCATGGTTGTAGGAAAATAAGTTGTTACCCCTTCTGTTACCATGTCGTTAACCATTTCATTGATTTTTTCGGGATCGGCATCCATCGTGTCAAAGCCATAGCCGCCATGACAATGAACGTCGATAAAACCAGGAACGATAATCTTACCTTGAGCATCAATAACTTGTTGATCGCTCGCTTGTGCTTTATATTCACTAACTGGTCCAATTGCTTCGATTTGTTTATCGAAACGAATATACCCATCTGTAATTTTTTCTTCTCCTGTATAAATAACTGCGTGTTTAATGACAGTACTCATAACTAATCCCACCTTTAATGATATACCTTTACTATAATCGGTATAGACCAAAAAAGCAAGCAGTTTCAAGACAAATTAACAGATTTATCTCATTTTGTTTGAACGCTTTGATCTTTAGCAATTGTAGCATCAATTCCTTTAACCACAGCAGTCATAAAACCAGCTTCTTGCATCGCTAATAAACCCGCAATCGTTGTACCTCCAGGAGAACAAACATCATCCACTAATTCCATAGGCGTTTTAGAACTAGCTAAAACTTTCTTGGCACTACCTAACACAGCTTGTGCACTAATTTTAGTTGCCTCTTTCTTAGTTAAACCATATTTAACTCCAGCTCTAGCCATAGCATCGATATAAAAATAAACATAAGCAGGTGAACTTCCCGCTAACGCCACAAATGTACTAAAATCTTTTTCAGGTAATTCTACAGTTTGTCCGATACTAGCAAGAAGTTCTTGGCATTTTTGGTAATTAGTAGCACTTAATTTATCATTACCTACCAAAGCCGTCATCCCAGCTGCAATCTCTACATTAACATTTGGCATAATTCGTAAAATTTCAAGTTCATCGCTGGCTAACACACTTTTAATTTCAGCTAAGCTTACACCTGTTACCATCGAAACCACAACTGGCTTTTTTTGCTTAACGACATCTTTAATTTCAAGTAAGACATCTTTTAATACAATTGGCTTAATCGCTAAAAATAAAATATCAGCTTGTTTAACTACCTCTTGATTGCTTACACAAGCGTTCAAACCTAACTTTGCAGCATATGGTTGATAACTTTCTTTATGTGCACTATGCACATAAATATCTTTTGGCATTACAGTCTGTTGTTGTTGCCAGCCTGCAATAATTGCTCGTGCCATATTACCGACACCTATAAAACCTACTTTCATCTGTTTCCTCCGTTCAAATTGAGCTAATCCAATTATACCTGTTTATGTAACTTAACGCCATTTGTTTATTTTAATTGGCTTACTGATTATAGACCATTAAAATTTATATAAGCACAAAAAAACCTGTATCGCACAGATACAGGCTCAGACTGGGGTAGCTGGATTCGAACCAGCGCATGAGGGAGTCAAAGTCCCTTGCCTTA
>CAJLBJ010000015.1 GCA_905204935.1 uncultured Lactobacillus sp.
TAATGACCGAATTTCCAATAAAACAAAAAACATGAGTCCGGTTGATTACCGAACCTATGTCTTAGCCGCTTAAAAATATTTTATTTTTGTCTAACTTTTCTGTTGCACTTCATATACGATGATTTTATATATTTCATCTGTATACTTAGAAGGCATTATAGCCCTTAATATATGGTTGCGGATTTTTTGTTAGCGCTCTAATTATTTAAATGTTTTTTCGCAAAAAAGCCCTTATTAATGAAAAAACAGTAAAGAAAGCTCGGAAATAAAAATTAATAACTTTAATCTTTGGTGACCACTTGCTCAGTTTGCTTTGACAAAGATTCATTAAAGATAGTCTTTTTCCTTTAGCGTACGTATGTTCTAAAAGTGGGTATTTGTGTTATAATTAACGCATAAAAACAGCAAAGGAGCAGGTTTGTGGCACAACAAAGAAGAAAAAAGACCAAGAGACGTGGCACTAGTAGAAAAAACAATAATGAAATATCAGAACATGTGATTGGCGCACTTTTTATCGCCTTTAGCCTCTTAGGTGGCTTACACCTGGGGTATTTAGGGACACTTTTTGCTAATGTCTTACGGATTTTTGTGGGAGATGCCTATCAAGTAGCGGCCGGATTATTAGCCTTATTAGGAAGCTATTTGTTGATCGTTGGCAAAGAACCACAAATCAAAGCGCAGTTGCTGTGGGGAGCTGGCGTATTTAGTAGCGGAGCTTTATTATTGATGCATGCTTTGTTTTTTGCGCGCTTAGATTTGCATGCTAAGTTTATCGATATCACCTGGCAATATTTATTTTTAGATATCGCCCATGCGACCGCGGCAACACCAGTAGGAGGCGGTTTACTTGGCGCTTGCCTTTATGCAATAGCCTACTTCTTATTGGCGCAGCTAGGAAGTTATTTGTTGAGTGGTTTTTTGATGCTTTTAGGGGTTTGTTTGCTTTGCAACGTATCGTTAGCCGAAGTCTTGAAAAAAGGCGGTCAAGGAATTTACCAGGGATTATTGTTGTTAAAACGGTTAGGATATAGCGTGGCTACCAAACGGCGTCAAAGAACTAAAAAAGTAGCTAAACCGCTTGAACAGCCGGCCAAAACGCCGCTTTCTTTAGAACCAGTGACCTCACCTAAGACCACGCAAGAAGTTTTAGAGCCTATTGAGATTCAAGAGTTCAACGAAAAAACGCTGGAAACAGCGCCTAAAAAACAAGCTGAGCCCGCCTTTACGCTGACACCAAGCGATCCTAATTATCAATTGCCTGGTTTAGAGCTTTTAGATGATGTCAAGGCAATCGACCAAAGCAAAGAAAAAAGCACTATCTTAAAAAATCAGGCCATCTTGCAAAAGACATTCAAGAGTTTTGGGGTTGATGTCGAGCTGAAAAATACGATATTAGGGCCAGCTGTCACCAAATATGAGTTGCATCCAGCCATTGGGGTCAAGGTTTCTAAGATCGTCAATTTAAGCGATGATTTGGCCTTGGCCTTGGCGGCTAAAGATATCCGCATCGAAGCACCAATCCCGGGGAAATCTTTGATTGGAATCGAGGTTCCTAACCAAGAAGTGGCGACGATTTCGTTTAAAGACGTGATTGCTGCTCAAAAGAAAAATCCCAACAAACCGTTAGAAGTACCGTTAGGCCGCGATATCTCTGGCAATTTAGTCGTGGCTGATTTGGCTAAGATGCCACATTTATTGATTGCTGGTTCAACTGGTAGCGGTAAATCTGTGGCTATCAACGGGATTATCACTAGTTTGTTGATGAATTGCCCACCAGATCGTGTTAAATTGATGTTAGTCGATCCTAAAAAAGTGGAATTAGGTGTGTATAACGATATTGCACATCTCTTGACGCCAGTTGTTACTGAGCCTAAAAAAGCGGCTAGGGCATTACACAAATTAGTAACTGAAATGGAACGGCGCTATGAATTGTTTGCTAATACTGGTCAAAGAAATATCGCGGGTTATAATCAAATGATTGAGCGTCAAAACCAAGAATTAAACACTAAAGAGCCGACCTTACCTTATATCGTGGCGGTCGTTGATGAATTGTCTGATTTAATGATGGTTGCCTCAAATGAAGTTGAAGATGCTATTATTCGTTTAGCTCAAATGGCGCGTGCTGCTGGAATTCATATGATTTTGGCTACACAACGGCCATCTGTTGATGTTATTACAGGATTAATTAAAGCAAACGTACCTTCACGCATGGCTTTTGCAGTCTCAAGTGGGACCGATTCGCGTACGATTATTGATCAATCAGGTGCCGAAAAACTCTTGGGACGAGGTGATATGTTGTTTTTACCGATGGGTACTAACAAGCCTTTACGTGTACAAGGGGCCTTTATTTCTGATGCGGACGTGCAACGCGTGGTAGATTTTGTTAAAAAACAACGGTCGGCCGTCTATGATGAAAAATTAACGGTAAGCGATGAAGAAGCACAACAAGATTTACAAGAAGATCAAGAAGATGAATTGTTTAGCCAAGCAGTTGAATTCATTAAAAGCGAACAAAAATGTAGTATTTCTTTGTTGCAGCGGCGCTTCAAGATTGGCTATAACCGTGCGGCACGGATTGTTGATGAGTTGGATAAAAGAGGCATGATTGGCCCACAAGAAGGTAGTAAACCGCGTAAAGTGTATTTAAATAAAGAAGATAATTAAAAAAGATTCTCATTCTCGATTTTTAGAGGTGAGAATCTTTTTATTATCAAATAAGCAATTGAAGCGTTTTTTTATTGCTTGTAGTAATATTTATAGCGAGTGAAAGTTAATTTTAATTTGTTTTTCTAGCTAGTATCAATTATCATTAGATAATAAAACTTTTTTAACAAAGGGGGAACTGTGTGTGCGCGTAAATCTAACTTCAGGTGTTGACGCAACTTTAATTACAACACAACAGTTCAAAACAACACGAATAATAATTTCATTTTTGAAACAGATTGAATCGAAAAAAGAATTAGCTATGCGAACGCTATTGGCTAATATTTTAGAAACAAGTTCACAAAAATATCCAACGCAAAAACAAGTTGCACAAAAATTAGCGGCTCTTTATGGTGCTAGTTTTGGAACAACAAGTAATCGGCATGGAAATGTCCATGCTTTAAATATGATTTTAAATTGCGTTAATGATAAGTATCTACAAAAACCACAAGAAATATTAAAACAGGCATTAGAATTTTTAGAAGAAATGCTTTTTGCGCCATTGGTGGATGAAAATGGTTTTGATCAAAAAACTTTTATGCGTCAAAAGAGTAATTTAGAAGATTATCTGGTTTCTTTAGCGGATAATAAGCAAACTTTAGCAGCACTTAAGGTGCAAGAATTATATTTTACTAAATCTTGGCAACAGGTAGCCTCTTTTGGTTCACAAGCTGACTTAAAAAATATTACAGCACAAGAATTGTATGCTTATTATTTGCAATGTTTGACAAAAGATCAGGTGCAAATCGTGGTTTTAGGTGATTTGGTATCTGAAACAAAGATCCAAGAGCTCTTGCAAAACTTACCTTTTGTGGCACGTACACCACAAAATCTACAGCCATTTTACACACAAGAAGTAATACCAACAGTTAAAGAGACTTCAGATAGTGAAGAATTAAGCCAAAGTAAATTGGATTTAATGTTTAATTTGCCAGTAAAATACCATACTAAAGATCATTATGCTGCCTTGGTTTTAAATGGTTTATTTGGTGGTTCACCATTATCTAAGCTTTTTGTCAACGTCAGAGAAAAAGAAAGTTTAGCGTATTATGCAAGTAGTAGTCTAGATATTTTACGCCAAACAATTTTGGTTCAAACTGGTATTCAAGCGGAAAACAAAGAGCATGTGGTAGAGTTAATCATACAACAGCTTCAAGCGATTGCTAAACAAGATTTTAGCTTAGAAGTTTTTGAAAATGTCAAAGCAAGCTTGGTTAATTCATATTTAAGTCGCTTGGATAGTCAAATGAATCTAGTAAACCGCGTAATCAGTGATTATTTGACAAATACGGTAAGTGATGAAGCAAAATGGGTAGCTAATATTAAAGAAGTTACACCACAAGAAGTGGCTAATTTAGCTACTAAAATTAAACTACAAGCAGTTTATTTCTTGGAAGGAAGGGGTTAAGGAAATGGAAATCTTAGAATATCCACAATTTACAGAGAAAATTTATACCTTGACGCTTTCTAATGGATTAAAGATTAATTTATTACCTCGAAGTGGTTTTCACAAAACTTACGGAATTTTGACGACAGATTATGGTTCAATCGATAATGTTTTTGTGCCAAGAGGACAAGAAGAGATGCTAAAAGTTCCAGATGGTATTGCACATTTTTTAGAACATAAGATGTTTGAAAAAGAAGATCATGATGCTTTTGAACTTTTTGGACGTTACGGGGCTGAAGCTAATGCTTTTACGAGCTTCACACAAACAAGCTATATATTTTCAACGGTTCAAAATGTCGATAAATGTGTGGAAACTTTGCTAGATTTTGTGCAAACACCATATTTTTCTGAACAAACTGTGGAAAAAGAAAAAGGCATCATTGGACAAGAAATTAAGATGTATGATGATGATCCAGGCTGGCAACTTTATTTTGGAACCATTGAAAACTTATATCCAAATGAACCTTTGAGCATCGATATTAGCGGAACGATCGATTCGATTGCAAAGATTACAGCCAAAGATTTATACACATGTTATGAAACCTTTTATCATCCAAGTAATATGAATCTTTTTTTAGTAGGTGGCTTTGATGTTAATCAGATTTTAAATGTGATTGAAACAAATCAAGCTGGCAAAGATTTTACGCCATCAAGTGAGATTAAAAGACGTGCTATTGGAAGCAATCAAGAAGAAGCAGATAATCAAGTGATTCCATATCGTATGAAAGAACTAAGTGTTCAACGACCAAAAACAGCGGTTGGGATCAAAGGAATAGATGAAGTTCCAAGCGGACGTGCTGGTTTGACGTATAAACTTAAGTTAGATTTAGCGTTGTATCTGCTTTATAGCGAGACTTCTGATTGTTATCAAGAACTTTACGATCAAGGAATATTGGATGATAGTTTTGGTTATGAATTCCAATTGGATCGCGGTTTTCATTTTGCTATTATTAGTGGTGATACCGAGCATCCACAAGATTTATCTAAGGCAATTGTTGATATTGCTGAACATGCTGCTGAAACATTGCGCCAAAAACAAGTGGAATTTGAATTGGCTAAAAAAGAAATGCTGGGGCGCTACATTCAATCGTTAAATTCGCTTGAAAGTATTGCTAATCGTTATGAAGGCAACTTGTTTGATAGTGCAACCGTATTTGATGCGGTCGCTTTATTAGAAGAAATCACGTTGAATGATGTTGTACAAGTTGCGGATGCATTTTTTAATTTGGATGCAATTAGCGTCTATCAAATCTTACCGAAAGAAGATGACGCAAAATGAAATGGGCTTTAATTTTAGGTGCATCTGGTGATATTGGAAGTCAAATTGCAAAAGACTTAGCCGCACAGGGCTGGTCATTATACTTGCATTATCATCGTAATAAAACTAAAATGTTAGAGATTTGTTCACAGTTGCAAAAACAATACCCTAAGCAAGATTTCTTATTGCTTTCAGCTGATATGACACAAGCAGATAGTGCACAAAAGATTGCCAAACAACTTTTTGGCTTAGATGCACTTATCTTTGCGCAAGGGACTACTAAGTATGGTTTGTTGCGCGATTTGACGCGAAAAGATTTAGAAGAATTGACGCAAATGCATTTAACGTGTCCTTTAGAGCTAATTGGTTTGTTAGAAGAAAAATTAGCTTCAAGTCAAGCTGGACGAATAGTCTTTATTGGTTCGGTCTATGGGGCAGCAGGTAGTGCTTTAGAAGTAGGATATAGCACGCTAAAAGGTGCCTTAAGTGCATTTGTTAAGGCATATAGCCAAGAAGTTGCATCGCTAGCAATTACGGTCAATGTAGTAGCACCAGGAGCGGTTGATACCCAGATGAATCAGACTTTTTCTAAGCAAGAACGACAAGAAATCAGTGAGCAAATACCACTAGGGAGATTTGCGACTCCAACAGAGATTAGTTATTGGGTGTGCTCTTTATTGCCTAAACAAGCGGCTTATATGACAGGTCAAACACTATATGTTAGTGGTGGGTGGCTAAACTAAAGTAATTCTTAATGAAAACCGCTGTAAAGTTATGCTATACTTAAACAGAAGCTATTAAAGTGGTTAATTTAAATACAAAATTAGAAAGACATGGTGTGAGAAACGATGAGTGACGTTGGAAAAATATTGAAAGATGCTCGTGTAGATAAGGGCTTAACTTTGGATGATTTACAACAAATAACTAAGATCCAAAAACGCTATTTGATTGCGATTGAAGATGAAAACTTTGACGCTTTACCGGGTACTTTTTATGTTAAAGCGTTTATTCGTCAATATGCTGAAACAGTTGGGCTTGATCCTGATATTGTATTGGAGGATTTGGCTGAGAAACTTGGAGAAAATAATCAAGTACAAGAACCAAAGCAACCAACTAGTCGTGCACAATTGCGTGAAAAGAAAACAGATGATGTAGAAAGTTCGTTAAATAAACTTGTAAAGTATTTACCGACTGCGATTGTAGTTGTAATTGTTATAGCTATTGTCGGTACGATTTATTTTGTGACTTATGGGAATAACAAGAAAAATAGTCAAGATCAAATCGATACTTCACAAAAAGTTTCAGTTTCTTCTGAGGTAACTAAAAAGAAAAAAGATACAACTAAGACAAAAGAAAGCAATAAGCAAAGTTCTACTAAAAAAGAAACTAAGACTAAAAAAGATAAGACTACAGAAAAACAAACTATTACAAGTACAGCAACTAGTGGTACGACGTTTACGTATAGTTTGAAATCTTCAGCAAAACAAAATAAGATATCTTTTGCTGATAGTGGATCAGCTGCTTGGAGTGCGATTTATGCTGATGGTGTACAACAATGGCAAGGAACACTAAACGATGGTCAAGTTCAAGATGTAACCTTACCTGAAAATGTACAGACTATTAAAATCAGTTTAGGAAATTCTAAAGCAACGACCATCAAGATCAACGGAAAAGACTTTAATTTTATGAATGAAAATGCCGATTTAACGGTACGTCAAATCGTGATTAATGTCGAAAATTCAAATCAAAGTCAAGATGCGACACAAGAATAAAAACAGGAATAAGAAAGGAAAAAAGTTAGATGAATTTACCAAATAAATTAACAATTATTCGAATCTTTTTGATTCCAATTTTTATGCTAGTGTTGTTGTTGCCGTTAGATTGGGGAAACGTTGTTTTAGCAACAACGAGTATCCCACTTACCCAGTTATTAGGGGCAATTATTTTTGCGCTTGCTTCAATCACAGATTTTGCTGATGGTCAAATTGCACGCAAACATCATTTAGTGACTAATTTTGGAAAGTTTGCTGATCCGTTGGCCGATAAAATGTTGGTGATGACGGCTTTTATTATCTTAGTACAAATGGGGAAAGTGCCTGCTTGGGTAGCGGCTATTATCGTTTGCCGTGAATTAGCAGTAACGGGTTTACGCTTAATCATTGTTGAAAATGATGGTAAGGTTATGGCTGCTGCAATGCCAGGAAAAATTAAAACAACCACGCAAATGTTTGCGATTATCTTTTTGTTTTTAAATAATGTCTTTTTTGCAGCAATCAATATTCCAATCGGTGAAATTTTACTTTATATTTGTTTGTTCTTCACAGTTTATTCTGGTGTAGATTACTTTTATAATGCACGATTTATTTTTGCTGATTCTTTTGGAAAAGATGAATAATAAACAAAACACCGTTGATTTTGGAAAAACCAAAATTAAATGGTGTTTTTGCGTATTTAAAGATAGTGAGGCGATTGAAAATGCATGCAGAAATAATTGCAGTAGGAACAGAAATATTATTAGGACAAATTGTTAATACTAACGCAACTTTTTTAAGTGAACAACTAGCACAATTAGGAATTGACGTTTATTATCAAAGTGTAGTAGGAGATAATGCTAAGCGTTTAGCTCAGGCTATCAAAATAGCGGCTAAGCGCAATGATTTAGTTATTTTAACAGGTGGTTTAGGCCCAACACCAGATGATTTGACCAAACAAACAGTTGCAGCCTTTTTAGGAAAAAAATTATGCCAAGATGATGTAGCACAAGCTAAAATGTATGATTTTTTTGCTAAAAGTAAGCAAGAAATGGCACCTAATAATTTATTACAAACGATGTATTTTGAGGATGCTCAACCATTGGCCAATGAAACTGGCTTAGCCGTGGGAATTTATTATCAAGCTATGACAGGGGCTGATTTCTTGTTATTGCCTGGACCACCAAATGAGTTAAAACCAATGTTTTTGCATCAAGCAAAGCCATTATTACAAAAAAATTATTGCTCAGGTCAACAATTGTATTCACGTGTTTTACGCTTTTTTGGCATTGGAGAGTCGATATTAGTTACTAAGTTAGCCGATTTGATTGATAAGCAAACCAATCCGACCATTGCCCCATATGCCAAAACTAATGAAGTCACCTTGCGATTGACTGCTAGTGCAGATAATCAAGAAAATGCTAAACGATTATTAGATGAGATAGAAGAAAAGATAAAACAGCGAGTTGGTAAATACTTATATGGGTATGGCGATGAAAATAGTTTACCATTAGTTGTGGTTAATAAATTAAAGCAAGCTAAATTAACAATTAGTGCCTCAGAAAGTTTAACTGGTGGACTTTTTCAAAAAATGGTGACAGATGTTGCTGGTGCATCAGAAATCTTTGCCGGTGGTTTTGTGACGTATGCTAAAGAAGCTAAGGCTAATTTGTTAGACATTGACATTGCTACTTTAGATAAAAACGGAGTAGTCAGTTTTGAAACTGCTTGTTTGATGGCTAAACATACTCAAGAAAAATTAGCGTGTGATATTGCAGTGTCGTTTACTGGTGTTGCAGGGCCAGCAACGCTTGAAAATCAGCCAGCAGGAACTGTGTGGATTGGCTTAGCCCAAAAAGACGGATCTGTGACTGCACGTAAATTTATCTTTCCTAAACAGCGCGAGTTAGTACGTGAAAAAGCTGCATTGAGTGCATTTGCATGGATAAATGAGATTTTAGAGCAAAAATACAAACATTAGTTCGATATTTCTTGCCTTTTTGTGTAAAAATCAGTATTATTAAAGATGACAGATAAATTAGAAAGGATGTATCTAATTGGCAGACGAAAGACAAGCCGCTTTAGAGCAGGCACTTAAAAAAATTGAAAAAAACTTCGGTAAAGGTTCCATCATGCGAATGGGTGAAAAAGCCGATACTCAAATTTCCACCGTACCTAGTGGTTCATTGGCATTAGATGAAGCATTAGGAGTTGGCGGTTATCCACGTGGAAGAATTGTGGAAATTTATGGACCAGAAAGTTCTGGTAAGACAACTGTTGCCTTACATGCAGTGGCAGAAGTTCAACGTAATGGAGGTACTGCAGCTTATATCGATGCGGAAAATGCTTTAGATCCAGCTTATGCAACGGCATTAGGGGTTAACATTGATGAATTGCTTTTATCCCAACCAGATACGGGGGAACAAGGATTAGAAATTGCTGACGCCTTGGTGTCTTCTGGTGCAATTGATATTGTGGTTGTCGATTCAGTTGCAGCCTTGGTTCCACGCGCCGAAATTGAAGGTGAAATGGGTGATACGCACGTTGGTTTGCAAGCACGTTTGATGTCACAAGCATTACGCAAACTTTCTGGGACGATTAATAAGACCAAGACAATTGCGATTTTTATCAATCAAATTCGTGAAAAAGTTGGTGTGATGTTTGGGAATCCAGAAACAACACCTGGTGGTCGTGCTTTGAAGTTTTATTCAACGATTAGAATGGAAGTACGACGAGCAGAACAAATCAAGGATGGTTCTGACGTAATTGGTAATCATGTTCGTATTAAAGTTGTAAAAAACAAGGTTGCTCCTCCATTTAGACAAGCAGAAGTTGATATCATGTATGGTGAGGGTATTTCTAAGACTGGTGAATTAATCGACATGGCGGTCGAAAAAGATATTGTCAATAAGAGTGGCTCTTGGTATTCGTATGGCGAAGAGCGCATCGGTCAAGGTCGAGAAAATGCTAAGAAGTACTTAGTAGATAATCCTGAAGTTATGCAAGAAATAATGCTTAAGGTTCGTAAAGCATATGGAATTGCTGATGCTAAAGATGAAGAACAACTTAATTTAACGCTTGGATTAGATGAACAAGCACAAACAGAATAACTAAGAAAACATCGAGCTTATTGTCTCGATGTTTTTTAGCAAAAAAACGAGAATTTGGGGAAGAATATTTGCAAAATATTCAATAAATTAAAGATGCTTTTTCCTTATTCCTTAGTTGACATTGAGTGCTAAAAAACATTAAAATATTAATGTGTATATAATCAAATAATGAACATCTAAAAGATGGTTATTAAAAAAATCATTAGACGATGTGGAGGTGCAAAAAATGGACACAATTACTATCCTCGTCGTCGCCATTGTTATTTTGGCTTTAGTAGTTGGTTTTGCTTTAGGGGTTTTTTACCGCAAGAATGGTCATGAAAAAGAACTTGATGTAGCTACGCAAACGGCACAAGGAATCATTGCGCAAGCTAAAAAAGAAGCTGAAGCACAAAAGAAAGAGGCAATCTTAGAAGCTAAAGAAGAAAGTCACCATTATCGAAGCGAAATTGAAAGTGAGTTAAAAGATAGACGCTTAGAGGTTCAAAAACAAGAAAATCGTTTGATGCAACGCGAAGAAAATCTTGACCGCAAAGATAGCGCGCTTGAAAAAAGAGAACGATTATTAGATAAAAAAGAAGCTCAGATGCAAGCAGATCAAACAGAACTCGACAATAAACGCACTGAAGTTACTACACTTGTTCAGCAACAACAAGAAAAATTAGAAGAAATAGCAGCTTTAACGAGTGAACAAGCACGCGAGTTAATATTAAAAGAAACTAAAGAACAGCTCAATCATGAAATGGCTGTGATGATTAAAGAAAGCGAAGAAGATATCAAGGCAAACGTTGAAAGAACCGCTAAAAGTTTAGTGGCTCAAGCAATTCAGCGCAGTGCTGCTGATATGGTGTCAGAAACAACTGTTTCCGTTGTTAACTTACCTAACGATGAAATGAAGGGACGAATTATTGGGCGTGAAGGCCGAAATATTCGCACTTTAGAAACATTGACAGGAATTGACTTAATTATTGACGATACACCAGAAGCCGTCGTTTTGAGTGGCTTTGATCCGGTGCGTCGTGAAATTGCTAAGTCAGCCTTAGAAAAATTGATCCAAGATGGTCGTATTCATCCGGCTCGTATCGAAGAAATGGTTGAAAAAGCAACTAAAGAAATCGATGCGAAGATTCGCGAAACCGGGGAAGAGGCGATCTTTGAATTGGGCTTGCATACGATGCATCCAGATTTAATTAAGACAGTTGGACGCTTGAAGTATCGCTCAAGTTATGGTCAAAACATACTTGATCATTCGCTAGAAGTTGCTAAGTTAGCTGGTGTTTTAGCTGCTGAATTAGGTGAAGATGTCACAATGGCGAAACGTGCGGGATTATTACACGATATTGGTAAAGCGGTGGATCATGAAGTTGATGGTTCACACGTTGAGATTGGCGTTGAGCTTGCTCAAAAATATAACGAACCAGAAATTGTTGTTAATACGATTGCCTCACATCACGGCGATGTGGAAGCTAAATCGATTATTGCAATTTTGGTGGCTGCAGCTGATGCGGTATCAGCTGCACGACCTGGGGCTCGAAGCGAATCGTTGGAAAATTATATTCATCGCTTAGAGAAACTAGAAAATATCTCCAATGAGTTTGAAGGTGTCAATAAGAGTTTTGCAATTCAAGCTGGACGTGAAGTTCGGGTAATTGTAGAACCAAATGAGGTCGATGATTTACAAGCAACGGTTTTAGCGCGTGATATTCGCAATAAAATTGAAACTGAGCTTGAATATCCAGGACATATTAAGGTTACTGTTATTCGCGAAACGCGAGCAATCGAATATGCTAAATAACAAAAGAAAGTCTAATTGCTATGCAGTTAGGCTTTTTTATGATTTAAGCAAACAATAAGTTTAGGATAATTTGAAATTGTGCATGTAAAATATTAATCTTATATTAATTAAAAAAAGAGGTATACGAGACGGCAAAAAATTCAAATGAAGTCTTAGCAGCTAAAAGAATAAGATTAGTTAATATTTTGAGACGATATGGCACAGTTATTTGTGTTTCTTATATTCCCCAAATTATTCAAAATCTAAATGGACAACCAGTTTTAGTAGCAATGATTAACGCTTGTTTTTGGGTAGGATATGGATGGTTAAAGCAAAAAAGATGGGCCTGGAATTATTTCAAATATCCCTGAGTTAATTTTTGGTTTAATTACATTTGTTAGGGTATATATTCATTAAACTACTAACATCAAAGTATGTTAAAATATATGTGTAATCGAATTCACGAGGTGATTTAGAGATGAAGCAAATTAAATTAGGTTCAACTAATGTATTAGTTCCAGAAATTATTGTTGGTTGTATGCGCCATAATACGTTAACACCAAAAGAAATGAATCATTATATTCATACCGCATTAGAAAATGGCATAAATTTTTTTGACCATGCTGATATTTATGGACAAGGACAAAGTGAAGAAGTTTTTGGGCAAGCATTAAAAAATGATCCTGGTATCAAACGTAGTGAGTTATTCATTCAAACTAAATGTGGTATTAAGCCAGGGCAAATGTATGATTTATCTAAAAAACATATTATAAAATCAGTTGAAGAAAGTCTTAAACGCTTGCAAACAGATTACTTAGATGCCTTGTTACTACACAGACCGGATGCTTTAGTCGATCCAAGTGAGGTTGCAGAAGCATTTGATGAGTTACATGCAAGCGGTAAAGTCAAATTCTTTGGAGTATCGAATCATAAACCGATGCAAATTGAATTATTGCAAGCTCATTTAAGTGATAAGTTATTGATTAACCAGTTACAATTTAGTTTACCTGTATCCAATATGGTTGCTAATGGTATGGAAGTTAATATGACAGGTGAGTGTGCAATCGATTATGATGGTAGTGTCTTGGATTACAGTCGTTTAAAACAAATGACGATTCAAGCTTGGTCGCCATTTCAAATGCCTGATTGGCAAGGTGTATTTATTGATGCACCTCAGTATCCTGAGTTAAACAACGTTTTAGCTAAGATTGCTACTAAATACCAAGTATCTAAAACAACCATCGCAACGGCATGGATTTTAAGACATCCAGCTAAGATGCAAGTGATTGCTGGAACGACTAAAGAAACGCGCTTAAAAGAAATCTGTGCAGCTAGTGATATTACGTTGACTAAAGAAGAATGGTATGAATTGTATTTGGCTGCTGGCCATCGTTTACCATAAAAAGAGGACTCCTAGTTACTAGGAGTTTTTTGTTGTGACTGACTGTGCGCAAGTCAACAAAAAATGGTAAAATCAAATTTGGATAATCAAAACGGTGATGAAAGGAAAAAAATATGCCTCAAAAAACGAAAAATACTCCAATGATGGAACAGTATTTAGCTGTTAAAGCGCAATATCCAGATGCTTTTTTGTTTTATCGTCTAGGAGATTTTTATGAAATGTTTTATGAAGATGCAATCAAAGGAGCGCAAATTTTAGAATTAACGCTGACTACGCGTAATAAAAATGCACTTGATCCTATTCCAATGTGTGGCGTTCCACATCATGCAGCACAAAATTATATCGATATTTTGGTAGATCAAGGATACAAGGTTGCTATTTGTGAACAAGTTGGAGATCCTAAACAAGCAAAAGGAATGGTTAAACGTGAAGTTGTCCAGTTAGTAACACCAGGAACTATTATGGACGCTAAAGGCAAAGATGCTAGTGATAATAACTATTTAACGGCATTGCATCAAAATCAAAATGGTTATGGCTTGGCTTATGTTGATTTAGCAACGGGTGAATTGAAAGCCACTTTTTTAACCAAGGTGGATACGTTACTAAATGAACTTTTAAGTTTAGCGACTAAAGAAGTCGTTGTTGATGACAGCTTAGATGAGCCAACAAAAGAGTTATTAGCTAAATTAAAGATTTTACAATCTAAGCAATTAGAAGTGACTAAGACGTCTCAAAGTTCTTTTGTGACTCAAAAACTAATGGTGGATGGCGAAGTTTATGCCACACAACTACTATTGACTTACTTGTGGCATACACAAAAAAGAAATTTAGCCCATCTGCAGCAAGCCGTTCATTATGAACCAGCGCAGTATTTGAAATTAGATCATTATACTAAGCGCAATCTAGAATTGTTAAAAAATACGCGTACAAATAAAAAGGCCGGAACCCTAGTGTGGTTACTTGATAAAACAAAAACCGCGATGGGAGGGCGTTTGTTAAAGCAATGGATTGAACGACCGCTGATTGACAGACAAGAAATTCAACAACGTCAACAAATTGTCAAAGACTTGTTGGAGCATTTTTTTGAAAGAAGTGGTCTGCAAGAAGAATTAACACAAGTTTACGATTTAGAACGGTTAGCTGGGCGAGTAGCATTTGGTAGTGTCAATGGTCGTGACTTAATTCAACTTAAGTTATCTTTGAGTCATATACCACAGATCCGTTATTTGTTAGAGCAAATCGCGACACCTTCTTTAAGTGAGTTTTTAAAGCAGCTTGATCCATTAGAAGAATTAGTTGATTTAATTGAACAAGCTATTGTCGATGAACCGCCATTGTCTGTGACAGAAGGAAATCTGATTCGTCCTGGATATTGTCAAGAACTTGATGAATATTTAGATGCGATGAAAAATGGTAAATCATGGTTGGCACAACTCGAAGCTAACGAACGTGAAGCTACCGGTATCCATAATCTAAAGATTGGCTTTAATCGAGTTTTTGGTTATTATATCGAAGTTTCTAAAGGAAATGTTAGCAAATTAGATGAAAATCGTTATCAAAGAAAACAAACTTTAACTAATGCGGAACGTTTTATTACCCCAGAGTTAAAGGAAAAAGAAAGTTTAATCTTAGGAGCAGAAACTAAAGCCCAAGAATTAGAATACGAATTATTTACGCAAGTTCGTGAACAAGTTAAAGATCAAATTGGACGAATTCAAACACTTGCTAAAGCATTAGCCAAGCTTGATGTATTGCAAAGTTTTGCAACAATTAGTGAACAAGATCAATATGTTTTGCCAACATTTAGTGAAATTAAGCAACATGATTTAGAAATTATTGATGGTTGGCACCCAGTAGTGGAAAAAGTTTTAGGTAAGCAAAGCTATGTTCCAAACAGCATCATGATGCCTAAAGATTGTGAGTTGTTATTGATTACTGGTCCAAACATGTCAGGGAAAAGTACGTATATGCGGCAATTGGCTTTGACGGTTATTATGGCTCAAATTGGTTGTTTTGTGCCAGCTAAAAGTGCCAAGCTACCATTGTTTGATCGGATCTTTACACGAATTGGTGCAGCTGATGATTTGATTTCAGGTGAGTCAACGTTTATGGTAGAGATGAAAGAAGCTAATGAAGCTTTACAAAATGCCACACAAAACAGTTTGATTTTATTTGACGAGATTGGTCGTGGGACTGCTACTTATGATGGGATGGCATTAGCTCAAGCAATTATCGAATATATTCATGATAAAGTACATGCTAAAACCTTATTTTCAACGCATTATCATGAATTAACGATTTTAGAACAACAATTGACTAAATTGCGCAATGTTCATGTTGGTGCGATTGAAAAAGCTGGTGAATTAGTCTTTTTACACAAGATTCAAAAAGGACCTGCCGATCGTTCGTATGGTTTACATGTAGCTAAGTTGGCTGGAATGCCTCAAGACATGTTAACGCGCGCTAAGGTTATTTTAGAGCAACTAGAGGCAACGCCAGCAACTAAAAAGGTTGATGAAATCAAACAAGACGAACAGTTAGTTTTATTTGAACCTGAAAAACTTGTTGATTTGACGCAAAATGAAGAGCAGATTTTAAAAGAAATCAAGGAATTAAACTTGATGGGCAAAACGCCATTAGAAATAATGAACACCGTGTATCAATGGCAAGCTAAACTAAATAAATAGGTAAATCAGGTGGGATTCCACCTGATTTTTTGTGTGTTAATGAAATAATGTCTTAAAGATGTTATACTAAAAAAGACAGACATTGAGCGGAAAGGATGGACGAGATGGCGCAAATTCATGAGTTAACCGAGATTTTAGCTGACCAAATCGCAGCAGGTGAAGTGATTGAAAGACCAGCTTCGGTAGTCAAAGAATTGGTTGAAAACGCGATTGATGCTAAGAGTACACGCATTGATATTTTGTTGAGTGAAGCAGGCTTAAAAGAAATTCAAGTCATCGACAACGGCCAAGGAATAGCGCAAGCTGAAGTAACGTTAGCTTTCAAGCGACATGCAACTAGTAAAATTTATAGTCGTCAGGATTTGTTTCGTGTGCAAATGCTTGGATTTCGGGGAGAAGCTTTGCCAAGTATAGCATCTGTAGCGGATGTAACCATGCAAACAGCTCAAAAAGATCAGCCCGGTGTTTTACTACATATTAAGGGTGGAAAAATTTTAGAACAAAAACCAGCTCAAAGTAGAACGGGAACAACGATTAGTGTAGCAGATTTATTTTATAATACTCCAGCGCGTCTAAAATATTTAGGCTCTTTACAAACCGAATTAGCTGCAATTAGTGATATCGTTAATCGCTTAGCCTTGAGTCATCCTAAGATTGCTTTTAGTTTAAGTAATAATGGTCGGCAATTACTGCAAACGGTTGGTAATGGGCAGCTTTTACAAAATTTTAGTGCGATTTATGGAATGAGTAATGCTAAGCAAATGGTGCAGTTTAATGGGCAAGATAATGATTTTAAACTTGACGGCTATGTTTCATTGCCTAAATTAACGCGAGCTTCACGTAACTATATTACTTTGTTATTAAATGGTCGTTATATTAAAAATTATCGTTTAACTAAAGCTATTTTAAATGGTTATGGTTCTAAATTAATGGTAGGACGTTATCCGTTAGCTGTGGTTAATATTGAACTTGATCCTTTGCTAGTTGATGTTAATGTTCATCCGACTAAACAAGAGGTGCGTATCAGCAAAGAACAAGAGTTATGTGAACTTTTAACAACAAGTATTGCTTCACGTTTAGCAAAAGAAAATTTGATTCCTAATGGATTAAATAATCTACAAAAAAAAGCAATCAAAACAACAGGACAACAAACTAAGTTAGCGTTAGACGAAAATTTGGCTAGTTATCCCGCTAAAGAAAATGTTGCTTTTAAAACGACTAATGAGCAAGTGACAGCCGCCTTGATGGGGGCAAGTCTTAATGATATAAAACCTAAAGCAAACCCTAAACAAAGTATTATTATTGAGGATAAAAAACAATTATTTTCAAAACAAATGCAAGCATGGGATGCAAAATATGTAAAACAAAAAGCAATTCAAGCTGAGGCATCACAAGTAAAAAAAACATCTGATATGAGTGCTAAACGTTTTCCAACTTTAGATTACATTGGACAGTTGCATGCGACGTATTTGCTAGCACAAGGTGAAGATGGCTTGTATTTAATCGATCAGCACGCGGCACAAGAACGGATAAAATTCGAAGAGTATCGAGAAAAAATTGGTAAGATGGGTGTAGCTAAACAAAAGCTATTGTTGCCAATTGTTTTATCTTATCCGACTAGCGAAGCTTTAAAAGTAGCACAAAATAAAGAAAAGCTAGCACAATTAGGTGTTAATTTAGAAGATTTTGGTCAAAATACTTTTATCATACGTGAACATCCACAGTGGTTTAAAAAAGGTCAAGAAGAAGCGATAATCAATGAATTAATTGATTATTGTCTACAAGATCCACAGTTAACTGTTGAAAAGTTTCGACAAAAGACAGCTATTATGATGAGCTGTAAACGTTCGATTAAAGCTAATCATCATCTAGATGAACTACAAGCCAAATCTTTGTTAAAGCAATTAGCACAATGTCAAAATCCCTTTAATTGTCCGCATGGGCGGCCCGTGGTGGTGCAGTTATCAAACAAGGATCTAGAGCATATGTTTAAACGAATTCAAGATTCACATCGTAGTTTTGATTCGTTAGAAGAGTGAGGTTAAGATGTACGAATATTTCATCGGTAAGATTACCAGTGTAACACCACATTATGTTGTATTAGAAGTTGGAGGGATCGGGTATCAAATTTATGTAGCTAATCCCTTTAGATATCAAGTTGATTTACAAATAGAACAAAAACTTTATATTTATCAAAATGTCAAAGAAAATGAAATTACGTTATATGGTTTTTTTGACTTGAGTGAAAAGCAAATTTTCTTAAAACTTTTGAGTGTTTCAGGGATTGGTCCAAAGAGCGCGCTAGCAATTTTGGCGACACAAGATTTAAGTGGTTTAGTTGGAGCGATTGATAACAACGATGAAGCTTATTTGACGAAGTTTCCAAGCATTGGTAAGAAAACAGCTAAACAAATTATTTTAGACTTGAAAGGCAAGATGGACGATATCCAAACGCCAACACCAATGTTTGATCAAATTGGTTTAGAATTAGAGTTTAATACTGAACAACAATATTTAAAAGAAAGCTTAGAAGCCTTGTTGGCCTTAGGTTACACTAAAAATGAAGTTAAGCGTATCAGTAAGAAGTTAGAAAAATTCGATGCAAGTTCCACGGATGAATACTTGCGTTATGGTTTAAAATTATTGATGAACAAATAATTAAGGAAAGGAGGTAAATAAATGGAAAAAAGACTCGTTTCAGGAGAAGAATGGCAAAGTGAAGACGAAAGTGAACTTAGCTTACGCCCTAAAACATTAAGTCAATATATTGGACAGGCTAAAATTAAACAAGAAATTAGTGTTTATATTCAAGCTGCCAAGCAACGCCAAGAAGCACTTGATCATGTCTTGTTGTATGGCCCTCCCGGATTAGGAAAGACAACATTAGCTGCTGTAATAGCTAATGAGATGCAAGTTAATTTTAAAGCAACTAGTGGCCCTGCAATCGAACGGCCAGGAGATTTAGTCGCCTTGTTAAATGATCTAGAGCCAGGAGATATTTTATTTATTGATGAAATTCATCGTTTACCAAAAAATATTGAAGAAATTCTTTATTCAGCAATGGAAGACTTTTGTATCGATATTATCGTTGGACAAGATTCCACGGCTCATCCTGTACATTTTCCATTACCGCCGTTCACATTGATTGGAGCAACAACTAGAGCAGGGATGTTATCGGCACCTTTGCGTGATCGTTTTGGTATTTTAGGTCATATGAACTACTACACGCAAGATGAATTGATTCAAATCGTTAAACGCTCTGCTAACGTCTTAGGTACATTGATCAAAGATGAAGGTGCCTTAGAAGTGGCACGGCGTTCACGAGGGACGCCACGCGTTGCGAATCGCTTGTTAAAACGAGTGCGCGATTTTGCACAGGTTGCGCAAAAAGAAGAGATTGATCAAAAAATTGTTGCCTATGCGTTAGAGTTACTGCGTATCGATCAAGAGGGCTTAGACGATACTGACCGTAAGTTGTTACAAACAATGATTATGTTGTATAATGGAGGACCTGTTGGTTTGACAACCTTAGCAGCTAATATCGGTGAAGAAAATGACACAATTGCAGATATGATTGAACCATATTTGATGCAAATAGGCTTAATAAAGAGAACGGCACGCGGTAGAATGGCGACTAAAAAGGCATATGAACATTTGGGATTGCCCTATAAAAACAATTAATTAAAAGAAGGTATTTATTTTGACTAATAAAGTTTTAAACACAGAAGATTTTGATTATTATTTACCAGAAGAGTTGATTGCACAAACACCTTTACAAGAACGCGATCAGTCACGTCTTTTGTTATTAGATCATCAAAGTGGTCAATATCAAGATGATTATTTTTATAATATTATCGATCGTTTAAATCCGGGTGATGCTTTGGTGATGAATGATTCGCGTGTTTTACCGGCTCGTATCTATGGAATAAAACCAGAAACTGGTGGACATCTAGAAGTTTTGTTGTTAAACAATACTAAAGGTGATGAATGGGAAACTTTGGTAAGACCGGCTAAAAGAGCTAAAGTAGGTACTCAAATCGTGTTTGGTGATGGAAAGCTTAAAGCAACTGTAACCAAAGAACTAGAACACGGTGGGCGAATGATTGAATTTTCTTATGATGGTATCTTTTTAGAGATTTTAGAACAATTAGGCGAAATGCCTCTACCACCATATATTAAAGAAAAGCTTGATGATCCTGAAATGTATCAAACAGTTTATTCCAAAGAAGTTGGTTCGGCTGCTGCTCCAACAGCTGGGTTGCATTTCACCAAGGAGTTACTTGCTAAGATTGAAGCTAAAGGAGTTAAGTTAGTTTATTTAACTTTACATGTTGGGTTAGGTACTTTTAGACCGGTAAGTGAAAAAAATATCGAAAATCATAAGATGCACAGCGAATTTTATCGTTTAACACCACAGGCAGCTCAGATATTAAATGAAGTTAAACAAAATGGTGGACGAATTGTTGCAACAGGAACAACATCAATTCGTACGTTAGAAACCATTGGTACTAAGTTTAACGGTGAAATTAAAGCCGATAGTGGCTGGACGGATATTTTCATCAAGCCAGGATATAAGTGGCAAGTTGTAGATGCGTTTATCACAAACTTCCATTTGCCAAAATCAACATTGGTAATGTTAGTAGCTTCCTTTACTGGGCGCGAAAATATTTTAAATGCATATAAACACGCCGTTGATGATAAGTACCGCTTCTTTAGCTTTGGCGATGCGATGTTTATTTACTAGGATGGAGGAATAAAATGACTGAACCAGCAATTAAATACCGTTTAATCAAAAAAGAAAAGCATACCGGTGCGCGTTTAGGTGAGATTATCACACCGCATGGTACTTTTCCAACACCGATGTTTATGCCGGTTGGGACACAAGCAACAGTTAAATCGATGGCACCAGAAGAATTAGATGAGATGGGTGCTAACATAATCTTGTCAAATACCTATCATTTATGGTTACGCCCCGGCGAAGATTTAGTCGAACAAGCTGGTGGCTTGCATAAATTTATGAATTGGAATAAGGGTATCTTAACTGATTCGGGTGGTTTTCAAGTCTTTTCATTAGCGCAAATGCGTGATATTACAGAAGAAGGGGTTCATTTTAAGAGTCATCTTGATGGGAAAAAATTATTCTTGTCGCCTGAAAAAGCAATTCAAATTGAAAATGCATTGGGTTCTGATATCATGATGAGTTTTGATGAGTGTCCACCGTTTTTTGAAACATATGATTACATTAAAAAATCAGTTGCGCGGACTAGTCGTTGGGCAGAAAGAGGCTTGAAAGCTCATCAAAATCCGGCTACACAAGGTCTATTTGGGATTGTCCAAGGTGGCGGACATAAAGATTTACGGACGCAAAGTGCTCGTGACTTGGTTTCGCTTGATTTTCCAGGTTATTCGATTGGCGGTTTATCTGTTGGTGAATCAAAAGAAGAAATGAATCGCGTCTTAGATTTTACGACACCATTGTTACCAGAAAACAAACCACGTTACTTAATGGGTGTTGGCTCACCAGATGCTTTAATCGATGGAGTGATTCGCGGCGTCGATATGTTTGATTGCGTCTTACCAACACGTATTGCTAGAAATGGAACATGTATGACTTCTCATGGACGTTTAGTTGTTAAAAATGCAAAATACGCGCGTGATTTTAGTCCAATCGATGATAATTGCAACTGTTATACTTGTCGTAATTATACCCGTGCTTATGTTCGGCATTTGTTTAAAGCAGATGAAACGTTTGGCTTACGTTTGACGAGTTACCATAACTTATATTTCTTGTTGAATTTGATGCGCCAAGTTCGTCAAGCAATTTTGGATGATAATTTGTTAGAATTTAAAGAACATTTCTTTGAACAATATGGCTTTAATGCAAAAGAGCGTAAAAATTTCTAAATTAAAGATAATTTAAGGTGAATCTTCTTTGATTGAAAATCTCAATAAAGGAGATTCACTTTCTTTTATTATAAAGAATAAATTTTTGTGAAAAATTTCTCTTAAATCGATTACAAATAAAGAATGAAATGATTATTTTTTGCTCTAGCTACTAGCAAAATTTGGATTTTTTTGTTACAGTATTACTTGTATCAAATATTTTAAGGAGCGAAAAAAATGGTATCTACAATTATTATGCTTATTGCCTTTATGGTTTTAATGTACTTTATGATGATTAAACCACAAAAGAAACAACAAGAAAAACGTCAAGAAATGATGAGTAGTCTACAAAAAGGCGATAAAATCGTAACGATTGGCGGCTTACATGGTGTAGTTGATAGTGTTGATTCTGCTGAAAAGACTGTTACACTTGATTGTGATGGGGTATACTTAGTCTTTAGTTTGAGTGCTGTTGGTCGTGTTTTAGAAAAAGCTACAGCACAAGTTCAAGAAGCTACAAAGCAAACAGAAGAACAAACAGAAGAACAAGAAGCTGCTAAAGAAGAATAATTTTTAGACCTAGCCTAGGCTAGGTTTTTTTATAAAAAAAGTAAGTTTAAGCAGAAAAATTGCATTTTTAACTCACTTTGTTAAAATAAGGGTACTCTAGTAGAAAAGAGGGATAATATGGAAATTTCTATGAAAGGAACGGCTCTTCAAACAATGGGGAAAGTTCCAAAGGTGGGGGAAAAAATCACTGACTTTAAGCTTTATGACAAAAATAGTCAAGTGGTTTGTGCACATGATTTGTTTGATAAATTGACATTAATTAGTGTTGTACCAGATATTAATACGCGTGTTTGCAGCATTTCAACTAAGCGTTTTAATGAAGAAGTTGATGCATTTAAAGGAATTAACTTTTATACAGTATCGACTAACCAACCAGCAGATCAACAAAATTGGTGTGCGGCAGAAGGTGTTAGTCAAATGCAATTGTTATCTGATAAAGAAGCAAGTTTTGGAAAAGCTTTTGGTTTGTATGAACCAACTAAAAATATCGATTCACGTAGCGTGTGGATTATTAATGATAAGCAAGAAGTTGTTTATCAAGAAGTAATCATTGAACAAGTTAATGAACCTAACTATCAAGCGGCATTAGATTTTTTAAAAAATTAATAAGATAAAGATGGATATTTTCTTGGAAGTTCAAGAAAAATATCCATCTTTTTATGTCAAGAATGGATGATTAAGGTGCAAATGACACAAAAAATCCAAGAAATAATAATTAAAATTTAATTAGAATTTTGATATTCAAAATATTTTTGAAAGACATTTTTTGTCGATAATAATCTAATAGTTATTTTGCTATTAATTATAGTTGGATTAGTTTTTAGTATTGAAGATGGTTTATTATTTGAAATAACAAGTTTAATTTAGATAGTTTGAAGTATCAAATTAAATTTTGAGGTATTCAAAATAAAGTTTATTTTTTGAACTATTTTTTTGCTAAAAAAAAGCTAAGAGAAAAATTTGACAGCTTAGCGTTAATGTAATATGATTTGAACATCGAATATTTTGATGTTCGAAATAATTTTGAAAAAGCGAGGTGCAGGTGTGAAAATCATGGATGCACAAGAGATTATGGATTTAATCCCTAATCGTTATCCAATATGTTATATCGATTATGTCGATGAACTTATTGCTGGCCAAAAGATTGTGGCTACTAAAAATGTAACAATTAATGAAGATTTTTTTAGAGGTCATTTTCCTGGAAATCCAGTAATGCCAGGTGTTTTAATAATTGAAACTCTAGCACAAGCAGCATCGATTCTAATCTTGAAATCAGAAGAGTTTCTTGGCAAGACGGCTTATCTAGGAGCAATTCATAAAGCAAAGTTTCGTAAAGTAGTTCGTCCTGGCGATGTGTTAAAGCTTGAAATCACGATGGTCAAGAAAAAAGAAAATATTGGTATTGTCCAGACTCAGGCACTTGTTGATGGTCAAAAGGCATGCACGGCTGAACTAATGTTTGTTGTAGCAGAGCGTGACGAAAAGATCTAGACAGCGGCTTAATTTTTTTGCTATTATTTTGATAACCAAAATATTTGAGTACCAAAAGATAGGCGGTAAGAAAGATGAATGATAATGCTCAATGGATTAATGATGCACTAGTTAATATCTATAATGATATTTTGTGGATCGAAGAAAATGAGTTGCGAAAAAGCCGTTTTAGTGATTTAACTATCAAAGAGATGCATGCAATCAATGCGATTACGATGTATGAACAAAAAACAGCGTCGCAGGTTGCAAAAGAACTCCATTTGACGCCGGGAACATTGACTGCAACTATTGACCGCTTGGTTAAAAAAGGCTATGTAGAACGAATCAGAAGTTCGGCTGATCGCAGGGTCATTCGCTTAGGGTTAACTAAAAAAGGACGCCTTGAGTATCGCGCGCACGATGCCTTTCACCGCATGATGGTCAGAGAATTTTTAAAAGGTTTTGGTGATAAAGAAGTTAAGGTCATTGAAAAAGCATTACTAAACCTAGAAGAATTCTTAAAAGAACGTTCCTAATTAAGCGAGGAGAAGCGAAGTTGGCAAACGTTAAAATTATACAAACAGCAAGTTTTGTACCCCAAAAAGTTGTCACTAATGATGAGCTTAGTAAAATCATGGATACTTCAGATGAATGGATTTCAACACGTACAGGGATAAAGCAACGCCACATTAGTTTAGATGAAAATACTTCAGTGCTGTGTACGAGAGTAGCTAAACAATTGTTGACTCAAAGTGGCTGGAGTGCTGAGAGTTTAGACTTGATAATTGTTGCAACAATGTCCCCTGATTCTTATACACCAGCGACTGCAGCTCTTGTTCAAGGTAATATTCAAGCACAAAATGCTGTTGCTTTTGATATTTCGGCTGCATGTTCAGGATTTATCTATGCATTAGAAGTAGCTAAACGTTTTTTAAGTTCTCCAGATATCAAACGTGTGATGGTAATTGGCGGCGAGGTTTTGTCAAAAGTTTTAGACTGGCAAGATCGCACTACAGCTGTTTTGTTTGGAGATGGTGCTGCCGGAGTTTTATTAGCTAAAGATGAGACTAAACAAAGTCAAATTTTAGCGACTGATTTAAAAACTTTTGGAGACCAAGGAAAAAACTTAATTGCTGGAACAACGCAGGCAATTTGTCAATTTCCAAATACACAAGATGAAAAGTTAGAAGCTTTCCAGATGGATGGTAGAGAGGTTTACAAATTTGCAACTCATGAGGTACCAATATCTATTGAACGGGCTTGTCAAAAAGCTGATATCTCATTAGATGAGGTTACCCATTTTATCTTGCATCAGGCAAATGCAAGGATTATTCAGTCAATCGCCAAACGTTTAAAACAACCACTTGATAAGTTTGGCTTAAATATTGCCGATTATGGTAATACATCAGCTGCTAGTGTACCGTTATTGCTAGATGAGTTGAATAAAAAAGGTCAATTAAAGCGAGGACAAATCATTGTTTTGAGTGGCTTTGGTGGCGGTTTGACGGTGGGAACACATGTTATTAAATTTTAATAAAAATATTTTTGAATTTTAAAGGAGATTTTTAATCATGACAGAAGAACAAATTTTTGAAAAAGTAAAAGAAATCGTAGTAGAACAATTAGATACAGAAGAAGAAATCACAATGGCTTCCGATATCAAGGAAGACTTAGATGCAGATAGCTTAGACGTGTTTGAAATCATGAACGAACTTGAAGATGAATTAGACGTTAAGTTAGAAGCAAACGAAAACGTTAAGACAATTGGTGACGTTGTTAGCTACGTTAAGGCTGAATTAGACAAATAATTAAGAGGTGTGCAGGCCATGGAAAAGTTTGGACTTTTATTTAGTGGTCAAGGTGCGCAATATCCTCAAATGGGAATGGATCTTTATAATAAAGATCCATTATTTAAAGAGACAATCGATCGTGCAAATGCAGTTTTAACCAATATGGATTTGGTAGCAGTTTTAAATAACGAAGATGATGCTTTAAGTCAAACCAAATACGTGCAACCAGCAATCGTTGCGGTTAGTTTAGGTTTGTTTACAATGCTTAAGCGAGATATACCCGAATTACCTATTCAAGCAATGCTAGGCTTGTCATTAGGTGAGTATGCAGCATTGATTGCCAGTGGTGTATTAGAGTTTGAAGAAGGCATGCAAATTTTGCAAGATAGAGCAAGTTATATGCAAGCAGATGCGCAAGCTAAAGCAAGTAAGATGGCGGCTTTATTACAGCCAGATATTGATTTGGTTAAACAGATTTGCCAAGATTGTACTACAAATGAAGAAACAGTCAGCATCGCAAATTACAATTCACCTAAGCAAGTGGTGATTGGCGGCAGTGTTGGTGCCGTACAAAAAGCGATGACTGAATTAGCCGAAAAAGGCGGGGCCAAGAAAGTCGTTGAACTAAAAGTTAGTGGCGCGTTTCATACCCCGCTTTTTGTAAATGCTAGTCAAAAAATGGCAAAGCGCTTAAGTAAAGTTACATTTGCCAAGTCAAATGTGCCAGTAATTAGTAACACAACTTGTCAGCCATTTGATGATAAAGTTGCAGATACTTTGGTTAAGCAATTAATTAGTCCAACACATTTTGCTAGTTGTAGTGCATATATGTTTGACAAACTAGGAGTCAATGCGGTCTTAGAATTAGGCCCTGGCGACACTTTATGTAAATTTGTTAAGCAAGTCGATCGAAAAGTTGCGCGTTACCATATAGAAAATTATGAAGGATATCAAGCATTCTTAGATGCTATTAGAGGTAATTAAATGGATTTAAAAGATAAAGTCGTTTTTGTTACAGGTTCTTCACGCGGAATTGGTGCAGCAATTGCTAAACAGTTCGCTAAAGAAAAATGCAATGTGATTTTGAATGCCAGAAAAGAAGTTCCTAGCCAGTTAGTTGAAGAAATTACTTCGTATGGGGTTACTTGTGAAGTCGTTTTAGGTGATATTTCAAAAGCTGACGATTGCAAGCGAATGGTCAAAGAAATCTATGTGAAATTTGAGCAACTCGATGTTTTAGTCAATAATGCAGGCATTACCGATGACAAATTAATGATTGCAATGAAAGAAGAAGACTTTAGAGGCGTTATCGATGTTAACTTAGTAGGGACTTTCCAGATGACACAACCTATTTTAAAGAAGATGTTTAAGAAAAAAAGTGGTGTGATCATTAATTTGGCTAGTGTTGTTGGATTACACGGAAACATTGGTCAAGCAAACTATGCTGCAAGTAAAGCAGGGGTAATTGGTTTTACTAAGAGTGTAGCTAAAGAAGGTGCCTTACGAAATGTGCGTTGTAATGCGATTGCACCAGGAATGATCGTAAGTGACATGACTGATAAATTAAGTGATAAGGTAAAAGCTGAAATCTTGACACAAATCCCATTGCAGCGTTTTGGTAACACGACTGAAGTAGCACAAGCAGCGGTCTTTTTAGCACAAAATGACTATATGACCGGCCAAGTGCTTTCAGTTGATGGTGGTATGGGAATCTAACTAAAGGAGTTCGATTTAATGAATAGAGTAGTGATAACCGGGATTGGCGTTGTCAGTCCATTAGGAAATGATACAAAAACATTTGTCGAAAATATTTTTGCTGGCAAATTAGGTATTGGTCCGATAACTAAGTTTGATGCTAGTCAAACAGGTATCAGTGTAGCTGGCGAAGTTAAAAATTTTGATCCAACCCAACGTATCGGAAAAAAAGCTGCTCGGCGGATGGATTTGTTTTCACAATACGCTTTGCATAGTACTTTAGAAGCGATGGAACAAGCGCAGATTACACCAGAAAATACCGATCCATATGAATTTGGTGTGATTTATGGTTCAGGTATTGGGGGCTTAACTACAATTCAAGAACAAGTTATCAAGATGCATGACAACAGTCCACGCCGTGTATCACCAATGTTTGTTCCAACCTCGATTATCAATATGGCTGCTGGTAATATTGCTTTACATGTAGGTGCTAAAAACATCTGTACTGCTGTTGTAACAGCTTGCGCTTCAGCAACTAATGCAATTGGCGAAGCTTACCGTCAAATCAAGGATGGTCGTGCACAAGTTATGATTACAGGTGGTTCTGAGGCTTCTGTAAATGAAATCGGAATTGCTGGATTTGCAGCTTTAACGGCTTTGTCTAGTCAAGAAGATCCAACCAAAGCGTCTCTTCCTTTCGATGAGAATCGTTCAGGTTTTGTCATGGGTGAAGGTGCAGCAACTTTAATTTTAGAAAACTATGAACATGCACTTAAACGCGGGGCTAAAATCTTAGGTGAAATTGTTGGTTATGGTGCAACTTGTGATGCTTATCATATGACTTCACCAGATCCTAGTGGCCAAGGAGCAGCAAGAGCGATGCAACAAGCAATTGACGAAGCTCAAATTACACCACAACAAGTGGGATATATTAATGCACATGGGACAGCAACTAAAGCCAACGACTCAGGTGAAGCTAAGTCAATTAATTTGTTATTTGGTCAAGATAGTGATGTATGGGTAAGTAGTACTAAATCGATGACAGGTCATCTATTAGGAGCTGCTGGTGCAATTGAAGCTGTAGCAACGATTGCGACCTTACAAACGGGTCAACTTCCACCAAACATTGGCTTGAGTAAACAAGATCCTGAGTGCGCAGTTAATGTGGTCGCTAAGGTGGGACAAAGTGTAGCAGATCTAAAATATGCATTAAGTAATTCACTAGGTTTTGGTGGTCATAATGCTGTTTTGGCCTTTAAAAAATGGGAGGACTAAGAAACGTGGATTTTAATGAAATCAAAAAATTAATGGATGAATTTAACGATTCACCAACCCGTGAATTAGAGATTACGACGGGAGATTTTCATATTCATTTGAGCAAAAATGAAACCTTATTTCAACCACAACCGGTAGTTCCTAGTGTTGAAGCATCTGCTACACAAGTAGCCACGGCACCGCTTCCTGAAGCTAGCGAAGAAAAAATGGCAGGTCAAATCATCAAAGCACCGATGGTTGGAAGTATTTATTTACAACCACAACCTGATAAACCAGCTTATGTTAGCGTTGGTAGCAAAGTAAAAAAAGGTGATATTGTCTGCATCATTGAAGCAATGAAAATGATGACAGAAATTAAGAGTGAATTTGATGGAACGATTAGTGAAATCTTAGTTGACAATGAAGAATTGGTTGAATTTGACCAACCATTGTTTTGTGTTGTGGAGGGATAAGCATGTTAGATGTTACAGAGATTCAAAAAATTATTCCACATCGTTATCCGATGTTATTGATTGATCGAGTTGAAGAACTTCAACCAGGTCAAAAAGCTGTTGCGATTCGTAATGTGACGGCACATGAAGAAGTTTTTAACGGCCATTTTCCTAATAATCCAGTTTTGCCAGGCGTTTTGATTGTTGAAGCTTTAGCGCAAACAGGTGCGGTAGCTTTATTGTCGTTAGACGAATTTAAAGGTAAAACAGCATATTTTGGCGGTATTAAGTCTGCTAAATTTAGAAAAGTTGTCCGTCCAGGCGATACTTTGCGTCTAGAAGTGCAACTAGATAAGATTAAAAATAATATTGGTCTAGGCAAGGGTGTTGCTACAATTGATGGCAAAAAAGCTTGCACGGCTGAATTAACTTTTATGATAGGAGATTAACGAAGCGCGATGTTTTCAAAAGTATTAGTTGCTAATCGTGGGGAAATCGCGGTCCGCATCATTCGTTCGCTAAAAGAACTAGGAATCAAGTCGGTGGCAATCTATTCAACTGCCGATCGTGAAAGTTTACATGTTCAACTAGCCGATGAGGCGGTCTGTGTCGGAACCGCGCGGCCACAAGATTCATATTTAAATATGCAAAACATTTTAGCCGCAGCTGTCGGAACGGGTGCACAAGCTATTCATCCAGGGTTTGGCTTCTTATCTGAAAACAGCCGTTTTGTTGAAATGTGTGAAGCTTGTGGTTTAACATTTATTGGGCCACGTTCTGAAACGATTGATTTAATGGGAAATAAAGCTAACGCTCGAATTCAGATGCAAAAAAGTGGGGTACCAGTTATTCCTGGAAGCGAAGGATTTATTGCTGATGCTAACGAAGCGAGTGAAATTGCCCAAAGAGTTGGCTATCCCATCTTATTAAAAGCCGCTGCTGGTGGTGGTGGCAAAGGTATTCGTAAAGTTAACAATCCAGAAGAATTGACTAACGCCTTTGAAGAAGCAAGACGTGAAGCGCAAAGTGCCTTTGGTGATAATCGGATGTATCTTGAAAAAATCATGGAAAACGTTAAGCATATTGAAGTTCAAGTTTTTCGTGATCAAGCAGGGCATGTCGTTTATTTTCCAGAGCGCGATTGTTCGCTTCAACGCAGTAAACAAAAGGTGATTGAAGAAAGTCCATGTCAGTTAATCACAGCGACTCAACGGCAAAAATTAGGTGAAATTTCGGTGCGTGCAGCCAATGCAATTGATTATTTAAACACCGGAACAATCGAATTTTTAATGGATCAAGACCATAATTTCTATTTTATGGAAATGAATACTAGAATCCAAGTTGAACATACGGTAACTGAGATGGTGACTGGTGTTGATTTGGTTAAAGCACAAGTTAAAGTCGCTTATGGCGAAGATTTGCCGTTTACACAAGATGACATTAAGTTGTTAGGCTCTTCAATTGAATGCCGTATTAATGCCGAAGATCCGGCTAATAATTTTGCACCATCGGTTGGAAAAGTTGATTATTTGTACACTCCAGTAGGAAACCTAGGGATGCGAATCGATACTGATTTGTATGCTGGCGTAAAAATTTCGCCGTTTTATGATTCGATGATTGCCAAGGTAATTGCTTTGGGCGAAGATCGTCACGAAGCTATTGAAAAGGTTAAACGGTTATTAAATGAAATGGTGATTTTAGGTATTAAGACTAATCAAGAATTTCATTTGGGTTTGCTAGAAGATCCAGCCTTTTTGGAAAGTACCGTGACAACTGATTATCTAGAAAAAACATTTTTACCAAGTTGGAGAAGAAGGGAAAAAGATGCAACTATTTAATGAGTTAAAAACGCTCGGACACAAGCATATTAAAGCAAATAAAAAATCCCAAGAGCGCGTACCCTCAGGATTATGGTTGGCTTGCCCTAAGTGTCACCAAGCTGTTTACCATAAAGACTTAGGAATATATCAAGCATGTCCACATTGTCAATATGGTTTTAGAATTGGTGCAAGACAACGTTTGCAATGGTTAGTTGATGATTTTAAAGAATTCGACAGTGATTTGATGACTGCAGATCCGTTAAATTTTCCTGGTTATCAGGATAAATTAGCTAAAGCACGTAAACAAACAAATTTAAATGATTCGGTTTTAACTGGTTTGGCAACAATTTCTAACCAAAGATGTGCTTTAGCAATTATGGATCCAAACTTTGTGATGGGTTCAATGGGAACAATCACTGGTGAAAAGATTACGCGCTTATTTGAGTTTGCTTTAAAAGAAAGATTACCAGTTGTGATTTTTACGGCTTCTGGTGGAGCTAGAATGCAAGAAGGGATTTTTTCTTTGATGCAAATGGCCAAGATTTCACAAGCAGTTAAGCGTCACAAACAAGCCGGTTTGTTTTATTTAACAGTGTTAACAGATCCAACAACTGGTGGGGTGACAGCAAGTTTTGCAATGCAAGGCGATGTTATTTTATCTGAACCAAGAGCGTTAGTGGGATTTGCGGGCAAACGTGTGATTGAACAAACAATGCATCAAAAAGTTCCAGAAGATTTGCAAGATGCAGAAACGGTTTTACAAAATGGTTTTATTGATGCAATCGTTGCACGACCTGAATTAAAAAATAGGATTGCTTGGCTTTTGAGCATGCATAATACGGAAAGTGAGGTGCGCTAATCATGGTGGGATTATTAAAAAAGAAGCGTGCGGCAGCTGACATTGTTGCTGAAGCGCGGAGTCCTAAAAAAATCACCGCAACTGAAATTATTAATAATTTATTTCCTGATTTTTTTGAATTACATGGTGATCGTTTAGGAGAAGATGATCCGGCAATCATTGGTGGCCTAGCGTATTTCAATGGACAAGCAGTAACGGTAATTGCGATTGATAAAGGAACTAGTCCAGAAGAGCGGATTGCCAAGCATTTTGGAAGCCCAACACCAGGTGGTTATCGCAAAACATTACGCTTAATAAAGCAAGCAGAAAAGTTTAATCGTCCAATTTTAGCATTTATTAATACTGCTGGAGCTTATCCAGGGCGTAGTGCAGAAGAGGGCGGACAAGGCGAAGCAATTGCTAAAAATCTATTGGAGATCAGTGCAATTAAAGTACCGCTGATTAGTGTAATTTTTGGTGAAGGTGGTAGTGGTGGTGCTTTAGCATTAGCTTGTGGCGATCAAGTCTGGATGTTTGAAAACAGCATGTATTCTGTTTTATCTCCAGAAGGATTTGCATCTATTTTGTGGAAAGATAGTCAAAAAGCAGGCGAGGCAGCAGAGATTATGCAATTAACCCCAGAAAACTTGTTAAAGCAAGGAATAATCGAAGGTATTATTGCTGAAGGTGGTTCACAACGTCGTATCTGTAAGAATTTGAATCAAATGTTAAACGAACAATTGCCTAATTTGATGAAACTATCAACCGAAGAATTACTGGCTAAACGCTATGCTCGTTTCCGGAAATTTTAAGCAAGGAGTGAAAAAACGTGGGAAACTTATTAGAAGGTAAAAAGATTCTTGTTATGGGTGTTGCCAATAAGCGTTCAATCGCATGGGGCTGTGCTCAAGTAATGTTAGAACAAGGAGCACAGCTCATTTTTACGTATCAAAATGATCGTTTAAAGAAGAGTTTGCTTAAATTGATTGATAATGAAGATTTGTTAATTGAATGTGATGTAGCTAGTGATGAAAGTATCGCTACAGCTTTTGAACAAGTCAAACAACGTTTTGGTAAAGTTGATGGTATCTTACATGCTATCGCTTATGCCAACAAAGAAGAACTAGGTGGCGAAATCATGAATGCAAGTCGTCAAGGTTATGCTTTGGCGCAAGATATCTCTGCTTATTCTTTGATTGCTGTTTCTAAATATGGTCAAGCTATCTTAAATAATCCAGCAAGTATTGTAACTTTATCTTACTTTGGCTCAGAACGTGCAATTCCTAATTATAACATTATGGGTGTTGCCAAAGCCTCACTTGAAGCTAGCGTGCGCTATTTAGCACGTGACTTAGGCAAATATGGTGTTCGTGTTAATGCAATTTCAGCTGGAGCAATCAAGACTTTAGCAGTTACAGGTGTTCAAGGACATGCCGATTTATTGAAAGTATCACAAGAACGTACGGTTGATGGACAATCCGTAACAACTACTGAAGTCGGTGGCACTTGTGCCTTTTTAATGAGTGATTTAGCGACAGGTGTTGTTGGTGACGTGATTTATGTTGATAAAGGCGTACACTTAATTTAAACTTCAAGGCGGTGTCTTAAAGACATCGCTTTTTTAATCGACGCTAATTGCTTACTTGTTTAATGAAGCTTTTGTTAGTAAAATAATAGTAGTGTACAAAAATGAAAGTGGTGCTAAAAAATGACAACCAAACAAAAAGCGCTATTTATAATCTTTGGCGGAACAGGGGATTTAGCGCAAAGAAAACTGTATCCGTCATTATTTAACCTTTATAAAAAAGGATTTTTAAACGAAAACTTTGCGGTGATTGGGACTGCAAGACGGCCTTGGAGCAATGATCATTATCAAGATGTTGTGCGTAATTCAATTTCTGGTATGGAAGATACGGCACAACAAGCTAATGAATTTGCTAGCCACTTTTATTATCAATCCCATAATGTAACTGACACGAATCATTATGTCACTTTGTTTGAATTAGCTCAAAAACTTGATGAGAAATATCAAATTGGAGGTAATCGCTTATTTTATTTAGCGATGTCACCGCATTTCTTTGGAACAATTTGTGAGCATTTACGTTCACAAAATATTGTAACTGCTAATGGATATAATCGTGTAATTGTAGAAAAGCCATTTGGACATGATTTAGCGAGCGCAATTCAATTAAATGACGATATTTGCAAATTTTTCCCTGAAGAAGATGTTTTTCGCATCGATCATTATTTAGGTAAAGAGATGATTCAAAATATTGCAGCTGTACGTTTTGGCAATAATTTGTTTAAAGCGTTATGGAATAATCGTTATATTGATAACATTCAAATTACCTTAAGTGAAGCTTTGGGAGTCGAAGAGCGTGCCGGCTATTATGAGACTTCTGGTTGCTTGCGCGATATGGTCCAAAATCATATCTTGCAAATTGTTGCTTTGTTGACGATGAATGCACCAGTTACTTTTAGTGATGTAGATATTCGCCAAGAAAAAATCAGTGCGCTAAAGGCTTTGCAAGTCTACACACCTCAAGAGGTTAAGGAAAATTTTGTGCGTGGTCAATATACGCAAGGAAATGGACAAGTTGGTTATCGTCAGGAAAATCAAGTTGCTAAAGATTCTGTAACCGAAACATTTGTAGCTGGTAAGTTACACGTCAATAGCATGAGCTTTGCAGGTGTTCCTATTTATGTGCGGAGTGGAAAACGCTTGGCGACTAAAGGAACTAGAATCGATGTAGTATTTAAGAATATGCCTAATAATATTTTTGATTGTGGGCAAATCTTGCCAAATGTGTTAACGTTTAATGTTGATCCGATTCCTGCGATGAGTTTAAGGCTTAATTCAAAAGCTGTTAGTCAGGAAGGATATGGCATTGAAGATAATACTTTGACATATACACACGATAACGCCTTACGTGCACAAACACCGGAAGCATATGAAAAACTATTGTTGGATGCTTTAAAAGGTGATGCTACTAACTTTACTCATTGGCAAGAAGTTTATTATTCATGGCGTTTTGTCGATGCTATTCGTCAAGCGTGGGACCAAGAAAAAATAGATGTAGAAACTTTTCCTAATTATGAATGTGGTTCGATGGGACCAAAGGCAGCATTTGATTTGTTAGCTAAAGATGGCAATCATTGGGAATTTGATCCATGTCATGAAGGATAATTTAAAAAGTTGCTTTCAAACGAAGGCAACTTTTTATTTAATTTGAAAACAAACGTGTGTTTGGTGTAAAATTAAATAAAATACGCTAGAAAGGAAAAAACGATGCACCAAGAGCGAAAGATTATTCATGTTGATATGGATTCTTTTTATGCTTCAATAGAAATGCGTGATCATCCAGCTTATCGCCAGGTACCATTAGTAATTGCGAGAGATCCTAGGCATGCAAACGGCAAGGGAGTGGTGGCAACAGCCAATTACATTGCCCGTCAATACGGGATTCATTCAGCCATGAGTTGTGTCCAAGCGCTTAAGCTTTGTCCGCAAGCAGTCTTTAAGCGACCTGATTTTGATAAATACCGGCAAGTATCAGAACAGATTCATGCAATTTTTAGGCAGTATACGGATATTATCGAACCAATTGCTTTAGATGAGGCTTATTTAGATGTGACGGAAAATAAATTAAATGAATGCTCGGCAATCAAGCTTGCACATGATTTGCAACAAAAAATTTATGCTAAAACACAGTTGACATGTTCGGTAGGTATTTCTTATAACAAATTTTTAGCCAAGTTATCTTCGGAGTATCGTAAACCAATGGGCTTGACGGTAGTTAGAAAAGAGGAGGCCCAAGCCTTTTTATTGGCTTTGCCCATCCAAGATTTTCGTGGTGTTGGTAAAAAAACTTTACCAAAAATGAATGAATTAGGAATTTTTAGTGGACAAGATTTATATAACTGTTCTTTAAAGAAATTACAGCAACACTTTGGTAAAATGGGGGTTATTTTATATCAACGTGTTCGTGGCGAAGATAACCGCATAGTTCAAGCGACTAGAAAGCGCAAATCTTTAGGCAAGGAGCGCACATTTGATACACCATTGTGTAGCCAAGAAGAAGTAGAAGAACAATTAAAACGTTTGGCTCAAAAAGTAACTACTCAAATGCAAAAAAAGCAAAAGCAAGGTCAAACATTGGTTTTAAAGGTGCGAAATAGTCGTTATCAAACAATGACTAAACGTTTAACCCAACGCGATTTCTTTACAAATGATGTGGCAACGTTAGTGTTTTATAGTTTGCAACTTTTTGAACAGATTCAGCCAGAAAACATAGATGTACGCTTGTTAGGCTTAACATTAACAGGATTAGATGATGCTAGTTATCAAAATATTGTTTTACCGCTATGGCAAAACGAAAATGAAATGAAGTGATTGTCTAGTTGGCAAAAAATCGGTATACTAAAGTGTTAAGTAAGTTGCATTAAGAAAACGAGGAAACAACATGACAATAGAAGAACAAATTTTACAACAAATTGAAAAATATCAAAAAATCATCATTCACCGTCATCAACGTCCAGATCCAGATGCATTTGGTTCGCAATATGGGTTAGCTTTAGTACTTAAGGAAGCTTATCCGACCAAAGAAATTTATCAAATCGGCAAAGACGTAACTGCTTTGAGTTGGATGGGGACAGAAGATCAAATTGAAGATGATGTATATCAAGGGGCGTTAGTAATTGTGACGGATACGGCTAATAGCCCACGTGTTGATGATCAACGCTATAATCAAGGTGATTATTTGATAAAAATCGATCATCACCCTAATGATGATCCTTATGGTGATATTTGTTGGGTTAAAGATCAAGCTTCGAGTTGTTCAGAAATTATTTATGATTTTATTCAAGTAACAAATGGCAAGTTGAAATTGACAGCTAAAGCAGCTGAAGTTTTATATGCAGGGATAATCGGGGATACTGGCCGCTTTTTATATGATTGTACTAGTGCGCATACATTAAATGTAGCTGCTGATTTGCGCCAGTATGATTTTGATGCGGTACGTGTTTGTCGTAGACTAGATGAAATTTCAGAACAAATAGCCCGCTTATCGGCCTATGTTTGGCAAAATATGACGGTTACTCCAAATAATGCAGCTTATGTTGTTTTAACCAATGAGTTATTGGAAAAATTTGCATTACAAGATGCATGCACAAGTGATGTTGTGCCTTTATTAGGTAAGATTGAGACAATCATTTGTTGGACTGTTTTAGTCGAACAAAAAGATGGTTCATATCGTTTACGTATTCGTTCTAAAGGACCGATTATTAATGAGCTAGCCAAGAAATATGACGGTGGAGGCCATCCATTAGCTAGTGGAGCTAAACTAGCAAGTAAAGAGCAAATTGCTGAGTATGTTGAGCAATTAGATAAAATTGCGGCTACTTATCAAGGAGGAAAAGATGACAGTAAAATTTAAAGATTTAGGCTTAGCACCTTATGTGTTAGAGGCCTTAGAAGAAATCAGCTTTATAACACCAACACCGGTGCAAGAACGCTTGATTCCTTTAATTATGAAAAATAAAAGTGTGGTTGGACAATCGCAAACGGGTAGTGGAAAGACCCATACTTTTTTGTTGCCGATTTTTTCAAAGATTATTGCAAATAAAAAAGAGGTACAAGCGGTAATTACTACACCTAGTCGTGAATTAGCTTATCAAATTTATGGAGCAGCTAAGCAGTTAGCTAAGCATAGCAATAAAGAAATTTTGGTGCAAAATTTTGTAGGCGGAACTGATAAACAACGCCAAATTGAAAAACTAGCTAATCGCCAACCACAAATTGTGATCGGAACGCCAGGACGTATTTTAGATTTGGTAAAAAGTAATGCTTTAGATATTCATAATGCGACTTATTTGGTAGTTGACGAAGCCGACATGACACTTGATTTGGGCTTTTTAAATGAAACAGATGCGATTGCTTCAAGTATGCCTAAAGATTTACAAATGTTAGTCTTTTCGGCGACAATTCCGCCTAAATTACAACCATTTTTGCGCAAATATATGAGCTCACCAATTATTGAAGTAGTCGAAAATAAAACGATTATCAGTCCAACAATTGATAATTGGTTACTTTCAACTAAAGGGCGCGATCGCAATCAATTAATTTATCAACTTTTGACGTTAGGTAAACCTTATTTAGCGTTGGTATTTGCTAATACTAAAGAAAGAGCCGACGAGTTGACGAATTATTTGCGTGCAAATGGGCTTAAAGTTGCTAAAATTCATGGCGGAATTCAACCACGAGAACGTAAACGAGTGATGAAAGCTGTCCAAAATTTAGAATATCAATATGTGGTTGCAACTGATTTAGCTGCACGTGGAATTGATATTGAAGGCGTTTCGCATGTTATTAATGATGATTTGCCCGAAGATTTAGAATTTTTCGTTCATCGTGTCGGACGAACCGGACGAAATAACATGCACGGAATTGCAATTACATTGTATGCGCCAAATGATGAACGCCGAATTGAAGGACTAGAAGAATTAGGAATTAATTTTGTTCCTAAAGCTTTAAAAAATGGCGAATTGGTTGATTCTTATGATCGTAAGCGCCGTGAAAAAAGACGTGTGCGCCAAGACAAGATGGATCCTAAATTGCAAGGAATGGTTAATAAAGCTAAAAAGAAAAGAAAACCAGGCTATAAGAAAAAAATCAAGCAAGCTATCAAAAAAGATGAGCAGCAAAAACGTCGGATTGCACGGCGTCAAGAGATGCGTGCCCAACGTAAAGCTAATAAAACCAAGGCTTAAGCTAGAGTTGACAACTCTTTTAAATTTGCATATACTTTGAGTATACTTTTAGGACATGCTGATTAAATTAAATCATTTAGAGAGAATCTGGTTGGTGTAAAGATTTTGATTTATTGATGAGTGCTCCCTAAAAATGACAATTGAATGAATTTAGATTTTAAAGAGGCTAACGATCAGCATCGTTGCAAGTAAGGTGGTACCGCGCGCAAGCGTCCTTACTAGCAACGGTGCTTTTTTAGTCAAGGAAAGGAATTTTTAGATGAAAGAATTATCAAGTGCTCAAATTCGGCAAATGTATCTTGATTTTTTCAAGACTAAAGGTCACGATATTATGAAGAGTGCACCATTAGTGCCAATTGATGATCCAACTTTGTTATGGATTAACTCAGGGGTAGCAACCATGAAAAAATATTTTGATGGTTCGGTTGTCCCTAAGAACCATCGCATGACAAGTTCACAAAAATCAATTCGAACCAATGATATTGAAAATGTGGGACGGACAGCACGTCACCATACATTATTTGAAATGTTAGGTAACTTTTCTATCGGCGATTACTTCAAAAAAGAAGCAATTGCTTGGGCGTGGGAATTATTAACTAGTCCTGAATGGTTTGCAATGGAAAAAGAAAAACTTTACGTGACTGTTTATCCAAAAGATACAGATGCAAAGAAATATTGGCAAGAAATCGGGATGCCAGCTGATCATATTTATGAAGTTGAAGATAATTTCTGGGATATTGGCGAAGGTCCATCTGGTCCGGATACCGAAATTTTTTATGATCGTGGTCAAGAAATGAATAACTTGCCAGAAGACCATCCTGAAAATTATCCTGGTGGCGAAAACGAACGTTATTTAGAAATTTGGAATATCGTCTTTTCTGAATTCAATCATAAGCCTGATGGAACTTATGAACCACTTCCACATAAAAACATCGATACGGGGATGGGATTAGAACGAGTTGTTTCAGTTTTCCAACATGCTAAAACCAACTTTGAAACCGACTTGTTTATGCCAATCATCGATGAGACAGCTACTATGGCTAAAGGTTATCATTATGGTGATAATGTTGAAAAAGATGTTTCCTTTAAAGTGATTGCTGATCATGCACGTGCCGTGACTTTTGCGATTGGTGATGGTGCGTTACCTTCAAATGAAGGTCGTGGCTATGTAATTCGTCGTTTAATTCGGCGAGCTGTTATGCATGGACAAAAGTTAGGTATCGATCAAGCCTTCTTATACAAATTAGTGCCAGTCGTAGGCAAGATTATGGAATCTGCTTATCCAGAAGTCTTGCAACAAGCAGATTATATTGCCAAAGTTATTCGAATGGAAGAAGATCGCTTTAACGACACCTTAAAAGATGGGATGCAATTATTAGATGATTTGATTAGTGAAACTAAGGCTGCTAATAAAGATATCTTGCCAGGAGCACCGGTCTTTAAACTTTATGATACCTATGGCTTCCCAATGGAATTGACGAAAGAATATGCGCAAGAACAAGGTTTAAGTGTTGATGAAGCTGGTTTTGATGAACAGATGCAACAACAAAAGCAACGCGCACGTGCAGCTAGAAGTGATGCTAAATCAATGGGTGTTCAAAGTGCCTTATTAACTGATATTAAGACAGAAAGTCAATATGTTGGTTATGATGTTTTGAGTTGTGAAGCAACTTTGACAGATATTATTGTTGATGAAGCTTTAGTAGATGAAATTACAACTGGTAAAGCACGCTTAATCTTTTCTAAGACACCATTTTATGCAGAAATGGGTGGCCAAGTTGCTGATAAAGGTGTGATTAAAGACCAAAATGGGCAAGTAGTTGCACAAGTGATTGATGTGCAACATGCTCCAAATGGTCAAAACATGCATTTAGTTGAAGTTGAAGGCTGCTTGCAAGTTAATGGTCAATATCTATTAGAAGTTGATGAAACATTCCACAATAAAGTTAAGAAAAACCATACAGCAACACACTTGTTAGATCAAGCTTTACGTGATGTCTTAGGTAATCATACACATCAAGCCGGTTCATTGGTAGAACCAACTTATTTACGTTTTGACTTTACAAATCTTGGTGCGGTAACTAAAGAACAATTAGCACAAGTTGAAGCAATTGTTAATGAAAAGATTTGGGCAAGTTTACCAGTTGAAACTATCGAAACTGATTTAGAATCAGCTAAGAAGATGGGAGCAATTGCTTTATTTGCCGATAAATATGGTGATTTAGTGCGGGTTGTTAAAGTTGGTGATTACTCAATGGAATTTTGTGGCGGCAATCACGTGGCTAACACCAGTGAATTAGGTTTGTTTAAGATTGTGTCTGAATCAGGTGTTGGGGCTGGCGTACGTCGGATTGAAGCTGTAACTTCAAAAGAAGCGTATGAATTCTTAGAACAACGTAATCATCTGTTAAATGCAACAGCTACTGCGATGAAAGTTGTACAATTAAAAGAAGTTCCACGTAAAGTTGAACAATTACAACAACAAATCAAAGAATTAGAACAACAAAAACAAGCATTGGAAGATAAATTTGCGAGCCAACAAGCAGCAGATGTCTTCAAAAATGTCGAAACAATTAATGGTAAGACGTTGATTGCTAAAGAAGTTAAAGTTTCAGGTATGAGCCAATTACGCCAATTAGCTGATCAATGGAAGACTAATGAATATTCTGATGTTTTAGTGTTGGCAACTTCAACTGAAGATGGCAAGGTTAACTTGATTACAGCGATGAGTGGTACAGCTATTCAAGCTGGGCTTAAAGCTGGAGATTTGATTAAAGCTATTGCACCTGCTGTTGGTGGTGGCGGCGGTGGCCGTCCTGATATGGCTCAAGCTGGTGGAAAGAATCCATCTGGTATCAAGGATGCTTTGCAACAGGCTGGTCAATGGTTGGCTGAAAAATAATAAATATTTTTATCAAATTTTATTGATAGAAATGTAACAAAGTTTGTCCTCTTTTCTGGATGATTCCAGAGAAGAGGACTTTTTGTTTATGGTTTAAGGCTTATAAATTAGTCTTACCCTAAAATGGTATATACATATACCATTTTAGGGTAAATGTGTTGACTATCTTTATATATGGTTGTATAGTTTATTTTGTTGAGATGTTATCTAAATAATTTATCTATACCAATTTTAAAAAGTTAAAAAGATATACAAAGGAAGAGTTAATATGTGTGGGATTGTTGGAATTGTTGGACATGATCAAGCAACTGAAATTTTACTACAAGGATTAGAAAAATTAGAATATCGTGGTTATGATTCGGCCGGAATTTATGTGTTAAAACAAGCTAATCAAGGTTTTTTACGAAAAGCTAGTGGCCGTATTAGTAATTTACGTCAAGAAATTGATGCTAAGGTTAGTGGTAATACTGGGATTGGGCATACTCGTTGGGCAACTCATGGTCAACCAAGTCAAACTAACGCTCATCCGCATTCTTCAGCAGATGGTCGATTTTATTTGGTTCACAATGGTGTAGTTGGTAATTTTAAGGAATTAAAAGAAACTTACTTAAAAGATGTTACTTTGGTTAGTCAGACGGATACTGAAGTAATTGTCCAGTTAATCGGTTATTTTGCAGCTAAAGAAAACTTAGATGCATTTGAAGCTTTAAGAAAAGTAGTCGGTTTATTAGATGAATCCTCATCATATGCCTTGGCTTTGATTGATCAAACTCAACCAGAAAAAATATGGATTGCTAAAAATAAGAGTCCATTATTGCTTGGACTAGGAACCGACTTTAACTGTATTTGTAGTGATGCAATGGCAATGCTTAAATTGACCAATCGTTTTGTAGAGTTGGCTGATGGCGATGTTGCACAACTTAGTCCAAAGCAAACAGTAATTGAAGATGTAAAAGGAAATGTGGTTAAGCGTAAAGAATTTACGGTAGATCAAGATGCGAGTGCTTCTGAAAAAGGAGCTTATGAACATTATATGTTAAAAGAAATCGATGAACAGCCGGCAGTTATGCGGACGTTAGTACAAAAATATTTGCAAACGCCAAATGCAATCGATGAAAAATTATTAGCTGCGATGAAACAAGCACAACGAATTTATATTGTAGCTGCAGGTACGAGCTATCATGCAGGTTTAGTTGGTAAAGAACTATTTGAAAAGTTAGCACAAATTCCAGTAGAAGTACATGTTGCTTCAGAATTTGCCTATAATCCACCATTGCTTGCGCAAAAACCATTCTTTATTTTCTTGTCGCAAAGTGGTGAAACTGCTGATAGTCGCTCGGTTTTGGTACAAATTAAAGAACAAAACTATCCAGCATTGACCTTGACAAATGTAGCTAATTCAACTTTATCTCGCGAAGCAGATTACACTTTGTTATTACATGCAGGTCCAGAAATTGCAGTTGCTTCAACTAAAGCATATACAGCACAAATTGCAGTCGAAGCAATTTTGGCGCAGGCTTTAGGTAAGGCTAAGGACTTGCAAAGAGCTAATGAATTAGATTTAGCACAAGAATTAGGTAAGGTTGCTAATGCAATGCAAACTTTAGTTGATGAAAAGTATAAAATTGAACAACTAGCTAAACAAGACTTGTTAACAACCAGAAATGCATTTTATATTGGACGTGCGATTGATTATGCAACTGCAATTGAAGCAGCCTTAAAGTTAAAGGAAGTTTCATATATTCAAACGGAAGGCTTTGCGGCTGGTGAATTAAAGCACGGCACAATTGCTTTGATTGAAGAACAAACCCCAGTTATTGCTTTGATAACTTCAGCAAAGACAGCAGCGCATACACGTAGCAACGTGCAAGAAGTTAAAGCTCGCGGAGCACAAGTGATAACGATAGTGAAACAAGCACTAGCGACTAAGCAAGATCAAATTATCTTGCCAGATGTAGCAGAACTCTTAAGTCCATTGGTGGCAATTGTACCATGTCAATTATTAGCATATTATGCAAGTAAGCAACGAGGATATGACGTAGATAAGCCACGTAATTTAGCTAAGAGTGTAACAGTCGAATAGTTATAAAAAAGACATAGAATAGCGTTTTTGCTACTCTATGTCTTTTTTTGATTATAGACTTCTTTATTAATTTTTAGTTACTTTGTTGATGATGAATGAAGAAACTCTAAAAATTAGATAAAAGCAACTACTACTAAGAAAGAAATAAACTATTGCTAAAATAAACGGTAGATACCATAGACCATCTTGGAAAAACATGAGATAGATGTCATTTTTATGTCCCAGTAAAATCAAGATGATTTTAAAAAAATAATAGCCAACAGTATAGATGATACCTAAGATAACGCTAACTTTAAATTGTTTTAGATTTATCATTTGTCCCTCTCTGACTACTCTTAGTAAATTGGTGATATTCATCATTATAGCGTAAAATAAAATTTTCTTGAATAGTTAGAAATATATTTTTATAAAAGAGTGTTGACACCGCTTTCAACTAGAGTTAGAATAATATTCGTAAGGTATTAGTAATTTACCTTCTAATCAATTCTCTTTCTCTCTTATGCCAACCACTGCAAGTTTTGCAGTGGTTTTTTTGGTATACTAGAGATAATAGATTTAATGAGGAGTTTATTTTGATGAAAAGCAACGAAACTTTAACTTTAATAGAAGAAATTACACGCAATGATGGGAGCCGTTATTTTGAAATCTCTAATATGGTTCAAAATGGACGAGCCGAATTAGCTGCAATTCGTGGATTTATCAAAGAAGTACGGATTATCCAGATTAATATTCCACGCTCAAGTAGTGTAATTAAATATGAGCAATATATTAATGAAAACTTCGAGATGCCTAAAGAAGATTTTGATCATTTTGAAGAATGGACAAAAACACCAGAGATGCAAGAAGTAGTGGCTAACATTTTACGTGATAATCACATTGCTTAATTTTGACTAGAGCGACTTTTACTTGAGTCGTTCTATTTTTTTGTTGAGCTTTAATTATTAAATACAAAAAGTGTGTAAATGAGAAAAAAAGCGATGATAAATTAAGTGCCAAAAAACGGTATCAATCTTTTAGTTTTGGGGGTTAGCATATATCTTTGAAAGAAAAATGTAATTTTTCTAAGAAAAAAATTAAAAAGTGTTGCACAATTTTTAAGAATATGATATAAATATATATGTTACTTATAACGATTGCTCAGTAGTTCAGCGATAGAATAATTGACTGTTAATCAAGAGGTCGCTGGTTCGATCCCAGCCTGAGCAGTCACTTTGTTTTAACAATCAAGCTTTTAATTTTTGCTCAGTAGTTCAGCGGTAGAATAATTGACTGTTAATCAAGAGGTCGCTGGTTCGATCCCAGCCTGAGCAGTCACTTTGTTTTAACAATCAAGCTTTTAATTTTTGCTCAGTAGTTCAGCGGTAGAATAATTGACTGTTAATCAAGAGGTCGCTGGTTCGATCCCAGCCTGAGCAGTGAATAAATTGTTGTGCTCTCTTTACTAGATATGCTCTAGTAAGGAGAGCATTTTTATTTAGATTTATAATATCTTGTTACAAGCACAATTGAACGCTTTTTACAAAATAACTGATAAAATGATATAAAATAATGCTGTTTTAAAATCTTTACACAATCTTTACAAAACAACCCAAGGCTCTTTACAAACGCACTGTAACATTTACATTGTAGAGGAAAGGAAGAAGTGAAAATGAAAAAAATTTTGAAAGTGTCCATGCTGATGCTTGTTTTAGGAGGAATCCTGACAGGTTGTGGCAAGACTGATAAACAAAATAATGTAGAAACCGTAGCGATTGTTGGTTCGACTGCGATGCAACCTATGGTAGAAATGGGAGCTGAACAGTATCAACGCAGTCATTTTGACGTGCGGATTACAGTGCAAGGCGGAGGCTCAGGGACTGGTTTGAGTCAAGTGCAATCTGGAGCTGTAACTATTGGGAATTCAGATATTTTTGCACAACAACAAGCAGGAATTGATGCTTCTAAATTAGTCGACCATAAATTAGCCGTAGTCGGGATGGCACCGGTTATTAATAAAAAAGCTGGCGTCACAAACCTGACGATGGAACAACTACGGGGTATTTTTGCGGGCAAATATACTAACTGGAAACAAGTTGGTGGCAAAAATCTAGAAATTGTGTTGATTAATCGTGCTCAAGGTAGTGGGACGCGAGCTTCGTTTGAACAAAGTGTAATGGCAGGGCAAAAGGCAGCTAAGTCACAAGAACAAGATTCAAACGGAACGGTTCAAAAAATGGTGGCTTCAACGCCAGGTGCTATTAGTTATCTTTCATTTTCTTATTTAAATGATACCTTAGTCGCACCAAAGATTGATGGAGTTAAACCAACTGAAAAAAATGTGACAACTAATAAATGGAAAATTTGGTCTTATGAACACATGTATACTAAAGGTCATCCATCTAAGAAGGTACAAGCATTTATTGATTACATGAAAACATCTAAAAAGATTCAACAAAAATTAGTTAAAGCATTAGGTTACATTCCGGTGCAAGACATGCAAGTTGAAAAGGATGCTCATGGTAATGTGACTCCAGTAAAATAATTTATTTAAGAAGGTGTAGTTATGGATCCAATCCGTGAAAAGATTCAAAGTAAGTCACGTGAAACAAGACAAGAATTAACAGGAAAAATTTTAACTTATACGTGTATTGGTATTATTGTAGCTGTGGTATTATCCATTTTTGCCTTTGTGGCTTCTAAAGGAATTGCGACTTTTACTGAAAATAACGCAAGTTTGAAACAATTTTTAACCGGAACAGACTGGATGCCTACTTCAAATGGTAAAGATGGTCGTCCATTAGTAGGCGCTTTGCCAATGATTGTAGGTTCTTTTGGGGTAACAATTTTAGCTGCTTTGATTGCAACGCCGTTTGCTATCGGAACTGCTTTATATATGACTGAAATTGCGACAAAGAAAGGTCGTAATGTCTTACAAATCGTTATTGAATTATTGGTGGGGATTCCATCTGTTGTTTACGGTTTTATTGGCTTAAACGTTGTTGTACCATTTGTAAGAAATCATTTTGGCGGTTCTGGATATGGTATTTTATCTGGGGCATTTGTATTATTTGTTATGGTTTTACCGACAGTTACTTCATTGACTGTTGATAGTTTACGTGCCGTTCCAAAGCATTACAAAGCAGCATCTTTGGCTTTAGGTGCAACCGAATGGCAGACAATTTACAAGGTTATTTTACGTTCGGCTTTACCAGGAATTTTAACTGCCGTAATTTTTGGGATGGCACGTGCTTTTGGTGAAGCTTTAGCTGTACAGATGGTTATTGGTAATGCAAGTTTGATGCCAACAAGTTTATTATCACCAGCATCTACCTTGACAAGTGTCTTGACGATGGGAATTGGTAATACAGTTATGGGAACTGTTGGTAATAATGCATTATGGTCATTGGCTTTAGTCTTATTGTTAATGTCATTAGTATTTAATATTTTAGTAAAATGGATTGGTAAGAGAGGAAAGATGTAAGATGAACACCAAATTTCAAAATAAAATTGCCATCACGATCATTCGCGTTATTGCAGCGCTAGTTGTTTTGATTTTGGCGTTTTTGATCGGACGAATCTTATTACAAGGTCTACCACATGTTTCGTGGCATTTCTTGACGGCTCCTTCCGAGTCATTTGTTGCTGGTGGTGGAATTGGTTATCAATTGTTTAACTCATTTTACCTATTGCTTTTAACATTGATTATTTCTTTTCCAATTTCTTTAGGTGCTGGTTTATTTTTATCTGAATACGCACCTAAAAATTGGGTAACTGAAGTTGTACGGATGTCGATTGAAATTTTAAGTTCTTTACCATCCGTGGTTGTTGGGTTGTTTGGTTTCTTATTATTTGTAGTTCAATTTAAAATGGGCTTTTCTATTTTAGCTGGTGCGATTGCGTTGACATTCTTTAATTTGCCATTATTAACAAGAAATATTGAAGAAGCGATGCGAGCAGTACCTAACTTGCAACGTGAAGCTGGTTTGGCTTTAGGGTTATCAAAATGGCGGACGATTACAAAGATTATTTTGCCAGAAGCATTGCCTGGAATCGTGACAGGGATTGTTTTAGGCGCTGGACGTGTCTTTGGTGAAGCGGCTGCTTTGATTTATACAGCTGGACAAAGTGCGACAAGCATGAATTTCTCTGATTGGAATCCATTTAGCCCTGCTAGTCCCTTAAATTTGATGCGTCCGGCAGAAACATTAGCCGTACACATTTGGAAAATTAATTCAGAAGGAATTATGCCTGATGCTGATGCTGTTTCAGCTGGTTCATCTGCCGTGTTAATCATTGCTGTTTTGATTTTTAACGTGTTAGCACGCTACATCGGAAACAAATTGTATCGCAAGTTAACAGCAAGTAAGTAGAGGAGTAGTTTAAATGAATGTTGGACAATATGATTTAAATGATAATTGGATTTTAAAATTTGATCCTAAAGAACATGAAATTGCCTTGAGTACGGAAGATTTACAAGTTTTTTATGGAGATAATCATGCCTTTCATGATGGTAATTTGCAATTTGAGCGTTATAAGATAACTTCATTGATTGGTGCTTCAGGTTCTGGTAAATCGACTTATTTACGTTCCTTAAACCGAATGAATGATGGGATTGCACGTGTTGAGGGCAAAATTATGTATCGTGGTTTGGATGTTAATTCTAAAGATATCAATGTTTACGAGATGCGTAAACATATCGGAATGGTTTTTCAAAGACCAAACCCATTTTCAAAATCAATTCGCAACAATATTACCTTTGCACTAAAGGAACGTGGATTAAAAGATAAACGAAAACTTGAAGAAATCGTAGAAACCAGTCTAAAAGGGGCTGCGTTATGGGATGAAGTTAAAGATGATTTAGATAAAAGTGCGCTCGCATTGTCTGGTGGACAACAACAAATGCTTGCTATTGGTCGTGCACTTATGGCTCGTCCAAAGTTGTTATTACTAGACGAACCATCTATGGGGGACAACAACAACGTCTTTGCATTGCACGTGCTATTGCAATGGAACCAGACATTTTATTGATGGACGAACCAGCTAGTGCGCTTGATCCAATCTCAACTTTAAAAGTTGAAGAAACAATGATTGAACTTAAGAAAAAATATACAATTGTCATTGTTACACATAATATGCAACAAGCCTCACGTGTGAGTGATTATACCGCTTTCTTTCATTTAGGACACGTGATAGAATATGATAAGACTAAAAACATTTTTACTAACCCTAAAATTCGGGCGACCGATGATTATGTTTCAGGTAACTTTGGCTAGGAGGAAGACTGCAAATGAGTGATTTTATTTCGACACGCGACTTACATCTTTATTATGGTGAAAAAGAAGCATTAAATGGAATTACGCTAGGTTTTCCATCTAAAGGAATTCATGCGTTAATCGGACCATCTGGTTGTGGTAAATCCACATATTTGCGTTGTTTGAATCGAATGAATGATTTGATTGAAACGGTTAAGATTACGGGAACAATTGAGATTGATGGTAAAGATATCTACAGTCCGCAAACCGATACGGTTGAATTGCGTAAACAAGTTGGAATGGTTTTTCAACAACCAAATCCATTTCCATTTTCTATCTATGACAATGTAACTTATGGTTTACGTTTGGGCGGGATAAAAGATAAACAAATCTTAGATGAACGTGTAGAAACTAGTTTAAAGCAAGCGGCTATTTGGGATGAAGTTAAAGACAATCTTAATAAGAGTGCTTTATCTTTATCAGGTGGACAACAACAACGGATTTGTATTGCACGTGTGTTAGCTGTACAACCATCCGTGATTTTGTTAGATGAGCCAACAAGTGCCTTAGATCCTGTTTCAAGTAACTTAATTGAAGAGATGTTATTGACATTGCGAGAAGATTATACATGTATCATTGTGACACATAATATGCAACAAGCTTCGCGAATTTCCGATACTACATCATTTTTCTTGAATGGTGATTTGATTGAAACTGGAGCTACAAAGAAGATCTTTGTAAATCCTACTAAGCAAGAAACTGATGATTATTTAAGCGGTCGTTTTGGTTAATAAGCAAGGAGGAAGTTTACAGTGAGTAAAGTTTTAGAACAACAAATTAAAGATTTGAAGCAAGATTTTGCTACTATGGGTTTTGGTGTAGCAGAAGCCATTAAATGTGCGATTGATTCGATTAAAGAACACGATTTGAAATTGGCACAAAAAGTAATTGCCGATGATGAAGTAATTAATGAACAAGAAACAAGGCTTGAAAAAAAATCTGCTCAAATTATTGCCTTGCAACAACCTGTTGCTGGTGATTTACGTGAAATTGTAGCTATCTTAAAGGCAAGTTCTGATTTAGAACGTTTAGCCGATCATGCAATCAGTATTGCACGAATTACTGAAAAATTAAATACAAGCGACCGTGATTTTGAAATTGAAGATTTATTATTTGAAATGGCGGCTAATATTCAACAAATGTTAGCAGATATTTTGAAGGCTTATACTGAAATGGATGATAAGTTTGCTGTTGAAGTTGCTGCACGTGATTCTAAAAATGATGAATATTTCCGTAAAGTTAGCAAAGTAGCCGTTAAAAAGATTCAAAATACACCAGAATTTGCTTTAGAAGGTATCGATTATTTGAACATGGCAAACCATTTGGAAAGAATGGGTGATTATATCACAAATGTTGCTGAGTGGATCGTTTATACCAATATTGGTAAAATCACAGAATTAGGGCGTAACGACTATTAATTGTGTGAAAATTAACATGAAAATTATATTTTTGTGCACGCTATTTGCAAAAATGTGGTAGAATATAGGTGTACTCAATTTTAAGAGTAATTTTAGATGTTAACTTATTTAGGAGGCTGTTTTATGTCACTCGTAAACGGTAACGAAATCTTTGCTGCAGCTCGTAAAGGTCATTATGCAGTAGGTGCTTTTAACACAAATAACTTGGAATGGACTCGTGCTATTCTTAAGGGTGCTCAAGAAATGAACACTCCTGTTTTAATCCAATGCTCAATGGGTGCTGCTAAGTACATGGGTGGCTACAAAGTTGTTAAGACTCTTGTAGAATCCGAAATCGAAGCAATGAACATCACTGTTCCTGTTGTTTTACACTTAGACCACGGTACTTATGAAGCAGCTAAGGAATGTATCGAAGTTGGTTTTACTTCAGTTATGTTTGATGGTTCTGATTTACCATTTGATGAAAACTTGAAGAAGACTAAAGAAATCGTAGAATTAGCTCATTCTAAAGGTGTTTCTGTTGAAGCTGAAGTTGGTTCTATCGGTGGTGAAGAAGACGGCGTTATTGGTGCCGGTGAATTAGCTGATGTTGCTCAAGCTAAAGCAATCGCTGATTTAGGTGTTGACTACTTAGCATGTGGTATCGGTAACATCCACGGCGTTTACCCAGAAAACTGGAAAGGTTTAAGCTTTGAACGCTTACAAGAACTTGCAGAAGTTATCGACACACCACTTGTTTTACATGGTGGTTCCGGTATTCCTCAAGAACAAATCGAAAAAGCAATCAGCATGGGTGTTTCTAAACTTAACATCAACACTGAATGCCAAATCGCATTTGCTAAAGCAACTCGCGAATATATCGAAGCTGGTAAAGATATCGAAGGTAAAGGTTACGATCCTCGTAAATTACTTGCACCTGGTACACAAGCTATTACTGATACAGTTAAAGAAGTTATCGGCTGGATCGGTACACCAGCAATCGACTAAGATTAGGTTGATTATTAAGACTATCCTAGATTCTAGGATAGTTTTTTGTTATTGAGTAAATTAAAAACAGTCAGCTTTTTTGATGTGTATCCAGTTTTCTGGACACGTTAAAATTTAATAAATTATCCTAATGGATGCTTCCTTGTATTTTACAGGAGGCATCCATTTTGTTTTGGCTTGAATTCTTTGATTGTTATAGTAATCGATATATTTACTAATAATTAAATGAGCTGTGATCT
>CAJLBJ010000016.1 GCA_905204935.1 uncultured Lactobacillus sp.
AGAAATTCAATCAGCTATTTTTATGTCCAGACTGGTACTTTTTTCCCAGCCCCTTCATTTATACTAAAATTTTTATTGTTTTGTCGCTAGTTCCAACAATTCTTTAGCATGTTGCCGTGTTAATTGTGTAATTTCTGAGCCCGATAACATACGGGCTAATTCATCAATACGTTGTTGCTTATCTAACTTAGTAAGTGTCGTTTCCGTGCGACCATTTATCACATGCTTAGCAATAAAATAATGATTATCCGAAATAGCAGCAACTTGCGGAAGATGTGTAATACATAAAACTTGTGAATTTTGAGCGACACTACTGATTTTTTCAGCAATGGCTTGGGCGACTCGCCCACTGACTCCTGTATCAACTTCATCAAAGATAATACTGGTTACTCCTTGATTTTGCGCAAAAATTGTCTTAAGAGCTAACATAATACGCGACAACTCACCGCCTGAAGCAATTTTAACCAAAGATCCCATGGCTTCACCTGGATTAGTTTGCAAGTAAAACTCAACCTTATCACAACCATTTTCATTTAAAGCTGCTAATTGCTCAAAATTAACTTTGAAAACCGCCTTATCCATGTACAAAGCTTTCAGTTGGGCTTGAATTGCTTGTTCTAATTTATTGGCAACTTCTTTACGCTTACTTGATAATCTTTGTGCCAACGTTTGTGCCTTTTCTTTTGCTTTACACAATTCTTCTTTTTGTTGGTCACTGTCATTTTCACTAAGTCGCATCTCATCTAATTCTTGCTTAATCTTAGCTAAATATTCCAAAACTTCAGGAATCGAATCTCCATACTTGCGCTTCAACTGATGCAATAACTCTAAACGCTGCTCAAGCGCATTTAAGCGATTTTCATCCCACTCTAAATTTGCCAATTGACTAGAAACATCACGTGCAGCATCTTGTAATTCATAGTAGGCTCCCGCAATTTTTTCATATACTCCTTGAATTTCTGGAGCTAACTCATTTACCTTTTCTAATTCATGCATCGCTTTGCCTAGCGCACCCAAAAAATCGGCTTCTTCACCATTTAATAACTGATAACTTCCCTCTAACGCACCATAAATTGCTTGATAATTATCAAGTCGACTTTTTTCTTGCATGAGCTCATTTTCTTCGCTAGCTTTAAGCTGTGCTTCACTAATTTCTTGAACTTGAAATTGCAACATATCTAATCTTTGAGCCCACGCTTGTTCATCTGCTTGGCGTTTAGCAATTACTTGTTTTAAATTTTTATATTTTCTATATGCTTGTTGATAATCTTGCTTTAATATTTGAAGATTGTGATCATATTCGTCAAGCAAATGTAAATGTTGTTCTGCTTTCATCAATTCTTGATGTTCATTTTGACCATGAATATCAATTAAAGTTTCGCCAACCTGACGTAAAGTTGCCAAATTAACCAATACACCATTGATGCGACAAATATTGCGTCCATTACGTTGAATATCACGCTGTAAGATTAATGTATCGTCTTCTAACTCAATTCCTACCTGTTCTAAGATTCGATTAGTAATCGCATGCTTAGGCACGATAAATAAGCCTTGCAATGACGTTTTATTAGCACCTTTGCGAATAAACTCACTTGATCCTCGACCTCCAGCTAATAGACCTAAGGCATCGATAATAATCGACTTCCCCGCTCCAGTCTCACCGGTTAAGACCGTCATTTTTTCTTGAAAATCTACATCTAATTTATCGATGATTGCCAAATCTCGAATAACTAACTCTTGAATCAAAATTCAGCCCGACTGCCTAGCGCAGCTTTTCCTTTCTCAAATGTATAAACCTCTATTATTATAACATAGGCTATCTACACGTAAAATCTTTTCCAAATTAAAAATTCAATCACAAAAAAAGCCAAGTCATTACGGCTTGACTAATTACATCTCGATTAATTGTAATAACTTTTGTTGTAAATCTGCTGCTTCTTGTGCAGATTTAGCAAAGATAACAATTGAGTCATCATCGCTTAAACAAGCAAAAACTTCTGGATAATTCATTTGATCAATTAAATTCGAAACACTTGGTCCACTACCTGGCAACACTTTAAACATACACATATCATTATGACAATTGGCAAAAAGATAAGCATCCTTCAAAGTTCGCTTTAGCTTTTTTTCGGTATTTACCTTTTTTTCTGTTGGCAAACTATATTGATATGTTCCATCGCTATTTGGAAGTTTAATGAGTTGCATTTCTTTAACATCACGTGAAATTGTTGCTTGTGTCACCTCGATGCCTTGTTGAGCCAACAAACTAACAAAATCTTCTTGGCGATATATCACATTATTTTGAATTAATTGTTTAATTAATTTATGTCTATCTTGCTTTCTCATTGAAACCACCTTACTTTATTTTGACCTTGCACTTATAATAGCACATCAACTATTAAAAAATAAAAGAAAACAACTTGCACAAAATTAAAAATTAACCTTGCAAAGTTGCATGTGCATTTTTAACCGTTTGTGAAAGTAAATCTTTATCAATCATTTGTCCGCAAGTATCGCTTGCACGCAAAGCTACTAAAAACTCGATATTTCCTTGTCCACCTGTGATTGGTGAAAAATCCAAGCCTAAAATATCGTATTTTTGCTCACAAGCAAACGTTAAAATCTCTTGTAATACTTCTTCATGAACTTTGGCATCACGCACAATACCGTGTTTACCTACTTTTTCTTTTCCCGCTTCAAATTGAGGTTTGATTAATGCGACAACTTGACCATCTTGTTTGATAATCTCATGTAAATTAGGCAAAATTAATTTCAACGAGATAAATGACACATCAATTGTAGCAAACTCAGGTTGTCCATTTGTAAAATCAGCTAACTGACTATAGCGAAAGTTGGTGTTTTCCATGACTACTACTCGTGGATCTTGTCGCAATTTCCAAGCTAATTGGTTAGTTCCTACATCCAATGCATAGCTTAGTTGTGCTCCTTTTTGTAAAACCACATCTGTAAAACCACCAGTTGAAGAGCCAATATCTAAGACAATCTTATTTTTTACCGGCAACTTAAAAACTTTTATTGCCTTTTCTAATTTTAACCCGCCACGACTAACATACGGCATTTTAGTCCCTTTAAAATGCAACTTAGTTTGTGGATCAATCTTCATTCCTGGTTTATCTAAACGTTCTTCATTTTCACCCAAAATTTCTCCGGCCATCACAGCACGTTTGGCTTGTTCTCTAGTTTCAAACAGTCCTTGTTGAACTAAAAGGACATCAATTCGTTCTTTTTTCATCAATTACTTCCTTAACTTAAAATATCCTAAAAACTCACTTAGCAAAGTAACATCTACGTCCATTTGTTTTAAAACTTCAAGCTCTTGTTTTGCTTGGGTTAAAACATCGGTTAATGCTTGATAGGCACCATCAAGTCCTAATAAAATTGGAAAAGTATTCTTATTTTCTGTCGCATCTTTTTGGACTGCTTTACCCATTTCTTTGGAGGTACTTACCACATCTAAGATATCATCATAAATTTGAAATGCCAAACCAAAACAATCCCCAAACTTGAGTAATGCTTCTGTTTGTTTAGAGTCTGCATCAGCTAATATTGCCCCTGCCAAGCAAGCAAAATGTAACAAAGCACCTGTCTTCTTTTTATGAACAATTTTTAACTCAGCTAGAGTCAGTCGCTTTTGTTCACCTTCGATATCACCAACTTGGCCATCAACCATTCCTTGTGGTCCTGCAGCTAATGCGAGTTGCCCCATTAATTTAACCTTACTTTCAGCTGGTAAATCAAGTGATGCAAGATTTTCAAAAGCCGTCGTCAACAATCCATCGCCTGCTAAAACAGCCATTGCTTGGCCAAAAACCTTATGATTGGTTGGTTTTCCGCGTCTTAAGTCATCATTATCCATTTCAGGCAAATCATCATGAATCAACGAATAGGTATGAATAAATTCTAGACTTGCACCGATACCTAAAACCTGCTCATCAATATTTCTGCCTAAACTTTGGCAAACTGCCAACAATAATAGCGGACGTAATCTCTTGCCTCCAGCTTGCACCGAATATAGCATCGCTTGTTTTAATGTTGGATAAGTATTTAAATCTGCCAAATAAGAGCACATTCGCTCATCTATCAAAGGTAAATATTTTATTTGAAAATCATTCAACATCTAATCTTTCACCTTAATTTCCTTCTTCAAAGACTTGTTCTTCCCCATTATCATCAATGACATGGGCCAATGTTTGTTCTGCATCTTGGAGTGTTTTTTGAAGCTCTTTACTCAATGCAATTCCTTGTTGAAATTGTTCTAGTGCTTGTTGCAATGGAACATTTCCTTGTTCTAATTGTTGAACAATTTGTTCTAATTGAACCATTTTTTCTTCAAATGTTTTTTCAGCCATTAATCGTTGTCCTCCTTTATCTCTTTAACTTTTGTTTGTACTACCCCATCTAACAAATGTAACGTCAGCAATTGCTCTTTTTTAAGTTGTTTGACACTTGTTATTACTTCTTTTTCACTAGTTACATAACTAAATCCACGTCCCATAACTTTAAGCGGACTTAATGCATCTAAAGATTGTATCATGTTTATTAAAAATTGTTCATCTTGCTTTATTATTATCTCCATCGCTTGTTTTAAGCGTTGTGATAAGCTAGTTGTCATCAACAATTTACGTTCCAACAGTTCCTGTGGATTTTGTAATTCTAATCTATTCTTAAGTTGACTACATTCTTGAGTAGCGCGATTCAAGTATTGCATTATTACCTGATTTTGTCGCATATTTAACCGATCTAATTTTTGTAAATAACCCTCATACAAGCGATTGGGTTGTCTAAAAACATATGATGCAGTAGCTTGAGCTAGATGTTTTTTTTGCAAATCTAATCTATTTTTTAATGCAATTAATAGGCTTTGCCGTAAACGGCCAATTTTTAATAATTCATCACTTAAAACAGGTGCGGCTAACTCAGCAGCTGCAGTGGGCGTTGCTGCTCTAACATCTGCTACAAAATCTGCAATCGTCGTATCAGTTTCATGACCAACAGATGAAATGACAGGAATTTCACTAGCATAAATTGCCCTAGCAACTTTTTCTTCATTAAATGCCCACAAATCTTCAATCGAACCTCCACCTCGACCGATGATCAGCGTATCAAAGTCGCCACGCATATTGACTTCCTTAAGTCTAGCTACCAAAGAATCAACCGCTTGTTCTCCTTGCACCACTGCAGGAAATAAAACAATTTGTGCAATTGGATAGCGTCGTTTAAGAGTCGTAATAATATCGCGAATCACAGCTCCCGAAGGACTAGTGATAACCGCAATTCGCTTAGGATAACGCACTAATGATTTTTTAGGTGCACTAAATAAACCTTCAGCTGCTAATTTTTTTTTCAATTGTTCATATGCTTGATACAAAGCTCCTACACCATCTGGTTGAAGCTTTTCAATGATGATTTGATAAACACCACTAGGCTCATATAAATCAATCCGTCCAATTGCTAAAACCTTCATTCCCTCTTCTGGCTGAAACTTTAATTTTTTAAAACTACCTTCATACATTACCGCATCAATTTTGCAACTATCATCTTTTAAACAAAAGTATTGATGTCGTGGCCGTAATCTAAAATTTGAAATTTCTCCTGTCAGATAAACTCGTCCTAAGTAAGGATCTGCACTAAATTTACGGTGTAAATATTTAGTCAATGCACTGACAGTTAAGTAGCGCTCTTTTTCTTGCATCTACTTCACACTTTCTTTAGCAAATTCTACAGTTTGTTTCATCAACATTGCAATCGTCATTGGACCAACTCCACCAGGAACAGGAGTAATATAATCAGCCACTTCTTTAACGGCATCAAAATCAACATCACCCACTAGTTTTCCTGAAGCTAAGCGGTTCATTCCAACATCGATAACTACTACGCCTTTTTTTACATAATCGGCTGTAATTAATAGTGCCTTGCCAATTGCTACAATTAAAATATCCGCTTGTTTTGTTATCTCTTTTAAGTTTTTAGTTTTACTATGAGTAATCGTCACCGTTGCATCGTCATTTAGCATTAAAGCTGCCATGGGACGACCAACAATATTACTGCGCCCAACAATCACTACATTTTTCCCAACTACATCAATTTTGTATTCTTTCATTAACTCCATAATACCTCTTGGTGTGCAAGGCAAGGAGTAAGGCTCATTCATAAACAAATGTCCCATATTTAAAGGATGAAATCCATCAACATCTTTTAGCGGAGAAATTGCACGGGTCACTTTTTCTTCACTAATATGCTTGGGTAACGGTAATTGTACTAAGATTCCATGAATACTAGGATCTTGATTATACTTTTCAACTAATTCCAAGACTTGTTGTTGCGTAGTAGTTTTAGGCAATGTATGATCAATCGTTTTGATACCAATGAATTCGGCTGCTTTCTTTTTGTTACGAACATAAACTTGGCTAGCAGGATCTTCCCCGACTAAAATTACAACTAAACAAGGTTGAAGTCCAACTTCTTTTAACCGTGTTACCTCTTGTTTTAAATTATCTTTCACCTTGGCAGAATACTTTTTACCGTCTAATAATACTGTCATCTACTAGCCTCCTAGTTAATTTAGGTTAATTTTAACATAGTTATGAATGCAAAGGCTATAAAATTAAGCACTAAAATACCCTTCTTACTAACATAAGGCAGTAAAAAGGGTATTATTTTTAAATCAAGTTATTTAAAACTCCATTGATAAAGCGGCGTGATTTTTCGTCACTGAATTCTTTGGCTAATTGCAACGCTTCATCTATAGCAATCTTATTTGCTAAATCTTGTTCAAATTTGATTTCATAGACAGCTAAACGTAAAATCAAAAGATCTGTTTTATTCAAACGTGCCAATGTCCAATTTTTATTAAGATGTTGTTCAATAAGCGCATCAATTTTTGCTTGTTGACTCAAAACGCCTTTAACAAGTTGTTCTAAATAAGCAGGCGTTGGTTGGTCTTTTGAAACTTCATCCAATAATTGACGATAGACATCTGCTGGTTGTGCTTCTGGGTTACTGCTTAAAGCAAACAATGTTTGAAAAGCTATCTTGCGAATTTGATGTCTATTTATACTCACTTTTCTTCACCGTTTTCTTCACCAAATAAGTTATTAGGATCAACTGTTGGTTCTTGCTTTTCAGGAACAACACCTTGCACATGAACGTCGACTTGTGTAATTTCCAAACCAGTCATAAACAAAACTTGTTGTTTAATTTTTTCTTGGATTTGCACAGCCACTTTAGGCACTGAAACACCATAGTTTAGATAAACATAAACATCAACTTTCAAAGCAGATTCTTCTTGGTCAAGCTTTACACCTGTTTTGCGATCTTGGCGTCCAAAGAACTTTGAAAAACTATTTGCCAAAGTACCTTGCATTGCATAGACACCTTCGACCTTGCTAGCTGCAATTCCGATAATCACTTCAACTACTTCAGGAGCAATCTGAACTTCACCTAAGCTAGGTTCCTTACTTGCTAAGACAATGTTGTTATCTTCAGCCATCACAAAAACCTCCTTTAAATATTAAGCACGTGAGATATAAGTTCCATCAGCCGTGTTAATTGTTAAAACATCCCCCACATTCACAAAGAATGGGACTTGAACTACTAAACCAGTTTCCATTGTTGCTGGCTTAGAACCACCAGAAGCAGTATCACCTTTGATACCAGGTTCTGTTTCAGAAACTTCTAAATCAACAGTATTTGGTAATTCTACCCCTAAAGTTTCTGCACCAAACATGATAATACTAATAATCATGTTTTCTTTCATGAACTTCAATTCGTTTTCGATACGTTCACCTGGAAGTTCTAATTGTTCATAAGTTTCTGTATCCATGAAGATGTAGTTGTTACCATCTGCATATAAGTATTGCATCTTCTTGCGGTCAATTTGAGCTTGCGCTACTTTTTCACCTGCACGGAATGTTTTTTCTTGAACGGCACCATTACGTAAGTTCTTTAATTTAGAACGCACAAATGCAGACCCCTTACCTGGTTTAACATGTTGGAATTCAACAACACGCCATAATTCGCCGTCAACTTCAATTGTTAACCCGTTTTTAAAATCGTTAACTGAAATCATTTCGTTTTTCCTCCTTGATGTTCATCTGAAGTGTTTAACTTGTCACTAAAAATGGACACACTACCAGAATTATCGCATAACCTATTTTCACGTGAAATTGGCTCTTTGTCAAGTTATATCTGTTTTTATTCAAAAGAAAAACGTTCACAAATTTAGTTTAAAATCTCTAAATACTCCTTAGTAAACTGGGTGAGATTTTCATAACCATCTTTAGTAACTAAGATATCGTCTTCAATTCGCACTCCACCAACACCTGGAACATAAATCCCTGGTTCAATCGTAATGATTTGACCTGGCTGCAAAACTTCTTGACTACGATAACTAATGTTTGGTAATTCATGAATATCTAATCCTATACCATGTCCCATTCCATGTTCAAAATATTGTCCATAACCTTGTGCTTTAATATAGTCTCTCCCAATATCATCAAGTTCTTTACTTGTGATACCTGGTTTAATGGCTTCGATTGTCTTAATTTGTGCTGTTAATACCGTATCATAAATCTTTTTGACTTCATCACTTTGCTTACCTACACTAAAGGTTCGCGTTACATCAGAAGTATAATGATCTAGATAATATCCAAAGTCAAGCGTCACTAAATCACCAGTTTCAATTATTTTAGAACTGGCAGTCCCATGTGGCCACGTTGTATGTTCTCCACTAGCTAAAATTGTTTCAAACGATTTATCTTGTGCACCATGTAATTTCATAAAATGGTCTAATTCATTAGCAACATACATTTCAGTTTGACCTGCTGCAATCATATCTAACACATAGCGATAACCTTGACCTGCAAGTTCGCAGCTTTTTTTAATGATTTCTATTTCCTGTTCATCTTTAATTGCACGAATTTCCTCTAATATACCTGCTAGAGGAACAATATCACATTGAGCTAATTCGTCTAACAAATCATATTGCGCATAACTGATGGTATTTTCAAAGGCCATTGCACTTATATTTTTTTGCTTTGCCAATTCACAGGCACTTTGCAAGTAATTACGCGTAATAACAGCTTGCCAATCAGGATTTTGATGGGCTACTTGTTCACTAAAGCGTGCATCTGTAATCAAATACTTGTCGTTTTCAGTCACCAATAATAAACCATCATCACCTGTAAAGCCACTGAGATAATAAATATTAAACGGAGCTGTCACTAAAAAGGCATCAACACTCATTTGTTGCATCTTTTGGCGTAATTTATCAACACGTGTATTACTCATAAAAAGCTCACTTACCTTTCATAAAAAGTTAATTTATTCTATACTAACATAAAATTTAATAATTTAAACTATTAAATATTGGCCAACCGTTTTAATGCTTCGGTTGTAACCTTGGAAACATTGATATTATTTTCTTTAGCCCATTCATTTAACACAACCGGTAACGTAATATTTCTGCGGACTGTTTTGCCATAATCATTAAGCCATCTAGTCATATTAACAGAAATCCACATGATATATTCATCTTTTCTTAATTGCCATTTTGTTGGATCTTGGACTTTTGGATATGTTGTATCAGCAATCATTGTTGCGATTGCATCTTGTGCATGCGTAATTGCCTCAGGTAAAGTTGTCCCATCCGTCACCATCCCCTTAATATTAGGCGAAGTTACACTATAATATTTGCCACTTTCATCATCACATTTTGCAACAATTACCGGATAAACTAAAATTTTTTCTTTCATAAGCTGATTTTAGGCGTAATTAAACCGCTATTCCTTTCATTTTGTTAAATCTACATGAATAAATCCAAAATAGAGTAAAAAAATTATTGCTAACGCTTCAATTTAATTATACCAAAAAGCACCTAGCACTAGTAATTAACTTGTCGTCTTTTTTATGTACTACTGTTATATAATTAGTGAAACATCTTTTATAAAGATATATATAAATTTGCCAAATTTATGTCGATTTAAAACTAAATCTAGCAAAAATGATTTTTTTAAGCAAACAAAAAAGCACAAAGCCTGTCAAATCAAGCTTTGTGCTCCGTAATTATTCAGCGACTGGATAAACAGAAACTTGCTTCTTGTCGCGACCTTTACGTTCAAATTTAACAACGCCAGATACTTTAGCGAACAATGTGTTGTCGCCACCCATACCAACGTTTACACCTGGGTAGATACGAGTACCACGTTGACGGTATAAGATTGAACCGCCTGTAACTGTTTGACCATCAGCACTCTTTGCGCCTAAACGCTTGGAGCGTGAGTCACGACCGTTAGATGTGGAACCGCCCCCCTTTTTGTGAGCGAATAATTGTAAGTTCATCAACATAATCAGTGCACCTCCCGTAGCCTTGATTAATCTTTAATCTGAATAAATTCTTGATAACTGCGCTCAATATCATTTAATCCTAAGACAAAGCTTTGAAGTAACAATTGAGCCTTAAAGTCTGCTAAATCTTGAGCGTCGAGTTCTAGACTCAAATAACCACCATCTACCTCGTCAATTTCAACTTTGGGCTTAACCAAAGCTAACTTTTCCAAGCTATTAACGGTATTAATCGCTAAGACTGAGACCGCTGCACATACAATATCTTGTCCATATGCGCCAGAACCCGCATGTCCTGACAAACAAAAGCCGCTAATTTGAGAACCTTGTCGTCTGATCTGTGCGTGAATCATCTTATGCGCCTACTTTCAAGTAATTAAGCGTTAATTGCATCAATAACAACTTTTGTATATGGTTGACGATGACCTTGCTTTGTATGTGAATGCTTCTTTGGTTTGTACTTGAAAGTAACAACTTTCTTAGCACGACCTTGCTTTTCAACAGTACCTGTAACTGTAGCACCTTCAACAACAGGTGTACCGATAACTGTCTTTTCGCCGCCAACTAAAACAACTTGGTCAAAAGTAACCTTGTCGCCTGCGTTTGCGTTTAACTTTTCAACATAGATAGCTTGACCAGCTTCAACTTTAAGTTGCTTGCCGCCAGTTTTAATGATTGCGTACATTATGTGCACCTCCTTGAGATTATAAACTTAGACTCGCCGTAATGTAGTGGCTCATTTGAGCACTTAAACTTAAAACGTGCGGTTGTAGCTGTGACATGCACAAATACAACATTTGAATCATAACAAATTTTTAGCAAAACGTCAACTATTCTTAACAACTTTTCTTAGTATAGTTTTCTTAGTATAGTGTGCCTTTGCTTTATTTAAGCATATAACCACAATAAATGCTAACAGTGCATACAGTGCGCCACTTGGGCCTAACGGTTTTAAGCCGAAATTTTCGACAACAAAACTTCCTGTTGCTGAACCCAAAGCTATCCCAAAATTAGCAAAAATTGAATTTAAAGACGAAGCCAAAACCAACGCTTGGGGATAATCTTATTCAGCTACTTGTAAAAAATACAGTTGCAACGGTGAATTTAATAAATACATGCTTATTGCTAACAACATGATAACTCCTAGTCCTATCCAGCGATTCATGAAAAAGAACGGCAAAAAGCCTAAGAGCAAAACTTGTGCTAAAAAGACCCATGGCATCTTATTTAAACCACCATTTTGTGCTAAAACACCACTAAATTGATTACTAAACAATGACATTAAGCCATAAACAAATAATAAAGCCGTCAGCCAACTTGTTGGAAAATGCAAACTTTGTGACAAACTCGGACGTAAATACGTATAAAAGGCATATATCCCTCCTAGGTTAAAGAGTGGTAATAACATCCCTAACCAAATTCGCTTATCAGTCAAAAGCACCAATTGCATCTTTAGGCCACCACTCTTAACTTGTTTAACATCATGGGGTAATGCTAGCACAAATAAGATCCATGTAAGAATACTAAGTGCTGTAATCAAATAAAAAGCTTGCCGCCATCCCAAATAAGTACTAATCCGTATCCCAAGTGGCACTCCAAAAACCGAAGCAATGCTAAAACCTGAAAAAATCCACGAAACTAACCAAGCACGTTTAGCCAGTGGTGCAATAAACGTCGCAAATGTTAATGCTACCGAAATGATCACGCCTGAAACTAGAGCTGTGATAATCCATGAAATAATTAAAGTGAGATAATTCCCCGCTAACGCCGTTAACAGATCACCCAAAATTAGCTAGTAAACTTAACATTACTTTAAAAAGGTTAAATCTACCAATATATAACGTAATGAATGGCGTACTAATTGCATAAATTAAGGCAAACATCGTTACTAACAAACCAACATTAGCTACAGAAACTGTAAATTGCTTAGCTAAATCATTTAAAATACCGACAATGATAAATTCGCTAAAGCCTAAGACAAACGCTACCATAATCAAAGTCAAACTTTGAATTTTAAAATTTTTGAACAATACTCTTTCTCCTTAATAAATAAAAATTTATCACTTTATTAATAGCGAAGAAATTTTTACTTGTCAATTCCATAATTTCAAAACCAACTAAAAAGAAGCCCCACGAAATTCGTGTAGACTTCTCTTACATTATACTAATTACTTAACATTTAATTCTTCTAAACAACCAAATACTCTAGTTAAATCAGCAATAATACTTAATTGTAATAAACGATTATTTTTGATAGCTTCGTCATCTGCCATCACCATTGTTTGTTCAAAATATGCACTGATTGGTTCTTTTAAGGAATGTAAAGCTTCATATTTTTGCACAACATTTTGTTTGGCATAGTTAGCTAATACTTCATCAACTGCCTTATTCAAATTGATTTCAGCTTGATTTTCAAACAATGCACCATCAACTTCTTCGCAATCACAAAATTCAGGCGCTTTTTTAGCTAAACGTGTAACACGTGTCAAAGCTTCAATTGTTTCTTTAAAGTCTGCATCTGCTAAATGTTGACTCAAAACTTCACTTGCTTGTTTGCTTTGAACAAATGGATTATCTTTAACCGCTGTTGTTGCGCTAATCACATCATGGCGTAGATTTTCATTGCTTAATAATTGTTCTAAGCGATCAACAATAAAGGCTGCGCGTTCTTCTTGATGTTTAGCTGGATCAATATTTTCATATAATTCAGGCACTTGACTAGCGGCTTGTTCAATTGCACGTTGTAGTAACGTTGTTGAAAGATTCCAGCCTTTATCCAAAGTAATGCGAACTATCCCTAATGCTTGACGACGCAAAGCATATGGATCGTTTGAACCAGTTGGAATCATATCAGCACTAAAGAATGCTTGGATACTATCTAGCTTATCGGCAATCGAAAGCACAGCACCTACATTGGTTTCAGGCAGTTGTCCTTCTGCACTTGTTGGCATATATTCTTCGCGCATTGCAATTGCAACAGCTTTATTTTCATTAGCTAAGTTAGCGTAGATTTCACCCATAATCCCTTGTAATTCGGCAAATTCACCTACCATACCGGTTACTAGGTCAAATTTATAGATTTCAGCAGCTCTAGCTAAATCGGCTAATTCAGCTGAGCTCAAACCTAAATATTCACCTAAAAAGGCACTAATTTTAGCCACCCGTTGCATCTTTTCATAGATTGTTCCAATTTTATCATGGAAAGTAACTTTTTTAAGGCGTTCAACATAGTGTGCAATTGTTTGTTGTTGATCTTCATGATAGAAGAATTTAGCATCTTCTAAGCGCGCCGTTAAAACTTTTTCATTTCCAGCAATTACATTTTCTAGATAATCTTCATTGCCGTTACGCACCGAAATAAAGTTTGGTAGCATTTGACCATTTTGATCGGTAACATAAAAGAAGCGTTGATGATCTTTCATCGAAGTAATTAAAACTTCATCTGGTACTTCTAGATATTTTTCATCAAAACTACCTGCAAAAACAGTCGGATATTCGACTAAGTTGTTAACCTCTTCTAACAAATCTTCATCAATATCGACGTTCCAAGCATTTCGCGCAGCTAAATCCTTGATTTGTGTAACAATTAAATCTTTACGTTCCTTAGCATCAGCGATAACTTTTTGAGGTAATAAACTTTCTGGGTATTCATTAGCATCATTTAAAGTCACTGTTTGACCCAAAAAGCGATGCCCTTGACTAACACGTCCACTAGCCACATTTAAAATGTTAAATTCAACAACTTCGTTATCTAATAACGCAACTAACCAACGTAATGGGCGAACGTATTCAAAATCATAACTTGCCCAACGCATCATCGTTGGAAACTTGATGCTCATGATAACTTCTTTGATTCCTTGCAAAACATCTTTAGCAAGTTGACCAGCGATGAATTTCTTAACGTATACATATTCGACACCTTTAATTTCTTTAAAGAAAAGATCATCAACACTAACCCCTTGACCACGACAAAATCCTTGAGCAGCCTTTGACCAGTTACCAGCGTCATCTAAAGCAATCTTTTTAGCTGGTCCTTTAGCTTCTTCTTCAATATCAGCTTGTTTATCTGCTAAATCAACAATCTTTAAGCCTAAACGCCGTGGAGTTGAGTAAGGTAAAATTTCGCTATAAGCTAAGCGTTGTGCATCTAAAAAAGCTTTGGTTTTTTCAACTAATTGGTTAACACTTGGAGTAACGACATGAGCCGGAATTTCTTCTAAACCAATTTCAAGTAAAAATGTATGACTCATTATTTTTCCTCCTTCAATAATTCTTGACGTAATTTTTCATCTTTAATCAACGGATAGCCTAATTTCTTACGCTCTTCAACAAAAACCTTAGCAACAGATTTGGCCATATTACGAATCCGCGCTAAATAACCAGCCCGTTCAGTCACCGAGACAGCTCCGCGCGCATCTAATAAGTTAAAAGTATGACTACATTTCAAAATATAATCGTAGGCTGGATGTACTAAGCCATTAGCAATTTGTTTTTTAGCTTCTGTTTCATAGGTATCAAACGCTTTAAGTAACATATCTTGGTTACTTTCTTCAAAGGAATATTTTGAATGTTCATATTCTGGTTGCTTGAAGATATCACCATACTTAACGCCATCAGTCCATTCTAAATCAAAAACAGAGTTAACATCTTGAATATATGATGATAATCGTTCTAAACCATAGGTAACTTCAGCTGCAACTGGACGTACTTCTAAGCCACCAACTTGTTGGAAGTAAGTAAACTGTGTAATTTCCATACCATCTAACCAAACTTCCCAGCCAACACCAGCACACCCCATCGATGGGTTTTCCCAGTTATCTTCTACAAACCGAATATCATGTTCTTTAGGATCAATCCCCAAGGCCTTTAAGCTTTCTAAGTATAAATCTTGAATGTTACTTGGTGATGGCTTCATAATAACTTGAAATTGATGATGTTGATATAAACGGTTAGGATTTTCACCATACCGTCCATCAGCAGGACGACGTGATGGTTCAACATAAGCCACATTCCAAGGCTCTGGCCCAATTGCACGTAAAAATGTATATGGGCTCATTGTTCCAGCCCCTTTTTCTGTATCATAAGCTTGCATCAACATACAACCTTGCTTAGCCCAAAATTGTTGCAAAGTCAAAATAATGTCTTGCATTGCTAATTTTTTTGTCATAATTTTTTCCTCCTCAAAAGATTTCCAACCGTAGCGCCACAAAAAAAGTCCCTATGTAACGCCAAACGGTCACATAGGGACGATTTTTAATCGCGGTTCCACCCTACTTCTAGTCTCAACTAGCAGCTTCATTAAATGAGACTCAAAAAACGCCAATCGTTTCAAGACAATGTCTGCTTTCACCCTTCAGACTCGCTGTAATCGCCTAAAGAAACAACCTTTTTTCATCAACGTCTCTATTATTTTTTCAGATAAAGTTAGAATAGTCCAAAAAACGCTATTTGTCAACATCTATCCTTTCATTATCTGATACTAAAAAATAATTGATATCTTTTAATTGTCTAATAAAATCTTTAGCCTTAACGTAAACACCAACTTGATCTTGATAAATACGATCAATTGTTGCTTGTAATCTATCTTTAGTCTCTTTTTTAACATTGATTGAGCTTAAACGCTCTAAATCTACCACAGATAACAAGCGCAAATAATAAATCGTTCTTGGATCTAAACGAAGCCTATTTTTGTCTAAATACCAATGTTTTTGACATAATAATCCACCATAATTTTCAGAAAAATCAAAAGCCAACTTGGTATTTTGACAAATCACACAGCTTTCAAGATGTGGCCTAACACCAAAACATTCTAATAATTGAATTTCAATAATATTAGTAATAATTTGTGCATCAAAACCCTCGTCAATCAACTCAACTGCTTTTTGAAATTTCGCACACCATAATAAAGCATTAGCAACGTCTTCTTTTAAAGCTATTTTGCCTAGACTTAAAATATATGAAGCATAAGCATTTAATTCAATATCTTGACAAATATTTTGATACTGTCTAACCTCTCGAGCTGTATCGATAAAAGAAAGTCCATCATCATTAATACTACCAACATAACTACCGTGACTAAAAGGCAAAATTGCAGCAGCAAGCCTAAAGCCTCTTTTTTTAGCACCACGAATAAAAAAGGTTTTAAAGCCATAACGATCGGTCAAGATTTCGACTAACATGTCGCGCTCACGATAATTTCTTCTAGAAACAACTATCCCGTTAAATTCTACACCTTGTTGTAACAAAATCACTTGCCTCCTTAAATAAAAAGGCAAGATCAACTCGATCTAGCCTTTTTCATTAATAATCGTCTTGCCGATATCCAAATGCCTGTAAATCTGCTTTTTTATCCTTCCATTTAGGTTGAACTTTTACCCAAAGTTCTAGATAAATCTTATCACCAAGCATCTTTTCAATATCTTTGCGCGCTAAAGTCCCGATTTTACGCAACATTTGCCCGCCTTTACCGATAATAATTCCTTTTTGACTCTTGCGTTCTACAATAATGGTAGCTTGTACATGCACTTTTTGTTCGTCTTCACGATAAATTCTTTCTACTACAACGGCTACTGAATGTGGAACTTCTTCTCGTGTCAATTGTAAAACTTTTTCACGAATCAATTCCCCCGCTATAAAGCGTTCTGGATGATCGGTAATCTGATCTTCTGGATAAAATTGCGGTCCTTGTGGTAAATCCTTAATCAAATTAGCAACTAATTCATCGACATTGTTTCCTTGCAGTGCTGATATAGGATAGATTTCTTTATAATCTAAGGTATCTTTATAGTCATCTACTAATGGTAGCAAATCATTAGGATGAACCTGATCAATTTTATTAATCACTAAATAAATTGGTTTATTGATATTTTTTAAACGTTCGATGATAAAATCATCTCCACGTCCACGCTTTTGTGTAGCATTAACCATAAACAAGATTGCGTCAACTTCATTTAAAGTTGATAAAGCAGATTCTACCATAAAATCACCTAAGCGACTTTGGGGCTTGTGAATCCCTGGTGTATCAATAAAGACAATCTGCGCATCCTTTGTTGTATAAATCCCTTGAATTTTATTGCGCGTCGTTTGTGCTTTGTCACTCATAATCGCAATCTTTTGACCGATAACTTTATTTAAAAATGTCGATTTTCCGACGTTAGGACGACCTAAAATCGCCACAAACCCCGAACGAAATTCATTACTCACTTTAAAACCCTTTCTTAATTCAAAACAAAATTCCCCATAATTTAGGAACAAAAATAATTCCAGCAACAATTAGTGCAAAAAAAGCAGATAACAATACTGCACCAGCTGCCATATCTTTAGCTTTCTTCGCTAACGGCCGCCGTTCATAGCAAGTTGCCAAATCAACTACATTTTCAATCGCTGTATTCCAAACTTCACTAATTAAAACAGCAAATGATGCTAGCAAAAGCCATAACCATTCCATCATTGAAACTTGCAACCATATTCCCATAATTACGACCAAGATTAGAGAAAAGACGTCAAATCTAAAATTGCGTTCATCTTTAAACACAGCGACTATTCCATCCCATGCATGGCGCAACGATTCACAGAATGTTTGATTCTTCCAAATCAATCTGGCTTTTTTTTCTTTATCTTTTAAGTCCATATGCATCCAAAATTTCACGTTGCAAACCAAACATCTCTGCTTCGTCTGCATCATTCATATGGTCGTATCCATTTAAATGTAAAAAACCATGAACTACCAAAAAGCCTAATTCACGTTGAGGCGAATGTCCCAGATATTTTGCTTGTTCAATAACTTTGTCAACTGAAACCATGATATCACCAATATTTCTTGGCAAATCAAACTCATCATCTGGAAGAATAATTGGTACTTCAGTTGGATCGTTTTCCTCAATCGCAAAACTGATTACATCAGTGGGTTTATCTACCCCACGATACTGCTTATTAATTTGATGAATCGCTTCATTATCCATCAATGTCACTGACATTTCTGTATCTTTTGGTAATTTTAGGTAATCGCCAGCATAATTCAAAACATCTTCGATTAATTTTATCCATTCAGGTGAAACTTGTTTAGTTTCATCAAAAATTGCTAATTCCATTATGCTTCCTCTTTTTCTTCTTTAAATTCTTGTCCCACATTTGCATAAGCATCAATAATTTGTGCAACCACGGGATGCCGAACAACATCAGCTGCATCAAAAGTTACAAATTCAATGTTAGCCAAGCCTTGTAAAATTCTTTGTGCATCAACTAGTCCACTTTGTTTATGCCCTTTAGGTAAATCAATTTGTGTCTTATCGCCATTAATAATCATCTTTGATCCAAATCCTAAACGAGTCAAAAACATCTTCATTTGCGCCCTAGTGGTGTTTTGTGCTTCGTCTAAAATTACAAACGCATTATCTAATGTTCGCCCACGCATATATGCCAAAGGAGCTATTTCAATAATTCCACGTTCAATCAAACGTTCTGTATGTTCTGCACCTAAAATAGCGTGCAAAGCATCATACACTGGACGTAAGTAGGGATCGACTTTTTCTTTCAAATCACCGGGTAAAAAACCTAGTGACTCGCCTGCTTCAACTGCTGGTCTCGTCAAAATCAAGCGCTCAACTTCTTTTCTTTTTAAAGCAGCTACCGCCATCACAACCGCTAAGAAGGTTTTTCCAGTCCCAGCCGGACCAATCCCAAAAACTAAATCATTATTACGTACTGCTTGAACATATTGCCTTTGACCATAATTTTTGACTCGAATCGCACGGCCACGATAATCTTTTAACAAAGTAGTCGTATATAAATCTTGAAAATACTCTAACGTTCCTCTTTGAGCCATTTTTAAGGCCGAAACAAAATCCGTACTGCCTAATCGAATACCTTGTTGTAAAAGATTGGTTAACTCATTTAAAATTTCACGCGTTAAAATAACGTCATCTTCTTTTCCTGAAATCTTAACAATCTCTGAACCTGGTTTAATGACAACATTTTGGCCCTCTTCTAATAATTTTAAATATTTATCATTAACACCAAACAAAGCAACTTCTAAGTTTGGATCGGGCAAATAAAATTCTTTTTCAATTACTTGTTGATTTGACAAAAGATCAAGACTCCTTTAGTTGCATTTCATATTGTTAATATATCATATAATCAAGGTTTTAACTAGTCTTGCGTAATTATCTTTTCTGCACATAAAAAAGAGCCTTGGATATCCAAGGCTCTTTTTATTGTCTAGCTTAATAGCTCTTTGACGATTTGATTAACCAATTTACCATCGGCTTTACCTTTGAGTTTTGGCATCAAAACGCCCATCACTTTACCAAAATCAGCTTTTGAAGTCGCACCTACTTCTTGAATCGTTTCTTCAACTACGGTCTTCACTTCATCTGCACTCAATTGCTTTGGTAAGTAACTTTCAACGACTTTAATTTCGGCTTCTAACTTAGCAACCGAATCGCTCCGATTGGCAGTTTTGAATTCTTCCAAAGAATCCTTGCGTTGTTTTAACTCACGAGCCAACACACTAACTTCTTCATCAGCAGTTAAATCATGTCCTACATTAATTTGCTCGTTTGTTACGGCAGCTTTTAACATTCGAATGGTCCCTAAGGTTTCTTTATCCTTAGCTTTCATCGCAGCCACCATATCTTTTTGTAATGATGCTAATAAACTCATCACATTTGCCTCCCTCTAGAAACTAGAAACGACGCTTATTTTTACGCTTTCTTGCTGCTTCGGATTTTTTCTTACGTTTTACACTTGGCTTCTCGTAAAATTCACGTTTCCGATATTCTTGCAAAGTACCTGTTTTTGAAACGGAACGTTTGAAGCGACGAAGAGCGTCATCAAGAGATTCGTTTTTACGAACGACTGTTTTTGACATGGTGATTTCCCTCCCTCCGAGCTAAAAATGTAACCGTCTTAAATTGTATTAAACTAACAAAACTCAACAGTTCTTTTCCATTATAACTAATGGTAAATACAACGTCAATAAAACTTTAATAAATTACGCAAATTATTTTTAGTCTTCTCTAAAACTCCATTAGTTCTTTAATAAACTTTAAATCTGTTTGAGAAGAAATGTGAAAACGGATATAATCTAATTATAGTACTTTATGAAAGAAGGTTTTTTTATGTCAGAAAAAACGCCAACTAAAGTCCCTTTGTTCATCATCTCTGATTCACTTGGTGAAACTGGTTTTAATCTTGTACAAGCAGCCATGGTCCAATTTCCTGATGCTACTTTTAATATTAAACGTTTCCCTCTTACACGTACGACTTCATTGCTTGATGGTATTTTAGAACAGGCTAAACGTGAACAAGCATTTGTTGTTTATAGTTTAGTTGTAGACAAACTAGCAGATTACGTTGCTAATTTTTGTCAAGAAAACAACCTAGATTCTTATGATATTATTTCAGACTTAATCACTAAATTTTCTAAACGTACCAAATGTGAACCTCTACATCAAGCGGGTATGAATCATAATACCGATAAGGAATATTTCAATCGGATTGAAGCCATTGAGTTTGCTGTAACTTATGATGACGGTAAAGACCCTGCTGGTTTTTTGAAAGCCGATATCGTTTTATTAGGTGTATCACGCACATCTAAGACGCCTCTTTCATTATACCTAGCTAATCGCGGTTATAAAGTTGCTAATTTGCCACTTGTTCCTAAAACCAAAATTCCCGAAGAAATCTATCAAGTCGATCCTAAAAAAATAATTGGCTTAACAAACGATGTTTCTGTCTTAAATGATATTCGCAAAAATAGAATGATTTCTTATGGTCTTGATCCAGATACCGTTTATTCAAACGTTGATAACATCAAAGCAGAACTTAACTTTGCAGATGAACTTTATAAAAAACTAGGATGCCTATCAATTAACGTTGCACATAAATCAATTGAAGAAACTGCAACCTTAATTATGGAAAGTTTAGCAAATTAAAAAAATAAGCACACACCTGAAAAACCAGGTCCGTGCTTATTTTTTATTTATAGTTTACCTTTATTTTGATAAATTTTATCCAATAAATTTGCATCAAATTGTTCAGCTTTAAACATCGCAATTTCATATGCATATGGTGCGTACTTATCGTTTTTATCTGGTCCAACATATGGAGTTTCCATAATCTTAGGAACATCTTTTAACTGCGGATGATGAACTACTTTATTTAATGCTTCAAAACCAATTGTTCCAAAGCCAATATTTTCATGCCGATCTTTATGACTACCCTGAGGATTTTTAGAATCATTGACATGTACAACTTTTAAATTTTGCAATCCTATTATATGATCGAATTCATTTAAAACTCCATCAAAGTCTTCTTTAACATTATAGCCAGCATCATTAATGTGACAAGTATCCAAAGTTACCGATAATTTGTCGTTAAATGTCACAAGTTCAAACATCTTTGCAATTTCTTCAAAGGTTCTCCCGACTTCAGTGCCTTTACCTGCCATCGTTTCAATCGCAATCTGTAAATCTTGTTGTTGCGTCAGCACTTCATTTAATCCTTTGGCAATACTCTTAATAGCTGCATCACTGCCAACTCCAACATGAGCACCTGGATGAAGCGTCATTTGTTTTGCTCCTAAAGCTTGCGCACGCATTACTTCTGCTTGCAAAAATTCTACTGCAAAGCCAAAATTTTCAGGCTTAACGGTATTACCTAAATTAATGATATACGGCGCATGAACCACAATGTTGCTCAATCCTTTTTCTTGCATATATTTTTGGCCGGCTTCAATATTCATTTCAGAAATATCTTTACGTCGCGTATTTTGTGGTGCTCCCGTATAAATCATAAATGTACTTGCATGATAACTAGCAGCTTCTTTAGCTGCCCCTAATAACATCTCTTTGCCACTCATACTTACGTGTGAACCTAATAGCATTTCTCATTCCTCCTCATAATAGATAAAATAATTTATAACTCACCTTATTTAATAAACGTAAATAAATATTTTGTTTATCTTTAGTCTTAAGATACTTATTTTTACGCCAATCCGGAAACCAACTATGCACATTTTGCCATATTTTTGTTAATAATTGTTGCTTGAGTTTTTTATCTTTGAGTTTTAATACCTTACGCAACAAAACATTTCCTAGTAGATTGCGACTAAAACGATACTCAAGTTCAGCAAAATATTGCTTTAAACAGCCCTTATTTTGGTAAAAATCGATTATTTCTTGATAAATCCAAAAAATATCTGCGATACGTTTAGTTTCACTATAAGAAATTGAATTTCCCCGTTGCACATAGTGAACTTCACAAGCTTCATCTATAGCAACATCATCAATACTATCCAAAAAAGTCACCAACTTAAAGAAAAAAGCTTGGTCTTCATAAAGCTTTCCTTTAGGAAACAATACTTGACTTTCTTTAAGCCAACTAGTCAAATACATCTTGTTCCAAGCAACAACACGTCCATTAACTAAATAATCATTTAAACTACAATAACTTTTTCGTATATCAGTGCGTATTTTATCTGGATACTCCCATAAAAAATTACATTCGACAATCTTTTTTTGCCCATCTGCACTCATCAAGACCATACGTTCTAACATATTTTCTTCAACATAATCGTCTGAATCAATAAATAAAACATAATCGCCTGTCACATATTGTAACCCATAATTACGTGCATCAGACAAACCACCATTTTCTTTATGGTAGTACTTAATTTTAGCAGGATTTTTTTGACTAAAATCCTGACAAATTTCACCACAACGATCACTACTACCGTCGTCTACTAAGATCAATTCATAGTTTGGATAAGTCTGTTTAAGCAAGGTAGTTAAACATTTTTCCAGATATGCTTCAACATTATAAATTGCTACGACTATGCTGACTTTGATAGCTGACATTTTTTCCTCCTTGTCATGTTATGGTTGCGGTTCATAAAAGCGCCCCATAATGTGTACGTTATCTGCAATACTTACAAAAGCATGTGGATCGGATTCTTCCATGGCCTTACGTAATTCTGGTTGTTCATAACGTGAAATAACCGTAAATAAAATAGTCTTTGTATCATGCTTATACGCACCTTCTGCACCATGAACTATCGTAATTCCTCTACGCATACGATTTTGAATGCATTCAACCACGCAGTTGGGTTTGCTAGTGACAATCATCACTTGCATTTTTTGTTGTCTTGTATAAACCATATCCATAACCTTAGCATTAACAAATAAACCCAAAGCTGAATAAAACGCATATGGCCAACCATAAACAAAACCAGCAGCAAGTACAATAAAAGCATTAAAGATAATATTGATTGTTCCTATACTTTTCCCCGTGTGTTTACGAATAGTTAAGCCTAAAATATCCAAACCACCAGTTGAGATACCATTTTTAAGTGCCAATCCCGTTCCCCATCCATTAATTGCAGCTCCAAAAATAGCACAAATAATTGGATCATGTGTCAAAGTCACTGGTTGAATAATTTTAATCATTATACTTGAACAAATAACCGCTAAAAATGTAAAAATTGTAAAGCGATGTCCAATTTGAAACCATGCCAAAATAAACAAAGGTACATTTAATGCAAAAAGTAAAAACGCCGTTGATAAAGGTAGATTAGTTTCTTTTAACAATGTCGTTAATAGCTGGGCTAAGCCAGTAATTCCTGATGAGTAGATATGTCCTGGTGTCCAAAAAAAGTTCATCGCAACTGACACAATAATCCCATAAATAAAGGCCGTGGAAGCACGCGCAATATAAATATGACGCTTCCAAATACTTTGTAACTCATCCATCTGCTCAATTCATCTCCAATTTAGTTCCAATATTTCTCTTTAAACGCTTGACGTCCCTGAGCTTCTTCAAAAGCATAGCGCACTTGATCTTTTTTATAGAAATCTTGATGATATTCTTCTGCTTCATAAAAAGCTGTAGCCGGTTCAATTTGCGTCACGATTGGTTTTTTAAAACGCCCACTAGCTTGTAAATTTTGTTTAGATTTTAAAGCTATTTGCTGTTGAACTTCATCTTTAACAAAAATCACTGGGCGATAGCTACTACCACGGTCTTGAAATTGTCCCATAGCATCCGTTGGATCAGTTTGTTGCCAATATATCTCTACTAAACGTTCATAACTAATAATTGTAGGATCAAAGACAATTTTGACTGCTTCTGTGTGGCCCGTTTGACCATTCTTTACTTCCTCATAAGTTGGATTAGGAACACTGCCTCCGGTATATCCAGAGCGAACCGAAATAATTCCGGGTTGTTGGTCAAAGGGTTCCACCATACACCAAAAGCATCCACCTGCAAAAATAGCCGTATCTTGTTTTTTCATACGTTTCTCTCCCCCATAAATTACTGTATACAATTTACGAAATTGCGATATACAATTTAATAAACTTCTAGTTCTGATTTAGTATACCCTATTTCACAGAAAAAAGGCTGGTAAACCCAACCTTTTTTAATTAGTCTTGTGCATTTATTTTAGCATCTGCCGGTATTTCTGTTTGCAAGTACAATTCATCTAATTGCTTATCCGAAACAAAACTTGGTGCATTAGTCAATGGTTCAGAAGCTTTAGAATTCTTTGGAAAGGCAATTACTTCACGAATATTTTCCTTACCCGCTAATAACATTGCAAAGCGATCTAAACCTAAAGCCAAACCGCCATGTGGTGGGAAACCGTAGTCTAAAGCATCTAAGAACCAGCCAAATTGTTCTTTAGCACTTTGTTCACTAAAACCTAAAGCCGCAAACATATTTTCTTGTACTTCTCTTTGATGAATACGAATAGAACCTCCGCCTAATTCATACCCATTCAATACAATATCGTAACTTTGAGCATGACATTCATGTGGGTTTGTCTTGAGTAATTCTAAGTCTTCTTCATTTGGCATCGTAAATGGATGATGCGCTGCAATATAACGGCCAAAGTCTTCACTATATTCAAATAATGGCCAATCTACGACCCATACAAAAGCAAATTGATTTTCGTCAATTAAACCTAATTCTTTGGCAATGTTCACACGCAAGTAACCTAAGCTATCAGCTACAACGCTTGCTTTATCAGCGACAAATAAAATTAAATCACCAACATTTGCTTGAGTAGCTTGCATGATTTCAGTAGTTTTATCAACAAAGAATTTAGCAATAGGTCCTTGTAAGCCTTCGTTTGTAACCTTAACCCAAGCTAATCCTTTAGCACCAAAACGTTTAATATAGTCTTGTTTTTGTTCGATTTGTTTACGTGAGTACTTATCTGCACCACCTGGGACTGCAATTGCTTTGACTTGGCCTCCGTTTTCAAGTGTTGTATCAAACACCTTAAAGCCTGAATTAGCCACAACTTCAGCCATATTCTTTAGTTCCATTCCAAATCGAATATCTGGCTTATCAGAACCAAAGCGATCCATCGCTTCATTCCAAGAAATCTGTTGAATTGGTGTTTTCAACTCAATTCCCAAAGTATTTTTCATAATTGCTTTGAGCAAACCTTCTGTCAATTCTTGAATTTCAGTTGCTGTCATAAATGACATTTCCATGTCAATTTGAGTAAATTCTGGTTGACGATCACCACGTAAATCTTCATCTCTAAAACAACGAGCAATTTGATAATAACGATCAAATCCAGCATTCATTAACAATTGTTTAAATAACTGTGGTGATTGTGGCAAAGCATAAAAATGTCCTGGATAAACACGTGAAGGCACCAAATAATCACGTGCACCTTCTGGAGTTGATTTTGTCAAATATGGTGTTTCAATGTCGATAAAGTCATTTTGATCTAAATAACTGTGTACTGTTTGTGTAATTCGGTTTCGAATCTTTAATGCACGTTGCATTTCAGGACGACGTAAATCCAAATAACGATACTTCAAGCGCAAATCATCGGATACATTGATGTCATCTTCAATATAAAACGGCGGAGTCTTAGCTTTGTTTAAGACATTGACTTGCTTGACTTCCACTTCAACTTTACCAGTTTTCATATTAGGATTGATGGCTTTTTCTCCTCTGGCAACTACCTTACCTTGGACTTCAATAACAAATTCATTTCTTAAAGTATCTGCAATTTCTAATGCTTCAGGCCCAAATTCTTGGCTAAAAACTAATTGAACAATTCCTTCACGATCACGTAAATCAATAAAAATTAAATTTCCTAAATCACGCCGTTTTTGAACCCATCCATTCAAGATAACTTCTTGACCTAAAAAGCTCTCATCAACTAAACCTGCATATGTTGTTCGTTTCACTATTTAAAACTCCTCTCTTAATCCTTTAAAATTTTCGCAAAATCAGCATACACATCAGCTAAGTTTACACTGTGTTCTTCACCGTTTTGCATATCTTTTAAATTAATTTTGCCAGTTTCTAACTCACTTTCACCAAGAGTCAATGTATACCGCGCTTTTAATTTATCCGCAGTCTTAAATTGTGCTTTAATTTTGCGTTCAAGATAATCTTTTTCTGCTACAAAACCTTGTTTACGCAAACTTTGCACTAATTTAAACGTTTCGGTTTGTGTTTGCTCTCCGATGCTAACAACGTAAACATCTAATGGATTAGCTAATTCTAAATTTTCTAGCAATAATAATAGCCGTTCGACACCTATCCCAAATCCAATCCCTGGCATTTCTGGGCCTCCAAGTTGTTCGACTAAACCACTGTAACGTCCACCACCACAAATAGTTGTCCATTTATTATCGAAAACTTGATCATTACTCATAATTTCAAAAATTGTGTGATTATAATAATCCAAACCACGAACCATATTGCTATCAATTTCATATGAAATCTCTAAGGCATCCAACAAGCTTTTTACGTTTGCAAAATATTCTTTAGCCTTAGGTGTTAAATAATCTAAAATTGATGGAGCGTTAGCAATAATAGCTTGATCACATTCTTCTTTACTATCCAAAATCCGTAATGGATTTTTCTCAAGTCGTTGTTTTGAATCATTAGATAATTGATCTGCAAGTGGGGTCAAGTAATCAATTAACGCTTGACGATACGCTTGTCGTGATTCATTATCTCCTAAAGTATTTAAAGCTAATTTAATATTTTTAATTCCTAACTGAGCAAGTAATTCAAGCGCCATTGAGATCACTTCAGCATCCAAAGCTGGATTTTCACATCCAAACGCTTCGATTCCAATTTGATGAAATTCACGCAAGCGTCCTGCTTGTGGACGCTCATAACGAAACATAGGACCCATATAATATAATTTACATGGTTTATTTACTTCTGGTGCAAATAACTTATTTTCAACAAAAGCACGAACTACTCCAGCAGTTCCTTCAGGTCTTAGAGTAATATGACGATCACCTTTATCATAAAAATCGTACATTTCTTTTGTAACAATATCAGATGTTTCACCTGATGTTCTTGAAAAAACATCAAAATTTTCAAAAATTGGAGTTCTAATTTCTTGATAACAATACTTCGCAAATAATTGACGCGCATTATCTTCAACAAATTGCCATTTACTTGATTGATTAGGCAAGATGTCAGCAGTTCCTTTCGGACGTTGATACTTCATTTGAATTTCTCCTTGTCTACCGGGAATAAAAAACACCCTTGCCAAGCTTCATTAGCTCAACAAGGGCGCAAAAAGCACGGTGCCACCTTGATTTTAACTCTTCTTGGATAACGTAACTAACGGCAAAACGCACCTAGAAAGTGTCTTCCAATTCGTAAAAAAGAGATGAGACTCGCAGCTAAAATCTCACTTTCTGGGCACTTTTTTACGCTGTACTTTTCTTTCATTTCCGGTCTTATTATTTCTTACAAGTATACAAATTATCATTAATTAGGTCAAGCGTTATTGCGCTTTGCATCATATTTTTTAAGAAATAATCCAGTTTTTACTATGTTTTTGCAAACTAATCTTTGTTATAATGAAAATAATTGAATCATTATTGGAGTTGAAAATATGCAAAGACGTTCACAAAAAACTCACTTTGCTTATCATAAACATGTTTTATTTTGTTTAATCTTTATCTTGATTGGAATTTTTATTTATCGTACAACAACATATTTTAAACAAGTTGAAATTCAAAGCAACTACGCTACATTATTTAACAAACCAGATATTGAATCCAAAGAATTAGCCGATCTTCCAAAAGGAACACGCTTGACTGTTCTTCGCTCTAAGTATCATTGGTATTATGTTAAAACACAAAATAAACAGTTTGGTTGGATTGCAGATTGGATATTACCTCAACAATACAAACGTACAATCACTAATCTAGCCGATGCAACAATTGTGATTGATGCAGGTCATGGTGGTAACGATGTTGGTGCGCTTTCTAATAGTGGAAAATACGAAAAAAAATATACACTACGTTATTCCATGGCCTTAGCTCAAAAGTTAGAAAGATTAGGAGCTAAAGTCTATCTTACACGTGACGATGATAGTTATGTTGGTTTAGGAACGCGCCCTGCTTTAGCTGAAAAAGTACATGCCGATGCTTTTATTAGTTTTCACTTTGACTCAGCTCCAGTAGCAAACTCAGCTACTGGTTTTACCACCTATTATTATCATAAAAACAATGGTTCTTACGCACTGGCCAAAGCGATTAACTCTTCTTTTTCTAAACTATATTTAGATAATCGTGGTATCGAATTTGGCAATTTTTTAGTCATTCGCGAAAATAGCGTTCCTAGTGTTTTACTTGAAATGGGTTATATTAACTCTAATCGTGATTTTTTTGAAATTTCTGATTCTGCGTATCAAAATCAAGTTATTACAGATGTCACATCTGGCTTAATAAAATATTTCAAAAATCAAGATACCCAACAATAAAAAGGCCTTGAAATGAACATTTTCTTCATTTCAAGGCCTTTTTTAATCTAATAGCTCATTTAAGTTTTTAATCTTGCGTTCGCACATAAAATCCACTTGCAACAAATCATCATAATCAAATAAAATGCCTGCAATTTGAGCATTATGTCCTGCTAAAACGTCTAATTTTCGGTCACCTACCATTACAGCTTTAGAACGATCAACCTCATTTTTATCTAATAAATAATTGAGTGATTCTGGATTAGGTTTACGCGCAAAATGATTTTGAGCAGTTACAAAATCTGTAAATAATGTAAATAAACCATCACGTTGTAGCAATTTTAGCGCACTTTGATCGCGATGAGTCAATAAAAAGTTACGTCCACCACCAGCAACAATCTGCCGACAAACTTCTTTAGTTTCCGCAAATGGTTGCATACTCAACAAAATATTTTGCTCAATTACTTGATATCTTTTTCGTAGTTGTGACTTAGAAAAACTTAACTGCGGATTTTTCTTTAAATAATAATCAAAAGTTTCACCTAATGATTTTTGACGCATCATCTGATAAGCTTGCTTTTTATCAACTACAACACCTACTTGCTCTAGTGTTTTAACAAAAGCTTTTGTCATTTGCGGATAAGTATTATATAAAGTTCCATCAAAATCCCAAAAATAATCTGTATATTTCATTTGTAATCTTTCTTTCTAATCCAGTCGACTGCTAAATTCATCGCAATTCGACAAGCATTGGTTTTATCTAAACTATGTTTAACCACAAAGTCATGAATAATTCCTTGAATTCTAACTTGAGCCACTTCTACTCCTGCATCACGCATCTTACGCCCTAAAGCTTCACCTTCATCTCTGACAACATCTGCTTCAGCTGTAATTAACAAGGTCTTAGGTAAAGTTGCTAAATCTTGCTTTGACCATAATAGCGGCGAAAAAAGCGGATCAGTCGACGCATTTGCTCCCAAATACTGCTCCCATGCCCATTTCATCTGTTCGCGGCTCAAATCATAACCACCAGCAAAACTATGATAAGAACTCGTATCAAAGTTGGCATTTACAACTGGTGTAAATAAAACTAATTTATATATTTTAGCATCTTTATGTTTTACAGCTAAAGAAACAGCTATACTAGCTCCAACATCGTCTCCAACCAATATTAATCGATTTAAATCTAAGGGGTATTTAAGTGCGAGCTTTTCTAAAGCTAAAAAACCTTCTTGACTCTGTAAAAATTGTACAGGTGCTTTTTGCTCTGGCGCTAAAGCATATTCGACAAAAACCAAACAAACATTCGCACGCATCGTTAATTCAGATATCAATTTATGATAAGTCTGGGCATCTCCACGCATAAATTGTCCACCATGAATGTAATAAACTACTGGTAAACGTTGGCTTAAATTATGCCCTTTAGGAAAGAAAAGCTTTACTCCAAATGCTGGGAGATTTGGGGCAACAATCTTTTCACAATACATGTCAACTTCATGCAAATATACTTGTTTTTCTTGCTCTAAAGCAAATCTTTGACGCCAAACCTCAATTCCAATTGAAGTGGGGAGAAAAGGATGTTGTTGTTCACAAATCATTTTAGCTGCATTTTCTAATGAAATCATCTACTCTTATCCTCACTTATTAGCAGTATCATAAATAATTGTTACGGGTCCATCATTTACTAATTGAACCTGCATATCTGCACCAAATTTGCCAGTTTGCACAACAAAGCCTAAATCACTAAGCTTTTGATTGAATACTTGATAATTTTGATCTGCTAACTGTGGATCTTGCGCTTGAGTAAAACTTGGCCGATTTCCTTTTTTGGTTTCTGCATACAATGTAAATTGAGAAATCGATAAAATTTGACCTCCAACTTGAGCTAGACTCAAGTTTAATTTACCTTCTTCATCGCTAAAAATACGTAAATTTGCAATTTTTCGAACACAATATTCTATTTCTTTTAGGCCATCACCATCGCAAAAACCAACTAACAAAACGTAGCCATGAGAAATCTGACCAATAATTTGGCCATTAACCGTGACACTTGCTTGTTTTGTGCGCTGTAAAACAACTTTCATCTATACTCTCCTCTAATGAATTGTTCGTTTAACCACATAAACATCTGGAATTTTTTTTAAATTATCAATCAATCTTTGTAAATGAATATTATCTTTAATGCTTACAGTTACTTCGATTGTCGCCATCTTGTTATTATCAACTCGTCCCATTACAGAACTCAAATTCTTTGTTGTATTGTTAATCGTTTGTAAAACATCATTTAACATTCCGGAACGATTGTATCCTTGAATTTCTAAATCGGCATTATACATTGTATGAACTTCTGGAATAAGGTTCCATGAAACATCAATTAAGCGCCCTTCTTGAGCAGCATTTTTAATATTAGGACAATCAACTCGATGGACTGATACTCCACGACCTTTGGTAATATAACCAACAATCTCATCTCCAGGAATTGGATTACAGCAATGGCTCAAACGTACCAACATATTATCTATTCCTGCAATCAAAATACTTTCATCGCTTTTATGCTTTTGTGTGGTCTTATTCCCAAGTTCTTGATGTTCTTCTAGTAATGCTTTTTCCTGGCGTTGCTTACGTTCGTTTTCTTGTTGTTCACGAATATCTTGCGTCAAAATATTAACAACACCAACCGGTTGCACCTCACCAAATCCAATCGCAGCATATAAATCATCAATATTTGTCAAACGTTTCTTTTCTAAAGTTCGCTTGATATTCTTATCTGTTAAGGCTTCATGTGCATCATAGCCTTCTTCTTGTAGGCTATTTAACAAGATTTCTTTGCCTCTTTCAATATTTTGCAGACGATCTTGTTGTTTAAAGAAACGTTTAATTTTATTGCGTGCTTTATTTGTGTGTACTAAATCTAGCCAATCACGACTTGGACCAGCTGAATTTTGCGAAGTCATGATATCAACAATATCACCAGTCTTAACTTGGTAATCTAGTGGCACAATCTTACCATTAACCTTTGCTCCAGTCGTATGATTTCCAATTTCAGTATGAATTGAATATGCCATATCGAGTGGACCAGCACCTTTAGGTAACTCGTATACATCTCCTTTAGGTGTAAAAACATATACTCGGTCACTAAATAAATCGCCTTTAACACTTTCCATAAAATCGTTGGCATCTGTAGCTTCATTTTGTAATTCAATAATTTCTTTAAATAAGTTTAACTTGTCACCAGTTGTTGTTTGCTTAATGCCATCAGTCTTACCTTCTTTATAAGCCCAGTGAGCTGCAATCCCATATTCTGCAACGCGATGCATTTCCTCTGTTCGAATTTGAACCTCAAAAGTTTTTCCATTAGGTCCAAGAACGGTAGTGTGCAAGGATTGATACATATTAGCCTTAGGCATTGCAATATAATCTTTAAAACGTCCTGGCATTGGTGTCCATCTTGTATGAATCGCCCCTAAGACTGCATAACAGTCCTTAATAGAATCAACAATCACACGCACAGCTAATAAGTCATAAATCTGACTAAATTGCTTATGTTGATCACGCATTTTACGATAGATAGAATAAATATGCTTAGGACGTCCATAAATTTCACAAGCTAGGTTCAAATCTTTGATAGCATCTTTAATTTGTACAATTACTTCATCTATATACTGTAAACGCTCTGTACGCTTAGAATTCATTAAGTGTACAATACGATAATATTGTTGTGGATTTAAATAACGCAAAGAAGTATCTTCTAACTCCCATTTAACTGTACTAATCCCTAAGCGATCAGCTAACGGTGCATAAATTTCTAATGTTTCATTGGCAATACGTCGCTGTTTATCTGGACGCAAATGACTCAGTGTGCGCATATTATGCAAACGATCAGCTAATTTAACAATAATCACACGTAAATCCTTTGACATTGCTAATAATAACTTACGATGGTTTTCGGCTAATTGCTCTTGATGAGATTTATATTGAATTTTACTTAACTTAGTAACTCCATCAACAATCACTTCAACATCTTTGCCAAAAAGCTCACCTAAATCAGCTAAAATTACCAAAGTATCTTCAACAACATCATGCAAAAAGCCCGCACTAACTGTAGCAGGATCCATCTTTAATTGCGCTAAAATTCCAGCCACTTGGATTGGATGAATAATATATGGCTCACCAGATTTTCTGAATTGTTCACGATGAACGTATGTTGCAAAATCACAAGCCTTCTTCACAAAAGCAACATGATCTTCATTCATATATTTTCTACACATATCTAAGACATCTTGTGCACTCCAGACCGTCTCTTTTTCCATTTTTTCTCACTCTCATTCCATTAATGTAACTTTTTGCCAAATGTCTAAAATTAAAAAGCACGCTGATATCTCAAATCAAACGTGCCTACAACAAAACTAATCTTTTGTAATTCCATAAGAAAGATACGTTAAACACAAATATACTAGTGCAAAATACCTTGCATAGCCATCAAAAAAGTAGCGGTAAGCAATGAAATATACGATTGGAAACAGCAATAAAAAGATCCACATATGTTGCTGTTTACCTGCATATAATCCGACAATGACTGAATAAAATACATTTATTCCAAACAAGATACAACCTATCTTTATAGTATCATCAATCTGCAAAGTAACAAAAATAATTGGTACTACAAACGCAAATAAAGCGGCAAAGGCCAAATACCATATTGTTTTTAATGATAGTAGTTCCTTTTTTAGCATACACAACCTCACTTTACAAAAGTTTCTTAATTATCATTTTACTCTAACTCAAACATAAAAGAAAGAGCTGAAAGTAAATAAAGTGGTGCAGTTTCTGCACGCATAATTCTTGGTCCCATACCAACTAAAGCAAAATCAGCCTGTTTTAGTCGTGTAATTTCCTTGGTAGAAATGCCACCTTCAGGACCAAAAAGTGCTAGCAAATGAGGTGTTTTTTCTTTTTTTAATTGCCTCAAAGACAATAATAATTGGGATTTTTCGCCTTCTTTAGCAGCCTCTTCATAAGCCACTATTTTTTGTGTACTTTCCATTTGTAAAATCTCATTAAAGTCTTGTACAAACTTCACAGTTGGAATAATTGTACGATGTGATTGCTCCGCAGCCGCTTGCGCAATTTTACTTAGTCGTTCGCACTTTTTAGGTGCTTTTTTAGCATCCCACTTAGCTACCGAATAATCTGCGTTATAAAAAATAAATTGATTAGCACCAAGCTCTGTTCCTTTTTGAACAATCCATTCTGCTTTATCCCCTTTAGAAACACCACAAACAATGCTAACTTTTACAGGTAGTTCAACTTCTTTGACATAACGCTCACAGAGCTTAGCATATGCACTTTTATTTTCAATGCGTGTAATTTCCATCAAGTGAATCGTTTGATCTTGACTAACTAATTCAAATTTGGCACCAACCTTCATCCGTAAAACAACCACAGCATGCTTATAAATATCTGCTGGCAGCATTATTTCTTCGCTAATTTGTGTTTGTTGAATAAAATATCTTTGCATTATGCCTCACCTGCTTTTAATTGCGCGACAATCCCATACCATTCTTTACGCTGTAAAATCTCGATGATTTCAAAGTTATATTTTTGCAAAAGAGTTTCAATCAATTCTTTTTTATCCCAAAAAATTCCAGATAAAATAAGATAGCCATTTTCATTTAAGCAACTTGGTACTTGCGGAATTAACGGTTCTAAAACTTCTGCCAAAATATTAGCAACAACAATATCCACCTTTTGACAGACTCCATTTAACAAATCATTAGTCGCTACTTCAATATCTTGACATCCGTCATTTAATGCAATATTTAAGCGTGTTGCTTTAATGGCTTCTTCGTCAACATCATAGGCCCAAACCTTACTTGCTCCTAATAGCTTAGCTGCAATGCTTAACACTCCAGAACCAGCTCCAACATCAATCATACTTTGGCCTCCAAGTAAAACTTGTTGCAAGCCTTGCAAAGCTAAGCGCGTTGTCGGATGTGTCCCTGTCCCAAAAGCTTTTCCTGGATCTAAGCGAATAATTTTTTCATCAATTTGACTAGCTTGATAATCTGTCCAACTTGGTACAATTGTCAGATATCTATCCAAGCGAATTGGCTGATAATATTTCTTCCATTCATGACTCCACGAATCATCATTGAGATTTTCTAATAAAACTCGTGCTTGCCCTGGATCTAAACCATATTGACGTAAATTCTTGATCTTAGCCTCTAATTGCGCCACGCTTTGATATAAAGGTGTTTGTGCCGTAAAATATGTCATCACTACCACTTGGTGGGCATAATCGCTATCGTCAATTTGAACACCTTGTGCACCTGCTTCCAGCAAGATATTGCAAACAGCTTCACTTGCCTCGTTAGTTGTTTTGACTGATAGTTGTGTCCATTCCACTATAAATCCACTTCCTTTAAAACTTTGGGTATAATAAGCGTTGATTTTGTAATTGCTTTTCTTCTGCAGCTAAAATCTTAGCAAATTCGTCTTTAGACCATTCCAATTCAAAGATTTCCGCTTCCGAATTGTTCAAGAAATCCAATAAATCAGACTGCCCATTATCTAAAATAATCTGCAAATAGGTCAAAAAAGCTTGACCATATGCTAGACTCCACCCTTGCTTGCCTGCAAATGGCAAACAAATCAAATAATCTTGTTGAACCATGCTTGGATCAAATTTTTGTTCATCATATATCAAAATAGAATCCACAAAAGTAATAATTTCTTCATTAGACAAAACACCTTCACTATCTGTGATTTCTTGATGATCGTTGTTTTGCGCATAAAAAATCAAATCAATACTAAATGTCCGTTCTTTTTTTTGCCATCCTAAATCTAAATCGCCATCGAAATCTAACTGTCCTAAGCCATTTTCTAAAAATGTCAAAAGGTCTGCTTGTTGCATGAGCTTCATCCTTTCGTTTGGCTTTTTAAAAGCCTCTTGTATCTTTTATGATACCTTAATTTGGTCTCTGTCAGCAATAAATTCTACTTAGTTATTATGATTATTTCAAGACTTAATGAAAAAAATTAGTTTTTTTGCTAAACTATAAGAGTAAACAGAAATATTTATCTCGTAAGGAGTGTTTATCATGGCTAAATACAAAATGATTTTAGACTTAGATACAGGAATTGACGATGCAATGGCTATTGCTTATGCACTAGCTACTCCGGAATGTGATTTGATTGGAATCGTTGGTTCATATGGTAATGTCTTAGTCGAAAATGGTGTACAAAACAGCTTAGATTTACTTGAGTTGCTTGGTCACCCGGAAGTTCCTGTTTATACCGGACTTTCACATTCTTCAACAACTACTTCTTTTGAAGTAATGCCAATCAGTGCGCAAATTCATGGTAAAAATGGCATCGGCGAAGTCCAAATTCCTAAGGCTAAACGTTGTGTTGAAACTATGTCTGGTGTGGATTTCTTTATCCAAGCAGCTCATGAATATCAAGAAAACTTAATTATCGTTCCAACAGGTCCATTGACCAACTTAGCTGCTGCCATCAAAAAAGATCCTAGCATCATTGATTTAATCGGCAATGTAACCTTGATGGGCGGTGCATTGTGCGTGCCTGGTAATGTTACTCCTGTAACAGAAGCCAATATCAATCAAGATCCAGAAGCTGCCGATGAAGTTTTCCGTAGCAATCTTCGTTTAACCATGGTTGGCCTTGATGTAACTACACGTACATTGTTAACTACAAAAGAAACACAACAATGGCGTGATTTGAATACTTTGGCTGGAGAAAAATTTGCTGATATTGTTGACTATTACATCGATGCTTATAAGGTTACAAGCCCTCATTTAGGCGGATGTGCCTTGCATGATCCATTAGCAGTTGCTGTAGCTGTTGATCCATCATTGGTTGAAACAATCAAACTTAACATGAAGGTTGATACAAAAGCACCATTTGCGGGACGAACAATCGGCGATGAAACACGTATCAATGAACCGGCTAAATTTACTCAAGCAGCGGTTAACGTTGATAAAGAACGCTTCTTAAATGAATTTATGACTAAATTGACAAATTTATTTGCTAACGTTAAATAAACAGGACTTGGCCTATGAACACTAGGATTGTTATTATTATCGGAATAACTCTATATGTTTTATGGATATTATCCGTCGTTATCAAATTTAATATCTTACCTAAGAATCGTAGTTTTTCATATCGTAGTGCTTTTTTTGGAACAATTCTTTGGTATAAGAACTGGCGCAATCTATTATTATTATGTGCTTTATTTTTGCTTGACATCTTTGCGCCTCTAAAAAGTATCTTTTTGCTTTTTACCTTGAGTTGTCTGTTATTTTGCATCTTATGTGGTAATAATTTGCGTCAAAAAATCGGTAAAGCATGGATTAGTTTAAGTCTATGTTTATTATTTTTAATTAGTTGTATTTTTAGTTCTAGTTTCATTTTTTTATTTTAAAAAATTATTAGTTTTTATAGATTCATAGCCACAAAAAATAGATTTTCTCTACATTTCATCCCAGTAGAGAAAATCTATTTTTTATTTCCAACATAATTCTTGACGATGCAAAGTTTCTAACATATTATCACGTGTAGTAATTTGTCGGTCTAATTTAGCCGAATTAATCTGATATGTAAAACTATCTACACGTTGATTAGTATCACGTAAATCATAATACGTATTGACTACCTTATCATATTCTACTAGATCTTCTAATTGATAATTATAACCATATTCATCTTCAAAACACGTAAATTTTAAAGGCAAGCGTGGTTTGAGTTGTGGCTGTTGGTCAGGAATCCCTATTTGCATTCCAAGTAAAGGATATGTTAATTTAGGCAAATTCAAAATATCAATCACCTTTTGAGAATCGTTTTGAATACTCCCTAAGTAAACACAGCCTAAATCCATACTTTCAGCTGCATTAGTCACATTTTGTGCTGCCAATAATGTATCCGATACCCCTTGCATAAATACATCTGTAGTATGCAAGCGCCCGGCATCATTACCTTTTTGTTTTCGAATCATGTAGTTACGATACAAATCAACTACAAAAATTAATAACTCACCGTTTTGTCCTACATATGGCTGATTACATATTTCTCTAATTTGTTGTCTTTTTTTAGAATCTGTTACCCGAATAATAGAAAATTGTTGGTTAAACATCGAGCTTGCCGTTTGGCGTGCGACTTCAAATAAAGTAGTCAACTATTCATCCGTTAATTTTTGCGGCTTAAATGCCCGAATCGTCTTATGGTTTAGTTGTCGCTTAATCATTTCGTTTTCAATCATATTTTTTACCCCATTTCTTTAAGAAAAAAGAGCATAGCACGCTATACTCTTTAATAGTTTATTTTACTTCTAAAATTTTAACTGTCATTGCTCCACCTGGGGTATCGATATCCACTTCTTCCCCAACAGTATGACCAATCAAGCCCATTGCAATCGGTGATTCATTTGAAATCTTACCCGCAAACGGATCAGCTTCAGCAGCACCTACGATTTGATAAGTTTCTGGTTCATCATCATCTTCTTGGAATGTTACCGTCTTACCAACTGCAACTTCACCAGCTGCAATATGTGCATTATCAATGATAACTGCATGATTTAACATATGATCAATTTCTTTGATACGTCCTTCTACAAAAGATTGTTCATCTTTTGCTGCTTCATATTCAGAGTTTTCTGACAAGTCTCCAAAAGAACGCGCAATCTTAATTCGTTCAATAATCTCAGCACGTTTAGTTGTCCGTAATTCTTCTAATTCAGCTTCTAACTTTGCTTTACCTTCTTCAGTCATTGGATAAGTCTTTTGCTCAGCCATTACAATACCTCTCTTCATTTAAAAATCTATAATTAAACTATCATGATTATAGCATGAATGTTTAAAAAAATTCATTTATTTTGTCAAAATATCTTTAACCTTAGTTACCAATAAATCGATTGCTACCTCATTTTCGCCACCTTCTGGCACAATAACATCAGCATAACGTTTAGTTGGTTCAATAAATTGATGATACATTGGTTTAACAGTCTTCATGTATTGATCAATGATAGATTGAAGTGAACGCCCGCGTTCTTCCATATCCCGCTTAATTCGACGAATAATACGAATATCATCATCCGTATCGACAAAAATCTTAATGTCCATTAAATCACGCAAGCGTGGATCATTTAAAACTAAGATCCCTTCCAATACAATCACATCTTTTGGTTCAACATGAACTGTTTCTTTGCTACGGGTATGAATAGTATAATCATATACTGGTTTGTCAATGGCACGATAGTTCAACAGCTCTGTCAACTGTTCAATTAATAAATCAGTATCAAATGCATCTGGATGATCATAATTCACACTTACTCGTTGTTCCATTGGTTTATCGTCTTGACTCTTATAATACGAATCTTCCTCAATTCGTAAGATAGAATGATCACCTAATTTTTCAAAAATTGCTCGTGAAACCGAAGTCTTTCCACTACCAGATCCTCCCGTCACCCCGATTATTATTGGATGTTTTAGAGCGTTTTTTTGCTGTGCCATAAAAATTCCTCCCAAAAAGCATTTTATATTACATTATGCATCATTATCTTTTGCTAATTTTTTCGTCAATTCTTGATGTTGTTCATAAGTCTGTGAAAAGTAAACTTTTCCCGTCTTTAAATTGGCAATAAAATATAAATACCCCTTATCTTTATCTTTAGGATTTAAGACTGCTTGTAGCGAAGTAATACTTGGATTATTAAACGGTCCCGGGCCAACACCTTGATTCTTATAAAGATTATATGGAGAATCAACATTCAAATCGTCATAAGTGACATTTTTCTTGTGTGTGCCTAAAGCATATAAAACCGAGATATCAGATTGAATCATCATTCCTTTTTCCAAACGATTTTCAAAAACTCCGGCAATTTTTTGACGATCATCATCCGTTACGCCTTCTCGTTCAACCAAAGACGCTAGCGTCAATGCTGTCTGAACGCTCCAACCTTTTTGCTTAATTTGTGCAAAATATGGAGCATACATTTCATTGCTTTTTGCCACCATTTGTTCTATCAATTGTTTCAAAGTTGTTTTTTTGCTTACCGTATATGTTGCGGGATACAAATATCCTTCTAAACGATATCTAACGTTTTGTGCGGCTAGTGCGGACGTTAATAATTCCGGATACGTATTTTTTAATTGCGTCACAAATTTTGGATTATTTAATAAATCCAAGAAATCTTTTTTACTAAAACGTGTATTCGTCGCTATTACATCTCCGATTTCATCGGCTGTTACACCTTCACGTACTAATACTTTACCTGAATTAATTGGCGCATTGGCACCACCTTTTTGTAATTCTTGAGCTATTTGCGTCAGTGTCATCGAAGGCGTTAATTCGTAATATCCAGCTTTAAAACTAGCAAATTTCTTAGTCCGAACATAGTAATCAAAAATAAACCCATTTTTAATTACTTTTTTTTCTTCTAAAATCACACCAATTTGTTTGTTAGTACTACCAATCGGAATTTTTACCTGAATTTTTTTATGCGACTTAGGATCAAGTGGCTTAAGTGCAGATTGAACATAATTATAGCCAAAACTGCCAATTAAAACAAACATCAATACCACCATCGCAGCTACAATCCAAATAATTTTACGAGCTTGTTTTGGCTGTTCTTGCGGATTTTTATTCTCTGGTTGATTGTCCACACTACCCCTCCTTATTTATTTTATGCCCTATTATTATACTCTAGAGCATATCCAAACGCAATTTTCTAACTAGATAAAAACCGCCATAAACAGTGGTTTTTAAGTTAACGAACACTAACTTCTAGTTCTTCTTGTAATTTAGCTACAACTTTATTAAAAGCTTCATTGACTTCTTGATCTACCAAAGTTGCTTGTGGATTACTATAAACTAAGCTATAAGCCAATGACTTGAAACCTTTAGCAATATGTTCGCCTTGATAAAGATCAAATAACTTAACTTCTTTAAGATATTTGCCCCCATAATTCTTAATACATTCGACAATTTGAGCATTGGTAATTTCATGTGGAACAGCTAAAGCAATATCACGACTAATACTTGGATATTTAGAAATTGTAGTTGCAATCACATCTCGCTTAGGTAAAGCCATAATCTTTTCTAAATCTAATTCAAATACGTATACGCGTTTTAATTTCAATTCTTTAGCTAAAGATGGATGAACCTCACCGATAAAGCCAATTAAAGTATCATCTGCATAAATCTTTGCACTACGTCCCGGATGAAGTTCTAGATAACTAGCTGTTGCACGATAAGTTATTTCTTGTGCTAATCCAAGCGTTTCTAACAAGTTTTCAACAATTCCTTTAGTTAGATAAAAATCAACTGATTGTTTTTGACCATTCCAGCTATCAGTTTGGAAATCTCCCATCAAAATTCCCGCTACATGTTCAATTTCTTTTGGACGACTATCTGATTTATAGCGATAAAAAACTCTTCCTTGTTCATATAAGGCAACATTTGAAACTTTTCGCGCCATATTATAAGCGGCATCATCTAATAGTCCACTCACCAAATTCATTCGTAAAGTAGTATGATCCAAACTCATTGGTAATGCAAGATCAGTTGGGTAAACATCGTCTTCTAACAAGAAACGTTGTGCCTTTTGTTGCGTAGTTAATCCATAAGAAATTGCTTGACTTAAGCCACTACTTTCTAAAATCTTGCGCGTTTGTCTGATTAAGCTTTGTTCTGGTGTATAACTTCCAGCTGTAGTTGGACCAACAGGCAAAGTCGTTGGTAAATTGTCATATCCATAAAGTCGTGCGATTTCTTCAATCAAATCAGCCCCAATCGTAATATCCCAACGTCTAGCAGGAATTTGTACATCGAACTGATCATTTATTACTTCATGTTCAAAACCTAAGTTAGTAAAAATTTGGCTGATTTCTTGAATGTCTAATTTTGTTCCTAAAACATCATTAACCCTAGTCAAACTAAGTTCAATGTTTGGCCGTTTATAAACTGTATTATTCGCACTTGCAACGCCTTTAATTACTTGACCTTCACCGAGTTGTGCAATCATTTGCGCAGCAGCATCAAGCGCTTCTTGAACTGTTTCCATATTGATACCACGTTCAAAGCGTGTTGCTGCTTCAGAATGTAAGTTTTCTCGGCGTGAAGTTTTACGAATTCGCTTAGGATCAAAAACGGCAGCTTCTAGTGCAATTGTTGTTGTTTGAGCATCAACCGCTGTATTAGCACCACCCATTGTTCCTGCTAAAGCTACAGGAATATTGCCATTTGTAATTACAATATCATCTTTTTGTAAGGTACGTTTTTCACCATCAAGTGTTTCTAATTGTTCACCTTCATGAGCTAAACGAACTACCACATTTTGACTACCCAACTTGTCATAGTCAAATGAATGTAAAGGTTGTCCATAGTCTAATAAAATATAATTTGTCACATCAACTACGTTATTTGCAGGACGAATACCAGCATTCCATAAACGTTTTTGCAGCCAAATTGGACTTTCTTTAATTTTAACGTCCTTGATGATACGCATCATATACGGCGCAGCTAAATCTGATGGTGCTTGCACATTCACATAATCAGCAATGTTTTCATCAACACTTTCTTCAACAGTTGGATGTGGTAAATTAACCTTGCGTCCATACATCGCACCAACTTCATGCGCAACGCCTCGCATACTTAATAAATCCGCACGGTTAGGTGTAATATCAACACCCAAAATACGTTCGTCCATGCCTAAAATTTCAAAAATTTCTGTCCCTGCAACACAGTCCGCAGGTAAAATATAAATTCCTTCAGCATATTCTTTAGGAACAACACTTTCGTTAAAACCTAACTCTTGTAAAGAACAGATCATTCCTTGAGACACAATACCACGCATCTTTGATTTTTTAATTTTTGTATGATTTGCAATCCATGAATTTGGTAAGGCTACAATTACATTTTGCCCTGCTGCAACATTTGGTGCTCCACATACAATTTGATAAAGTTCTTGTTGACCTACATCGACTTGGCACACATTCAAATGATCAGAATCTGGATGAGGTTCTAAACTTAAAATATGTCCGACCACAATCTTTTTTAGACCATCTGCCATACAATAATTTTCATCCAATTCAACTGCTGTCCGTTCAATTTTTTCAGCTAATTGTTCTAAATCTAAATCCGCAATATCAACATATTCATTTAACCATTTTGTTGAAACTTTCATCTCTTCATCCTAGCCTTTCTGAGAAAATTGTTGTAAAAATCGTGCATCATTTAAATAAAAATCACGAATATCTTCAACACCATATTTAAGCATCGCAAAGCGGTCTGGACCTAAGCCAAAAGCAAAGCCACCGTAAACTTCTGGATCAATTCCTGCCATTTTCAAAACATTAGGATGAACCATTCCAGAACCTAAAACTTCAATCCAACCGGTTCCTTTGCAAACATTGCAGCCTTTACCACCACATTTAAAACATGAAACATCAACTTCTGCTGATGGTTCTGTGAATGGAAAATAGCTTGGACGCATACGAATTTCACGCTCCTTGCCAAAAACAGTTTTGGCAATCAATTCTAATGTACCCTTTAAATCTGCCATTGTAATATTTTTATCAATAACTAGTCCTTCGATTTGATGGAATTGATGTGAATGCGTTGCATCATCTGTATCACGTCGATAAACTTTTCCAGGTGAAATCATCTTGAGTGGACCTTTACTAAAGTCATGCACTTCCATTGTTCGTGCTTGAACGGGCGAAGTTTGTGTCCGCATCAAAATTTGTTCTGTAATATAAAATGTATCTTGCATATCACGGGCTGGATGATCTTTAGGAAGATTTAACATTTCAAAATTATAATGATCTTCTTCTACTTCAGGTCCATCCACGATTTGATAACCCATTCCTAAAAAAAGTTCTTCGATTTGATCAATAATTTGAGTCAAAACATGTGCTTGACCTTGCTTAACTTGTATGCCTGGTAAAGTTACATCAATTGTTTCTTGTTCTAATTTAGCAGCGATTTTTTCTAACTCTAATTCCTCTTTACGCTTAGCAATTGCTTGGGCTAGTTCATCACGAATCTTATTTGCAAAACTTCCAACCTGTGGTCGTTCTTCAGCTGACAAATCACGCATACCGCGTAAAACTTCTGTAATCGGTCCTTTTTTTCCTAACAGATTAACTCGAATATCATTGATTTTCCCCAAATCTTTTGCACTTTGGATATCGTTTAATCCATTATGCTTCAATTCTTCTAATTTCTTCCTTAAATCCATCATTCTCATCCTTTCATCATCAGCGCAAAAAAGCCTCATCCCCCTAAAAGGGACGAGGCTTCGCGGTACCACCCTTGTTTCACTACATCTAGTGACACTTAACAACTGTTAACGGGAGATCCCGGACTGTTATTTCCCACAGTCACTCTAGAAACGAATTCAATCAATCAATGCTAAAACCTTCTCAGCTACCGGCTTTTCTCTGAAACATCTTCCTTGACCTACTACTTTTCTATCTACGCTCTTAATATTATAGTTTTTAGTTTAAACGCTAAATCAATCAACGTCAACCCTTGAATTTATGCTTAAGAGCAAGAATACCATTTTTCTGCCCAAGCATGTACTGCATCCATAATTTGCTTTAAATCTTCACCACGTGGCGTTAAACAATAACACATTCGGCACCCTTGATCAGATGCAACTTTTTGCACTAACTCCTCATTTTCAAGTTCTTTTAAGCGCTCGGTCAAGACGCGGTCGCTACATTTATCAATTTTTTGTGCTAAATCTTTAAAACGTTGTGGTCCTTCAGTCAATAAGACTTCGATAATTAAACCATTCCATTTCTTACCTAAAATTCCAAAAGTCTTTTCAAATTTTGGACACATTTTAAAAGTGTTTTTTTGTTCTGTCATGATTTTTCTCTCCCCATCTTAATTTAAAAAGGTTCGTTCCTTTAAAATGGTGACGAACCTTCGCTAAACATTTATCTTAATGTATCGATGCTTTATTTAAAACAGTAACATATTTCTTTAGCAAATGCCCTGTATATTCTTCTGTTGCAGAATACTTATCAACTAACGAAACAATGACACCTTCTAAATGCTTAGGTGGATAAATCGTAGCTCCCCACATATGTTTAATTATAATATCTTTTTCTAAAGAACTTAACTTTGTTAATTTTTCGGCGTTACGCAACGCAATTCGTGGATGCACAAAAGCATGTGTTCCTCGATCAAACTTGGTTACACGCCAATCATAATAAAACAAGTCATGTAATATACCAGCACGTGCAACTGCTTTAGCATCTAAGTGGAATTTTTTAGCTAATTTATAACTTAAATATGAAACCGTAATACTGTGTTCTAATCTAGTCGTATGGTGATGTTGCATGTAATTGCTCAATTTCTTAACTTCTGGTTTACTCAAAAGGTCGCTAACATAGCTCATATACTCTTGATCCTTACGCCATTCATTGTTCTTCATCTATGCTATTTTACCTCACTTGTTACTATTAATAATCCAGTACATTTCTTAATGGTATCATACTACCTTCATTTACTAGTGACAACTAAAAAACATCATAAAGCAAGAATCATTAAAGAAATTTAACAATCAACGTTTTAATTTAAACATTAAAATTCCTGCAGCCACTGCTACATTTAACGATTCTGCTTGTCCTTTGATTGGAATATATAGATTTAAAGAAGTTTGTTTTAAAAGCTCAAAGCTCATTCCATTTCCTTCATTACCCATGATCAAAGCAAAATCGCTATATTGTCCCACTTGATCATAACTTTTTGCATCTTGATTTAATTCTGTTCCAAAAACCGGTAAGTTTTTAGCTTGAAAAGCATCTATCCATTCGATTAAAGACGCCTTTACTAAATGCAAATGAAACTGACTTCCCTGCATCGCACGTGTAACTTTTGGTTGGTATGGATCTGCGGTATTTTCTCCAAAAACAACTCCACTAAAACCTGCCGCATCTGCAGTTCGAACCATTGTTCCAATGTTTCCTGGATCTTGTACCCCATCTAAAAATAGCCATGCTCCAGTTGCTTGTTTAGGAATCAACTGCGCTTTAGGCAACTTAACAGTCACAAAAATTCCCTGAGGACTAGGTGTTTGACTTAAAATTTTAGCAATCTCAGGCGTAATTTGAAAAACATCTAAATTTTCTAAATCTACTTGCTCTGGCCAAATAAAATCATTAGTTACAATTACTTGTAAAATTTCTGCTTGAGCAACAAAAGCTTCTTTGACTAGATGCCAACCTTCTAATAAATAACGCTCTTGGTTCAAACGTCCTTTTTTCGTGCTTAATTTTTTCCATTCTTTAACGTTAGGATTAGCTGGTGCCGTAATTATTTTCATCATATTTTTCTCCTACTCACAAAGTTACAGATGTAAACTCAAACGTAAAACTTGCTTTGTTTTTTGAGATTGTAATCGACCACAAATTATATCAGCACGATATCTATGACAAAGTTTAATCAAAGTTTGATGATTTAACCATTGCTGTGCATCGCATTGAAAAACAATTGTTACCAAGTTGAGTTTAGCATCAAAAAAGGTCTTAGTATATCTTACTAAAAATGCATCATTTTTTAAACTCTCACTAATAAATTCTGTCATATTACGTGCGGCTATCGTCAATAAATTAGAACAAAAAGCTAACAAGTCTTTTTTATTAGTGAAACCAAAAAGTGGATTGCCAAAAAACTGTCGTAACTTTATTTCCTCTAAAGCTGCACAATCAACATATCTGAAGCTTTGCTTGGTAAAGGTTTGCCTTGCTTCATCTAATTTGCCCATCAGCAACGCAATATAAAAATGATTAGCTTGTAACTTTTGACCGCGAATCGCTAAAAAGGCCTCTAAATCATCGATTTTTTCATGCCAACCCTCACTTATCAAAATTTCTAAGGTAAAAACTCGAACATGTATATCAGGATTATCTTGATGAGCTAATTCATTTTCAGCGATATAATGCTCCAATTTACGTGCTACATACCGTTCACATGCCAAGCGTTCACTAAACTTTTTTACCATACCTTCACCACCTTGAACGTCTTACTTTTATTATACCGCTTAGCTAATTTTAAGTCTAAAAAAGATCAGACATTTGCCTGATCTATACCTTTATTTTTCATTTTTCATCAATGCTATACTATCTTTTAGCGCAGCCCAGACACCTTTTTGATTGTAAATCAAAACATTTGATTTATACATTTTAGCTGAAAAAATTGTCAATACTATCAATGTTATGATGCTTAAGCCTAAAGAACAAATATTTTCAACTGGACTAACTACACCATTTGCTAAACGAATCGGTTCAACAAATGATGATAAAAATGGCACATAACCACAAATCTGAACTAAAATATTATCTGGTTTATTGGCACCTAATACCAAACCAACTAAATAGCCAATTAAACTTAAATATGTTACTGGTACAATTGCTTTAGCCGTATCCTCCGAGCGATTAACCAACGAACCACATAAAGCAGCTAATACGCTATACAATAAACAACCGATAAATACATATGCAATAACTAATCCTAAAAATCCAGGTGTAAAACCAGAAAAATTAAAATTTAAATTCAATTGTTCTAAAGTGTCGCGTTTAACTAAATAAAATCCGCCATACAACACAAGCAATATCGCAAACTGTGTTATAGCTGACAAAAGCACACCTAAAAGCTTACCATAAAAATGCGTTTGTGCCTTAACGCTTGATAAAATTACTTCCATGATACGCATACCTTTTTCGCTAGCTATCTCTTGAGCAATAATTTGTGCATAAGTCATGATGATAATAAAAGCAATGATACAAGCTGCATAGCCAATCGCAAACCTTGTATCCGAATTATCTTTGCTAGCTTTTGCTTGACCATTATCATCATAGCGAATCATCTTGTTTTGTACGATTACTGGCTCAGATAAACTGGCAACTTGCTGACTAGTCAAATTCAAAGAACGTGCACGTAAACTAGATTGAAGCATTGTCAAACTTTGAGTCAAACTATTCTTTAAAGTATTTCCAGGTGATTCTTCACCATACAAAGTTGCATTAATTTTATCTTGTTTAACGTCTAAAACTAAGTAATAATCAAGTTTATCGTTTTTAATTTCTGTTTGAGCTTGTTTAATAGAATTAACTTGTTTAAATTTATAATCATCGTTTTTAAATTGTTTAACAGCCTGTACTACTTGTGTTTGTTGACTATAAATACCAATTTTTTGCGCACTAGAAGCCTTAGTAAAAAACTCCATCCCCATATAACCTAATATCAATAAAATTATCGGGGCCAGTATCATAATGATAAAAGAAGGTGATTTAATCGTCTTTTTATATACATCCAGTGCAACAATCCAAAGCTTAGAATTCATTTGGCTCACCTGCCTTAATCTTAAATATTTCTTCTAACGTTGGCGGCTGTTGACTAAACATCGGAATATAACCATCTTTAGTTACATAAGCAAAGATTTCAGGCCCTGCGTTAGGATCACTTAATGTTATATCAAAACTGCCATTAGCCAATATTTCAACAGATTTAACAGCTGGAAAGGCCAATAGTTCCTCTTTAGTAACTGGTGCTTGTAAATATAGTTTTGTTTTACCAAAGCTTTCGCGAATCTCACTGACTTTACCGTTTAAAACGGGTTGCCCATTACGAATCATTACCAAATGATCACACAATTTTTCAACATTATTCATGTTATGACTTGAAAATAATACACAAGCACCCTTTTTCTTGAGTTCCAAAATACCATCCATCAAAATATCAGCATTAACTGGGTCTAACCCGCTGAATGGCTCATCTAAAATTACTAATTTAGGTTCATGAATCAAAGTCGCAATCAATTGTACTTTTTGTTGATTACCCTTAGACAACATCTTGACTTTATCGTTTTTTTTGCCTTTAACTTTAAATCGCTCTAACCAACCATCAATTTGTGGCTCAATTTCTGCACGTGTCTTTCCTCGCAAACCCGCAAAATATAAAAGTTGATCACGAATAGTTGTCTTAGGATACAAGCCACGCTCTTCTGGTAAATAACCAATTATATCATTACTCACTTGTTTTAAGGGCTGACCATTCCATAAAACTTCACCCTCATTTGCCTTTAAAAAATCTAAAATTAATCTAAAAGTCGTTGTCTTGCCAGCTCCATTTTGGCCAATCAAACCAAAAATGCAACCGTCATCAATTTTGAACGATAGATGATTTACTGCGGTATAGTCTCCAAATTGTTTCACTAAATTTTTAACTTCTAAAACCACGTTATCACATCCTTTCTTTTTTATGAAAAGCATAACAAAAAAAGAAATCGCAAGCAAGATTACTTTTTTCTTATTTTATTAAAATAATGAATGACGTCACTTATAGTTAAAGTAAGATTTTATTTTTAAAACAAATAATTTTATTTTTTAAATATTGTTTGACAACTTCTCTTAGATGCCTTATAATAATTGATGTTGTTGGTTCGGTAGCTCAGCTGGATAGAGCATTCGCCTTCTAAGCGAACGGTCGTGAGTTCGAA